>JAWWCR010000025.1:0-37676 GCA_033720355.1 Gemmatimonadota bacterium
ACGATGTTCCGCCGCCGCTTGTTGAGCTTGAGGATCTTGAAGTCGTACTCGTCGCCGATGAGATCCTCGACGTTTGGCACACGGCGAAGCGCGATCTGGGAACCGGGCAGGAAGGCATCGACCCCCATCAGATCGACCGTCACGCCGCCCTTGATCTTGCGCTTGATCATGCCCCGGACGGGCTGGTCCTCGTCGAACGCCGCCTTGATCTTCTCCCACACGCGGAGGAAGTCGGCCTTCTTCTTCGAGAGGACGACCACGCCCTCGTCGTCCTCGAGACTCTCGAGGAAGACGTCCACGGTGTCGCCGGGCACGACCTCGTCGGGGTTGCGGAACTCGTCCAGCGGGACCGCGCCCTCGGACTTGAACCCGACATCGAGGATGACGCTGGCGTCGTCCTTGGAGATGACCTGCGCCGTCACGATCTCGCCTTCGGCGATCTCGCTCAGGGTGTCTTCGTAGAGGTCGAGAAGCTCCTGGTACTCCTCGTCGTCGTAGCTCGTGTCGTCTCGAGGGTCCGCATCGAGATCGAGATCGAGCCGTCCGAACTCGAACGTGGACGGCGCCGCCCTCTCCGGCTCACCCGACTCCGCGGCGGCTTCCGTGGAGGTCTCTTCCACCTCGACCGTCGCCGCGGCTTCCTCCACCTCGACCGCCGTCTCCTTCGCGGTCTCCTTCACGTCGACCGTCGCCTCGGTCGCCACCCCTTCCGTCGCTTCCTGGTTCTCGTCAGCCATCTCCGCGTGATTCCTTCGATCCGCCGCGCCGCCGGAGCGGAGCCGCGTGTGTGGCAAAAAAAATCGGCCAACCATCGGCCAATTCCGATCTGGTCTTCCGGGACGCCGTCGGGACGCCACGTTCCCCCGCCGGAATCCGGTGGACAATCCGAAAAACTAGACACGGGGTTTCGCGTCGTCAACCGCGAAATCGCGCCACGATGCGGGGTTCCGCGATCGCGGCCTGCCCCGATCAGGACGTGGTCGAGCCCCCGACGATCCCTCGGCGCGCGGCGAGATCGCAGATCCGCTCGACCACCGCTTCGGGAGGCGAGCCCGTCGTGTCGATCACGACCGCGTCGGGGGCGCGCCGCAGGGGCGAGAGCTCGCGGGCCGAATCCGCCGCGTCGCGACGCTCGAGCCGGGCCGTCTCCTCCCGGACCGCGGCCGGCGACGGCTCCTCCCCCAGATCGAGGAGCCGCCGTCTGGCTCGCTCGCCGGGGTCGGCGATGAGGAAGATCTTCAGATCCGCCTCCGGGAAGACCGTGGTCCCGATGTCCCGTCCATCGCACACCAGATCGAACTCCGCACCGGCCGCGCGGAGGCGGGCGAGAACCACCTCGCGCACGGCCGCCACGCCGGCCACCTCCGACACGCCCGCGGCGACGGCCCGTCCGTGGAGGGCGTCGCCGGGGTCATCATCGTCGACGAGCACGACGAGCGTCCGCCCCTGTCCACGCAACTCGATTCGCAGACCGCGGATACGCGCGTCGTACCCATCGTCGGACGGGCTCCACCCTTCGGCGACCGACTTCCACGTCAGGGCGCGGTAGAGGAGTCCGGAGTTGAGGTGGACGAACCCGAGCCGCGCCGCGACCGCCGCCGCGGTGGTGCTCTTCCCGGAAGCCGCCGGGCCGTCGATGGCGATCACCCTCCGCCCGGGCCGCATCACTCCGTCCACGTCGTCACCGCCCGAAGGTCCTCCCAAAAACGCGGATACGAGACCGCCGCACAGCCCCGCCCCTCCTGCTCGATGTCGCTCGCCGGCGCGGCGGCGAGCACCCCGAACGCCATTTCGATCCGGTGATCCCCACCCGACTCCACACGACCCGCGAGTCGCGCACTCGTGCCCTCGATGTCGAGGCCATCCGGCCGCTCGGTGACGGTGACGCCGATGCGGGTCAGGTTGCGCGCGAGCCACGCGATCCGGTCGCTCTCCTTGACGCGCAGCTCGGCGGCATCGCGAATGGAAGACCGACCGACCGACCGGGCCGCGAGGACGGCCAGTAGCGGCAGCTCATCGATCAGACCCGCGATTCGCGTCCCCCCGAGGTCGAAGCTCCGCAGCCTGTCGGGCGGCTCCACGATCCACGTGCATACGGGCTCGCCCCCGGAGATGGTCTCGTTCTCACGCGACACGGCGGCCCCCATCTCCTCGAGCACCTCGAGCACGCCGTTCCGTGTGGGGTTGTCCGATACGGCCTCGATCCGGATCGGACGTCCGTTCACGAGTGCCGCGCCGATCATGAACGCGGCGGAAGAGGGATCGCCGGGAATCTCGAGATCGAGAGGCCGCAGGGCGCCGGACCAGGACCCCGGCTCGAACGCCGCGACCGCCCCCTCGCCCTCCTCGCGGCGCTCGACCGGTGCCCCGCAAGCGGCGAGCATCCGCTCCGTATGGTCGCGCGATCTGGCCGGCTCGCGGACCTCGACCGCCACGCCGTCCAGGACTCCGGCGAGCAGGATCGCCGACTTCACCTGGGCGCTCGCGACGCGCGGTCGGTGGCGCAGGGTGCGCAGCGCCCCGGTCGCCCGCGGGTGGACCGTGACGGGCAGCCGGTCCGCCTCGCCCTCGTGGTCGATCCGCGCCCCCATGGCCTGGAGGGGGTATACGACCCGCCGCATGGGTCGGCCGCGCAGCGATCCATCTCCGTCGAGCCGGGCGCCGACCCCGAGTCCTGCCAGGAGCCCGAGAGCGAGCCGGGCCGTCGTCCCCGAATTCCCGCAGTCGAGCAGACCGACCGCGTCCGGCGCGACCGACGGCGTAACGGTGGCATCGATCCCTGTCGGCCCCTCGACGACATCGACCGTCGCCCCGAGGGTACGAACCACACCGATGGTGCTCCACACATCGGCTCCGTCGCCGAGATGGCGAAGCGTCGACACTCCGTCCGCCACCCCCGCGATGAGGAGCGCCCGGTGAGAGATCGACTTGTCGCCCGGCGGGCGGACCGCGATCACCGGGTCGCCCCGGCCACCGCGTCCCCTCCGTCGGCCTCTTCCGGTCGACCCGTCGGTTCCTCCTCCGCGTACCGCACCTCGACCGCATACCCGTCACGCGCGATCTCGACGCTACGGAACACCTCCCTCGCCTCATCGAGCAGCTGTCCCGGGCGATCCGAATAACGCGCGCTGATATGCGTCAGGACCAGGCGTCGAACCGACGCGGCGGCGGCGATCTCCGCGGCCTCGCGGGCCGTCGAGTGTCCGGTATCACGCGCACGGGCCGCCTCCGAGTCGTCGAAGGTGGCCTCGTGCACGAGAAGATCGGCCCCGCGAGCGGCCTCGACCGTCTCCGGGGTCGGCCTCGTGTCGCCGGTGTACACGACCCGCCGTCCCGGCCGCGGCGGACCCACGAGGTCGTCGGGAGTCACCACCGTCCCGTCGGCGAGCGTGACGGCCTCGCCGCGGTGCAGCCTCCCGAAGGCCGGCCCCTCGGGCACCCCGCGCGCCCGCGCCGCACCGACGTCGAACCGGCCGGGTCGATCGTCCTCGGCCAGCAGCAGCCCGATGGACCGCTGCGTGTGGCGCGTGGCGAACGCCTCGATCCGGAACCCCGCATCGCGCAGCGCGTCACCTGGCGCCAGCTCGCGGATCGGCACCTCGAACGGCGTGCGATCACCGCCGAGGTCGCGCACCGCCGCGAGCGTGCCGGCGCTCCCCTCCGGACCCCACAGGGTGAGGGGTTCCGAACGGCCCTGGAGGGCGAGCGTCCGGAGCAGCCCGGTGAGACCGAGGTAGTGATCGGAGTGCAGGTGCGTCACGAAGATGTCGGTCAGCGCGAACCCGACCCCGAAGCGCATCATCTGGCGCTGCGTCCCCTCCCCGCAGTCGAACAGGAACGACCGTCCGTCGCGCTGGACGGCGATCGACGAGACGTTTCGCGCCACCGTGGGCCGCGACGATGCCGTCCCCAGAAAGGTCAGGCGAAGGATGTCAGTCCTCCCCGGACTCCCCGCGGACGGCCGCGGCTTCCACGAGGGCCGCGAGGTCGTCGTCGGAGAGGTCCTCGAGACGTGCATCCATCACCTCGACGGCCGGCTCCTCCGCCGTCAGACAGACGATGCGGAGACCGGTGAGACCCGACGCCACTCCCTCGCCCCAGACCGGGCCGAACGACTGCGCCAGCCACGCCCGGCCGCCCGAGTCGCCGAACCGGCGCTCGGTCGTCGTGAGCGGGGCCGAACCCTCCAGCAACCGCCCGATCTCGCCCTCCTCGAGGCTCTCCAGCGTGCGACCGGGCTCGAGGACGACGCGTCTGTCGTCGACGGCGGACGCGGCGAGGAAATACCCCAGACCCAGCCCCGTACCGCTCCGCCAGGCGTCGACGAGGGTCCACTCGTCGCCCTCGGCGGACACCGAACGTCGCGGTCTGTTCACCATGGTCTCCTCTCTAGGCGTACACGCCTGTCGCGGCGCTCTCGGGGATCGGCATCGCGGAGGCGCGGCTCGCGAGGGCCTGTTCCGCCGCGGTCTCGACCTCGGCGGTGACCCGCGTCTCCGCCTCCCTGAGCGCGGCCCGATTCCGCGTCTCGAGATCTCCCTCACCGGGTCCACCGAGATCGACGGTCCCCAGGGCGAGGTATTCCTCGAACAGCCCGATCGGATCCCGACGGCCCCAGTAGTCGAACAGACGCTCGGGGAACGTGCGCCGGGCCTCCGCGACATCGTGCGTGGCGTGTCCCCCCATCCGGAAGGTCGTCGCCTCGATGAAGACGGGCCCCTCGCCGGCCCTGCAGCGCTTCGCGGCGAGCCGCGTGGCGGCGTAGACATCTAGCACGTGGTTGCCGTCCGCCGCGATCAGGGGGATGCCGTAGGCGTCCCCCCAGCCCCTGAAGTCGTGCGCCACGTGGTGCTGGTCGAACCGCGTCCCCAGCGCCACCTGGTTGTTCTGGATGATGAAGATGACCGGGAGCTTCAGCGTCGCCGCGAAGTTGAACGCCTCGTGCGCCTCGCCGTGCTTCGTGGCGCCGTCGCCCACCCAGGTCAACGCCACACGCGGCTCTCCACGCATGCGGAACGCCATCGCGAGCCCGTTCATCACGGTGCTCAACGAGGCGACCATGCTGATCGGAGAGCACACGCCGCGGGAAAGGTCGCCGACGTGCAGGTCGCGTCCGCGGGTGGGACCGTCGCCGGTCGCCAGATACGCCCTCAGCATGTCCGCTACGGGGATGCCCATCTCGTGGCACGCCCCGCCGTTGCGAATCATCGGCCCCACGACGTCCCCCTCGGCGCCCTTCCGCTCGAGCGCGTGCACGGCGCCGATCGTGGCGGCTTCCTCTCCAGTCCCCAGCCACGCCTTCGAGATTACCCCCTGCTTGACCCACCTCGACAGCGCGATGTCGTGCAGCCGGAAGCGCAGCAGACCCCGATACAGATCGAGCAGACGGGCCGGTCCCAGACCGGCGATCTCGAGCGTGCGGGCAGGGTCGGCGGTGACCCGGTCCCGATAGTCGCCGATCAGATCGGGGTCGGGGGTCCAGGATACGTACTCGGGCGGATCGTAGGCGGCGTAACGTCTCATCGGCTCGTCGGGTCGGGCGGCGGCATCCGGCCGGCGCCGCGCTATCCTACCGACTCGCGCCGCGCGTGGCGAATGCGGCACCTTCGGGCGGGTCGGGGTAGATTGGACCCATGTGGAGACACCGTGAAGACGTGTAGATCGTGCAACTGCCAGATCCCCGATCTGGCCCGCGCCTGCCCGCACTGCCGCAGCCGACAGCGGGGTGGCGACAAGCTCCCCCAGACCGTGCTCGGTCTGAGCGCCGCGGCCGCCGCTGCGATGGCCGTCGTCGAGGGCTGTCCGAACGCGATGGCCGCCGGGACGGCCGAGCTGTCGGCCGCGGCCGTGGTCGCGCCGGCCGCGATCCCCGTCGGGATCGCCCGGCTCAGATACGACGGTGGTGGAGACTGGTACGCGAACCCCTCCAGTCTCGCCAACCTGCTGCGCGAGATCGGTCTGCGCACCGGGATCGTCGTCGCCCAGCGGCCCGACGAGGTGGGGCTCACCGACCCCGACCTGGCCGACCACCCGTACCTGTACGCGACCGGACACGGCAACATGTCCTTCTCGGCCGCCGAGCTCGATCGCCTGCGGGAGTACCTGTGGAACGGCGGCTTCCTCCACGTGGACGACAACTACGGCATCGACGAGTCCTTCCGGCGCGAGGTCGCGCGCCTGTTCCCCGATCGCGAGCTGACCGAGGTCCCCTTCGATCACCCCATCTACCACCTCTTCTACGACTTCCCCGAGGGCCTTCCGAAGATCCACGAACACGACGGCGAGCCGGCCCGCGGGTTCGGCATCTTCCTCGATGGTCGACTGGCGATCTACTACAGCTATCAGTCGGATCTCGGCGACGGGTGGGAGGACGAAGGTGTGCACGGCGATCCTCCCGAGGTCCGCGAGGCCGCGATCCGCATGGGCGTGAACCTCTTCCTCTACGCCCTCTCGTCCACCACCGAGCGGTGACGGGACGCGCGGTCGCCGCGGCCTGTCTGTTCGCGGCCGCGTGCGGTGCGGGGGATCGCGAGGTCACCCTGACGATCCTCGGGACGACCGACGTCCACGGTCATCTCGTCCCGTACGACTACGCGCTCGACGCGCCGGCCGACCACAGTCTCGCGCAGGTCGCGACGCTGGTCGACAGCATCCGCTCGGCCAGACCGAACGTCGTCCTCGTCGACAGCGGCGACCTCCTTCAGGGGACCCCTCTCGACGAATTCCAGGCACGCGTGGAGATGGACGACGTGCACCCCGTCATCGCGGCGATGAACCGGCTCGACTACGACGCGTCGGCAGTCGGAAACCACGAGTTCAACTACGGCATCCCCTACCTCGAGCGCGCGCTGGCGGGCGCCGAGGTCCCGTTCCTCGCCGCGAATATCTACGTGGAGGAGACGGGGGAGCTCCTGCTCCCTCCGTTCCGGATCGTCGAGCGGTCGGGCGTCCGCGTCGGGATCCTCGGGTTCACGACGCCGGGAGTGTCGATCTGGGACCGTGCCGACGTGGAGGGCCGGCTGCGGTTCGAGGATATCGTCGAGTCGGGGCGTCGCTGGCTGCCCGCGCTTCTGGACGAGGAGCCCGACGTCGTCGTGGCGATCGCCCATTCGGGCGTCGGCCCGGGCTCCTCGTACGACGACGCGACCGGCGTACCGGAGGAGAACGCGGTGGCGCGACTGGCCGTCGAGGTGCCGGGGATCGACGTCATCTTCGCCGGGCACACGCGCGAGCCGATCGCCGGACGTCGGATCGGGGGCGCCCTGGTCCTTCACGCCGGCGCACATGCCGATCACCTCGCCGTCGCCGAGCTCACGGTCATCCGGACTCCGGAGGGCGCCGAGGTACAGAGCGAGGGACGGCTCCTCCCCACGGCGGGGATCCCCGCAGACCCCGACCTCGTCGCGCTCGTCACCCCCGCTCACGAGCGGGCCATCGCGTGGCTCGGCGAGCCCATCGGTTACACGCCCGACACGTGGTCCGCGGCGACCTCGCGGATCGAGGACACACCCATCGCCGATCTGATCCAGCGAGTCCAGCTCGATCTGACCGGAGCGGATGTCTCCGCAGCGGCCATATTCCGCACCGCGGCCGGCTTCGGACCGGGCCCCATCACACGCCGCGATATCCTGGGGCTGTACGTCTATCCGAACGCGCTCCGCGCCGTGAGGATCTCCGGCGCCGATCTGCGCGACTACCTCGAGCAGAGCGCCGGGTACTACCGCACGCAGCCCTCCGAGTCGCCGGTGAACCCGACGATCCCCGGATACAACTTCGACATGCTCGACGGGGTGACGTATGCCCTGGATCTGACCAGACCCGTCGGGGACCGGGTCGTCTCGCTGACCCGGGACGGCCGGGAGATCGTCGAGACGGACTCGCTGACGCTTGCCCTCAACGACTACCGACAGGGAGGCGGAGGCGGCTTCGAGAGCGTGCGCGGCGCCCCCGTCGTCTACCGCGACGAGGTCGACGTCGCGTCCCGGATCATCGAATACGTGATCGCGAGAGACACGTTGCGCGTGCGGGACGTGTTTCGACCCAACTGGGAGTTGCGGCCACCGGCCGCGGTGGAGCGGCTTCTCGCGGGGCAGACGGCGTCGAGCGACCGCTGAAGGACGGAGCGGCCGCGGGCGTCCGGGGGGTCAGGCCTCCTCGGACGAGTCGGTCGAGGGCGACGCCGCGCGACCGGCGAGCGCTCGCGCTCGGGTCCGGAGCGCCAACGCGCCGATCAGCGCCGTCGCGGGCATCCAGGCCTGCGGTGGCAGGTTCCACGGCCCGAACTGCACCGACCAGGTTCCCGCCGTCTGTAGAAAAGGTACGACGATCCCGCTCGCGATCATGGGCGATTCCTCCCTTATCCGGCGAACTTCCCGAATATCGCCATCAGCGCCAGGATGATGCTCGTCGCGATAAAGAGACCCCACAGGAACACGCCCGTCAACACCTTCGAGTCGAACTTGAGGTGCATGAAGAACATGACGACGAGGGCGAACTTGGCCGCCATGAGCACCATGAGGATCGCCAGAAGCATCGGCGCGAGGGCCTCCACGTAGAAGACCATCACCTCCATCGCGGTCAAGACGGCGAGGATCACCGCGATGACGATGTAGAAGCGATTGCTGGGGTGACCCGCCTCTTCGTGCGACATCATGCTCCCTTCCGCGTCCCGCTCAGACGAGCAGGTAGATCAGCGTGAACAGGACGATCCAGACCACGTCCACGAAGTGCCAGTACAGCCCCGCGATCTCCACGGTCTCGGCGTGGGTCCGATCGAGCTTCCCCTGCTGAGCGCGTATGAACAGCGTCGACAGCCAGATCACCCCGCCCGCGACGTGGGCCCCGTGGGTCCCCGTGAGGACGAAGAAGCTCGACGAGAACAGGTTGCGGCTGAGCCCGAGCCCCTCGTGCACGAAGTGGCTGAACTCGTAGTACTGCCCGCCGAGGAAGATGAGACCGAACAGGGCCGTCATGGCCAGCCACAGCTTCGTGCCGCGGGCGTCGCCGCGCTGCACGGCCGAGAGCGCCAGGACCATCATCAGGCTGCTCATCAGCAGGACGAAAGTCGTCACTGTGATGAACGGGATATTGAGGAGATCCGCCGGGTAGGGTCCGACGATGTTGCGGCCCCGGTAGATCATGTACGTGGCGATCAACGTGCCGAAGAGCATGCATTCGGACCCGATGAAGGTCCACATCGCGAGCTTGCGGTGCGAGACGCCTGTCGAGGTGGGCCCGGACATCAATGCCCCCCTTCGGAGGGCTCGAACGCCCAGCCGAACAGACCGACGAGCGCCCAGGCGGCGCCGACGAGCGTGACGGGGAGCGACCCCAGACCGCCGATGGTCGCGATGAGCAGCCCGATCGACATGAACAGGGGCCAGAACGACGGGTCCGGCATCACGATCGGCTCGGGCGGATCATCGGGTTGCAGACGGGGGGAGACGCCGCCCGGCTCGACCTCGCCGGCCCACCCGAGACCCGGCTCGACGTGCGGGTGCCAGAGCGGATCGCGCCGGTCGACGCGGGGCGTGACGGCGAAGTTGTAATGGGGCGGGGGCGACGACATCGTCCACTCGAGCGTGTGCGCGTCCCAGGGGTTGGGACCCGCCTCCTCGCCGCGCCGCCAGGTCCGCCACAGGTTCGCGATCAGGGGCAGGAAGGCGAGGGTGAAGATGAACGCCCCGATCGTCGAGATCAGGTTGAAGAGATCGAGCCCCAGCCCCTCCGCGTAGGTGAACGTCCGCCGCGGCATCCCGAGGAGCCCCGAGAAGTGCATCGGGAAAAAGGTCACGTTGAGCGCGATGAACGTGAGCCAGAAGTGCGCGGCGCCCAGCCGCTCGCTCAATAACCGGCCGGTCGCCTTCGGGAACCAGTAGTAGAAGCCCGAGAAGAGCCCGAACACGGTCCCGCCGATCAGCACGTAATGGAAGTGCGCCACGACGAAGTACGTGTCGGTCTGCTGGAGATCCGCCGGCGGCGAGGCGTGCATCACGCCGCTCAGCCCGCCGATCGTGAACGTCGCCACCAGCCCGACGGCGAACAGCATCGCGGCCGTGTACCTGAGCTGACCTCCCCACAGCGTGGCGATCCAGTTGAAGATCTTGATGCCCGTCGGGATCGCGATGAGCATCGTCGCCCCGCCGAACACCGCGTTCACGATCGGTCCGAGCCCCACCGAAAACATGTGGTGTACCCAGACGCCGAAACCGAGAAACGCGATGAGGATCCCCGAGAACACGACCACCGGGTACCCGAACAGCGCCTTCTTCGAGAACGCCGGTATGACGTCCGAGACCACACCGAACGCCGGGAGGATCAGGA
This sequence comes from Gemmatimonadota bacterium, assembly GCA_033720355.1. Classification (GTDB taxonomy): domain Bacteria; phylum Gemmatimonadota; class Gemmatimonadetes; order Palauibacterales; family Palauibacteraceae; genus Palauibacter. The sequence goes on from JAWWCR010000025.1 coordinate 10,324, forward strand.
TGTACACCTCGGGGTGCCCGAACACCCAGAAGAGGTGCTGCCAGAGGACGGGGTCGGCGCCTGCCGCCGCATCGTAGAAGTGCGTCCCGAAGGTCCGGTCGAACAGCATGAACACCAGTCCGACCGTGAACGGCGGGAACGCCAGCAGGATGAGAATCGAGACGATGAGCGCCATCCACGTGAACAGCGGCAGCCGCATGAACGTCATGCCCGGCGCGCGCATGTTCACGATCGTGACTAGGAAGTTCACGCCACCGGCGATCGACCCGACGCCCGCGAGCAGGAGCGCCAGGATGTAGAAGTCCATCCCCCGGCCGGGCGAATACTCCGCGTTCGTGAGCGGCGTGTAGGCGAACCAGCCGCCGTCCGGCGCCCCGCCGAAGAAGAAGCTGGCGTAGAGGAACAGCCCTCCGAACAGGAGCACCCAGAACGAGAAGGCGTTCAGCCGGGGGAACGCGACGTCGCGGGCCCCGATCTGGAGCGGCACGATGTAATTGAAGAACGCGGTGATCAGCGGCATGCCCGCCAGGAACACCATCGTCGTCCCGTGCATCGTGAAGAGCTGGTTGTACAGCTCCGGGTCGAGGATCCGCAGACCGGGCTGCGCGAGCTGCGTCCGGATGAGCTGTCCCTCGATCCCGGCCACGAGGAGGAACACGAACCCGGTGACGAAGTAGAGGATGCCGATCCGTTTGTGGTCGACGGTCGTCAGCCAGCTCCAGATGCCGCCGGCGTACAGGCTCTCGTGCGATCCGTTCGCGCTCACGCCGCTACCTCAGTGCTCGCAGATACGCCGCCAGAGCGGCGATCTGGTCATCCGTGAGCGTGACCTCCGGCATGAAGTTCCCCGGCTTCACGTGCTGCGTCGAATCGAGCCACAGAACCACGTTGTCGAGGGTGTTGTCGAGGATCCCGGCCCCGACGGTGAGCCGGCTCCCGAAGTGGGTGAGGTCGGGGCCGAAGACGCCTCGCGCCGCCGTGCCGCGGATGGTGTGGCAGCTCACGCACGCGTTCGACATGAAGACCCCTTGCCCCGCCCGCGCCTGCGCGTCGGGCAGCGGTACGGCGTCGCCCGCGTTGAGCTCGGCCCACGCTGCGAAGTCCTCGGGAGTGTCCACGATCACCCGCATGCTCATGAGCGCGTGCGCCGTCCCGCAGTACTCGGCGCACTGGCCCCAGAACACGCCCACCGAATCGGCGGTGAACCAGAGGTGGTTCTCCCTGCCCGGGACGAGATCGCGCTTGCCCCCCAGCCGCGGGACCCAGAACGAGTGGAGCACGTCCGCGCTCCGCAGCCTCAGATCGATCGTCCGACCGACCGGGATGTGCGCCTCGTTCGCGGTCACGATCCCGAGCTCGGGGTATCGGAACTCCCACCACCACTGCCGGCCCACGACTTCGATCACGAGGGCGTCCGGATCGTCGGTCGGCCGATCGACGACGAAGATGGTCTGGATGGTGGGGATCGCGATCGCCACGAGGATCAGGGCGGGTGCGAGCGTCCACCCGATCTCCATGAGGATGTGGCCGTGGACCTCCTCGGGTCGGCCGCGCCCCGGCCGGTCGCGCCACCGGAAGAGCGTGTAGAGAAGAACGCCTTCCACGATGACGAACACGCCGACCGCCCACCAGAAGATCTGGTTGAACAGACCGTCGAGCCGACCGGCGAAGTCCGACGAGGGGTGAAGCGCAGACTGCGGATACTCCCCGCCACATCCACCCAACAGGACAGCTGCCACAAGGAGCGACGCTGTCTGCACAAACCGACGTTTCAAGAGGCTCCGTCGTGCGTTGGAATGATGGCGTCCAGGTGTCGAACGCCGTCGAGAGTCACCGTCCGGAGACGTTCCGGCGCGGGGACTCTAGGCGCGCACTCGGGGCCCGTCAACCCGCGTGCGGGACGTCTCCCGCCGGGGTCACGACGCCGCCGTAGAGGTCGGCCACGAACTCCCCGTACCCGTTGAAGGGGAGCGTGGGGATCCGGTCACCGGTCCCGACGACTCGCTCGGTCGCCTGACTCCACCTCGGGTGCGGCACGTCCGGGTCGACGTTGGAGTAGAAGCCGTACTCGGACGGAGCCAGGTCGTTCCAGAAGGTGGGCCACGCGTTCGCGCCGACCTCGATCCGGACGACCGACTTGGGGCTCTTGTACCCGTATTTCCACGGCATGTGGAGCCGAACCGGCGCGCCGTTCTGCTTCTGGAGCGGGTGTCCGTACATCCCCGTCACGAGGAACGACAGCTCGTTCATCGCCTCATCCAGCCTGACCGCCTCGTAGTAGGGCCACTGGTACCAGGTCTGTTGCCTCTGGCCGATGGCCTGGTCGGGGTCGTCGAAGCTCACGAAGCGCACGAACCGGGCCCCGTTCTGCGGGCCCGCCTTCGCCAGGACGCTCGCCAGCGGGAAACCGATCCACGGCACCACGACCGACCAGGCCTCCACGCACCGGTGCCGGTAGATTCGCTCTTCGAGGGGGAACTCGCGCTCGAGCTCGACGAGGTCCCACCGGCCGGGATTGTCCACCATCCCCACGACCTCGAGCTGCCACGGCCTGGCCTCGAAGGGGCCTACGTGGCGCCATACACCGCCCTTGTCGGTGCCGAACTCGTAGAAGTTGTTGTAGGTGGCGACGATCTGCTCATCCGACACCGCCCGCATCTCCCCGGGGGTGAACCGGGGGTCGTTGGCCGCGGCCGGATAGAGGTCGGCGGTCGGCGTCTCGGGGATGTTGTCGAGCGGTCCGCGCTCCTGGTCGTCCGCTCCGCGCACGGTGTCGCAGGCGGCGAGACCGGTCACCGAGGCGGCCGCGTATATGCTCCCCGCCCCCGCGGTCTTCACGAACTCGCGTCGGTTCAGATACAGCGACTCGGGCGTCGCCGCCGACTCGGGGAGAGCCCAGACCTTCGGGATGTGGATGTTCGCCATCGTTTCGCCGCTCTCTCTCGCGGCGCGGTCGACCGTCCCATCTGCTCCGGCGATCAGTGCCGGAACAGCCTCCGCGCCGTCATGACCATCTTGATGCCGTGCTCGTCCGCCGCCGCGACCACCTCGTCGTCCCGGACCGATCCACCGGGCTGTACGATCGCCCGGACCCCGGCCTCCGCCGCGGCATCGATCGCGTCTCTGAAAGGAAAGAATGCATCCGACGCCAGAACGGTTCCCGAGACCTCGTGATCCTGGGCCCTCGCTTTCCTGATCGCCAGCTCGACCGAGTCCACGCGGCTCATCTGTCCGGCCCCGATCCCGACCGACGCGCCGTCTCGCGCCAGGAGGATCGCGTTCGACTTGACGCTCTGGATGGCGCCCCACGCGAACCCGAGGTCGTCCCAGTCGGCGTCGTCCGGCTGTGCGGCGGTCGGCACGTCGAACCCCGCCCGGGGTCCGAACCGCACCGTGCTCGCCGGCTCGGGCGCCGTCTGTACGAGGATTCCCCCGCGCACGCCTCGAAGTTCCACGCCGGGCCAGATGTGCCCCCCCGTGTCGGCGAGTGCTTCGGGCCGCTCGGGGCGCAGAATGCGCAGGTTCTTCTTCTCCTGGAGCAGCTTGAGCGCCGGATCGGCATACCCCGGCGCCACGAGACACTCGACGAAGTTCTCCGCCAGCGCCTCGGCGACGGCCTCCGTGACCGGCTGGGTGAAGGCGACGACGGACCCGAAAGCCGACAACGGGTCGCAGGCCAGCGCCCTTCGGTAGGCGTCCAGCGGTGAGCGGCCGACGGCGATGCCACACGGCGTCGTGTGCTTGATGATGGCGCACGCCGGACGCTCGTCCTCGACGAACGGGGCGATCGCCGCGAGCGCCCCGTCCACGTCGAGGATGTTGTTGAACGACAGCTCCTTGCCGTGCAGCTGTGCGAGCGCCGGGATCCCCCACGCCGACCTCGACGACGTTCGGAAGAACGCCGCCTTCTGATCGGGGTTCTCGCCATAGCGGAGCGACTGCACGGGGCTGAGCGTCGCGAGGATCGAGGTTGGCCGGTCGCCCTCGGCCTCCGAGAAGGGGTGCGGCTCCGCCAGGTATCCGGCGATCGCCGAGTCGTACGTCGCCGTGTGTCGGAAGACCTTGGCCGCCAGCGCCCTCCGGAAATCGGCCTCGTCGTCCGCATCGCCGCCGGCATCGAGCGCCGCCAACACCGCGTCGTAGTCTCGCGGATCGCACACGGCCCACACGAACGGGTGGTTCTTGGCGGCCGCCCGCAGCATCGTCGGCCCCCCGATGTCGATCTGCTCGAGGGCGTCCGCCAGCGTGACGTCCTCCCTCGCGATCGTCTTCTGAAACGGGTAGAGGTTCACCGCGACCAGGTCGATCGGGGAGATATCGCGTGCGGCGAGCTGCTCCATGTCGCCGGGCAGGGAGCGCCGGGCCATGATCCCGGCGTGCACCACCGGGTGCAGCGTCTTCACGCGACCCGCAAGCATCTCCGGGAACCCCGTGAGGTCGCCGACGCCGCGCGCCTCGATTCCGGCTTCGGCCAGGCGATTCCGCGTCCCGCCCGTCGACACGATGCTCCACCCTCGTTCCACGAGACCGCGGCAGAATTCGTCCACTCCGGTCTTGTCGGAAACGCTGACCAGCGCTGTCGGCATCTACGTCTTTCCCTCCCGGGCGCTCCCCGGATATATCGTTTCTCCGTCGATCCCCGCGATCTCGAAGGCCTCCCCTTCGAACGCACCGGGCCGCCATCGCACCCGCCCATCCGACCCGAGCGTCACGCGGCCCGCCGCGATCGCCGCGACGACATCCGGCAGGAGCCGGTGTTCGACCCGGAGGACCCGGGCGGCGAGCGACGCGGCGTCGTCCCCATCCAGCACCGGGACGGGCCACTGGAGGATGATCGGACCCCGATCATACGCCTCGTCGACGAAATGCACAGTCACGCCCGTCACGCGGGCGCCGGCGGCGAGCACCGCCGCGTGCACGCGTCCGCCGTACATCCCCTTCCCGCCGAACGAGGGCAGAAGCGCCGGGTGCACGTTGATGATGCGTCCCCACCATTCGCGAACGATCGCGGTAGGGACGAGACGCATGTATCCCGCGAGCACGACCAGACCGGGATCGAACGTCCGCATCGCGTCGACGAGACGTTCCTCCTCCCGCGCACCGGCGGCCACCACCGCCGGGATGCCCGCCGCCCGGGCGCGACCGATCGCGCCCGCATCCTCGCGACTCGCGACCAGACCGGCCAGGGACACCCCTTCGTCGCCGTCCCCGAACCGGTCGATCAGCGCCTGGAAGTTGCTACCACCCCCGGAGGCGAACACCACCGTCCGGAGCCCGTCAGCTGCCCCCATCACCGCTCTTTCCGACCGCCTCCAGCAGCAAGGCCGCCGCGGCCGCTTCGTGCCCTTCCGGAACCGTCCGTACGTCGACGGTGAAGTCGCCGTCGTGGATACGCCCGATCAGCGGTGGGCGCAACCCGCGACAGACCGCCGCCAGGGCATCCGGCGAGCCTCCGGCGCGGCCCGCGGCGACCACCCACCCCGCCGACGGGAGCGCGAACCCGGGAAACGACCCGCCGCCCACGACGGCCTCGGTGCGGGCGATCGAGAGCCCGGCCGGTGGCGGCGCGCCCGCGAGGGCCTCCTCCAGCCCGGCACGAGCCCGCCGCTCGACGGACTCCGCCGTCTCGCGCAGCATCCGCAGCGTCGGGATGCGACGCGACGCGACCTCCGGATCCCGGTGGAGGAGGAGCGTGGCCTCCAGGGCGGCGAGGGTCGTCTTGTCCACGCGGAAGGCCCGCAACAGCGGGTTGCGTCGCAGACGTGCGATCAGGTCCGCGCGACCGACGATCAGACCGGCCTGCGGCCCACCGAGCAGCTTGTCACCGCTCAGTGTCACGAGGTCTGCGCCGGCCGACACCGACTCGGCGACCGTGGGCTCGGGCGGGAACCCCGGCAGGAGATCCGTACGCAGGAGTCCCGACCCTATGTCGTGGACGAGGGGCAGGCCGGTGTCGCGCGACAACTCCACCAGCTCGTCGATCGTCGGACGGTCCGCGAACCCCTCGACGCGGTAGTTCGACGGATGTACGCGAAGCAGAACGCCCGTATCCGCACCGACCGCCGCCGAATAGTCGGTCAGCCGGGTGCGGTTCGTCGTCCCGACCTCCCTCAGGATCGCGCCGCTCCGCGCCACGACGTCGGGGATGCGGAAGGACCCGCCGATCTCGACCAGCTCGCCCCGCGACACGATCGTCTCGCGCCCTGCCGACAGCTCGTTGACGCACAACGACACCGCCGCCGCGTTGTTGTTGGTCACGAGCGCGGCGTCGGTCCCGGCGAGCTCGCGCAGGAGCCCGACGCAGTGGTCGTATCGCGAGCCACGCTCGCCCGTCTCGAGCGCGTACTCGACGTTCCCGTACCCGGCCGCCCTCGCCGCCGCCGCGATCGCCTCCTCCGCCAGCGGCGCGCGTCCCAGGTTGGTGTGCAGGACCACGCCGGTCCCGTTCACGATCGCGCGGAGGGAGGGCGCGGCGGCGCGCTCGACGTCGGCCAGGATGAGCCCGCGGAGCGCCTCGTCGGCGTCGCCCTCCAGCGCCGCCGGGTCTTTCCGCAACCCCTCCAGCACCCGTCTCACCGACTGCTTGACGGCCTCCCGGCCGTGCGCCTCGACGGCCGGTCCGAGCGCCGGGTCGCCGAGTAGCGCGTCGACCGATGGAAGCGCCCGCCGGGGGTCCATCGGCCTCATCGCGCGGGGCCGAGCATCGCCCGCAGGGTGTCCGACGAGACCCCGGCGGTGTCAGCCTCGGCCCCCAGGGTGTCCGAGACGGCGGCGAGCGAATCGGGCGCAAGCGCCGCGCTGTCCGGTGGCGCCACCACCGAGTCGCGCTCGACCACGAAGGTGGTGTCTCCGCCGCCCGTGAGCCGGCGCAGGTTGACGAACCCCTCGGCTCGCACCCGGTACGTGCCCGGCTCGATCCCGTCGGCGAGGCGGACGGTGACGAACCTCGATGGAAGCTCGGGGGCTGCCACCGTCGAGTCCTCCACGGGTGGCGCGGGGGGTAGCGGAGCCGCGGCCGTGTCGGCGGCGGCCGAGTCGGTCACCGCCGCCGGGTCGCCCGGGAAAGCGACCTCCGAGGGCTCGCCCACTCGGACCCCGAACACGGCGATCGGCGCGCCGGTCGCCGAGTCCGCGATCGCGATCGTGGGCGTCCCGGGCTGCGGTCTGACCAACGGATCGTCGAACTCCACCCGGACGGTCATGCTGTCGGGGGCCTCCGCGCGCAGCAGGATGGGGGGCGTGGTGTCGGGCTCGACGAGCGAGAACAGCAGATCCGGCTGGGCGCCGTCGAAAGAGGTGACCGCCGCGCTGTCGTGCGGCTCGAGCGCCCGGTCGAGTCGGAAATTCCGGTTCCGATCCATGAACCCGAAGGCCGTGTAGCTGCCTGCGGGCAGCGCCCGGAGCTGGAAACGCCCCTCCGCGTCGGTGAGCGCGCCGTACGGGACCGAGTCGGGCTCGGCGAGGAAGATCACCGAAGCGGCCTGCGCGGGGACCCCGGTGACCGCGTCGAGCACCGTCCCCGTCACGCGCGAGTCGATGATCGGAACCCCGGTCGAGAAGCAGAACTCGGTCCCCTGCCGGGTCTGATTGCTGAGGACGTCCCGAATCCCCGCCGGGATCTCCAGACAGTAGACGACGCTGTCGCGCCACCCGTCGCGGGGCGCGAGCCTGACGTCGGAAAACCCGGTCTCCACCGTGTACGACTCCATCGGCGAGGCGATGAGCTGCTGTCCGAACGAGCCGCTCTCGACGCGCACCGGCTCGTCGAATCGGATCCGGACCTGGCCATCGAACCCGAGTACCACCGAGTCGGGGGCCGGCTCGATGGACTCGATGCGTGGCGGCTGATGGTCGGGCAGCGCGCCCGGGGGCGGCTGCTCGTTCGCGCACCCCACGACGGCGAAGACCGCGAAGAGCGCCAGAGTCGCGACTCGCGGCGGCCCGATCGAACTCAAGGGGCTAGGAGGCTGTCGCGCCGAGCGACCGGAGCTTGTCCTCCAGACGCTCGAGCTGCTCGGCCAGCGAATCGAGCTTGTCGCGCTCGCGCTGGACGACCTCCTCGGGCGCGTTGTCCACGAAACCGGAGTTGCCGAGCTTGCCGCGGGTGGCCCGCAGGAGGCCGGATATCTGCTCGGTCTCTCCCGTCAGCCGCTCGCGCTCGCGATCGAGGTCGATGACGCCCGCGAGGGGGATGAACACCTCCCCGCCCGTCCTCAGGACGGCGCTGGCGCCGGGCTCGCCCTCGACGGCGATCGGCCCGTCCTCGACCTCGTCGATCGTCGAGAGGCTGGCCATCCGCCGAACCGCGTCGCGCTCTTCGGAGAGCGCGCGTCGCAGCCCGGCGCTCGCGCCCGCGAGCCGGACGTCGAGCGGCTTCCCCGGATCGAGCCGATACTCCGCCCTCAGAGCGCGGATCGAGCCCACGAGCTCGCGGAGGGCCTCGATCGCCCCCTCGGCTTCCTCGTCGATGCGATCCGCCGCGGGTTCGGGCCAGGGCCCCATGACCAGCGTGTCCTCCGGCCCGCGCCCCGGCAGCCGGCGCGCGATGGCTTCCGTCACGAACGGCATGATGGGGTGCAGCAGCCGCAGCCAGCCGTCCATCGCCTCGCCGAGGGTGAGCGCGGCCACGCGATGCCCACCCGACTCGGGATCGTCGAGTCGACGCTTCGCCAGCTCGAGATACCAGTCGCAGAAGTCGCCCCAGATGAACGAATGGCACGACTCGGCGACCTCGTGCAGCCTGAAGGTGTCGAACGCCTCGTCGATCTCGCCGGTCACACGGGCGAGACGGCTCAGGATCCACCTGTCGGCGAGCAGCCGTTCCGCGCCCGATTCGGGGTCGGAGGCGTCGGACAGGTGTGGCAGGGCGAAACGGGCCGCATTCCAGATCTTGTTCGCGAAGTTCCGCCCCGGCCGGAAGGCCTCCTCGAGATCCTCGTTGTTGAGCTGAAGATCGGTGCCCAGCGGCGCCCCACGGATCAGGGTGAACCGCATCGCATCGGCCCCGTAGAGATCCACGACTTCGAGCGGGTCGATGCCGTTGCCCAGCGACTTCGACATCCGGCGGCCCTGGTGGTCTCGCACCGTCCCGTTCAGAAGCACGTCGGTGAACGGCAGCTCGCCCATGAACTCGAACCCGGCCATCACCATGCGCGCCACCCAGAAGAAGAGGATCTCGGGCGCGGTCACCAGGGTGTCGGTCGGGTAGAAGGCCTCGAGGTCCTCCGTCTTCTCGGGCCAGCCGAGCGTGCTGAACGGCCAGAGCCACGAAGAGAACCAGGTGTCGAGGACGTCGCTGTCCTGCTCGAGCTCGCCGCCGCAGGCGGGACAGCGGTCCGGATCCTCACGCGCGACGACCATCTCGTCGCAGCCGTTCTCGCGGCAGTACCAGACGGGGATTCGGTGCCCCCACCAGAGCTGCCGGCTGATCACCCAGTCGCGGATGTTCTCCATCCAGTTCTGGTAGATCTTGCCGTACCGCTCGGGGTGGAAACGCAGGTCGCCCTTCAGGTAGGCCTCGAGCGCGGGCTCGGCGAGCGGCTTCATCTTCACGAACCACTGATCGCTGAGCCGCGGCTCCACGATCGTGTCGCAGCGATAGCACCGCCCGAGCGAGTGGGCGTGGTCTTCCACCCCGACGAGGTACCCGCCCGCTTCCAGATCGGCGACGACCCGCTCGCGCGCCTCCAGACGATCGAGCCCCCGGTAGGGCTCGGGGACGGCGTCGTTCATCTCCGCGGCGTCCGTCATCACATCGAGCGCTTCGAGGCCGTGACGGCGGGCGATCTCGAAGTCGTTCGGGTCGTGCGCCGGCGTGAGCTTGACGACACCGGACCCGAACTCGGGATCCACGTAGTCGTCGGCCACCACGACGAGCTCGCGTCCGACCAGCGGCAGGATCGCGGTGCGCCCCGCGAGGTCGCGGTAGCGGTCGTCGTCGGGGTGCACGGCGAGCCCGGTGTCGCCGAGCATCGTCTCGGGTCGTGTGGTCGCCACCTCGACGAACGCGTCGCCTTCGCCGACGAGCGGGTAGCGGATCCGGTAGAGGCGCCCGGTGTGGTCGCGGTGCTCGGCCTCCTCGTTCGAGAGCGCCGTCCCACAACGCGGACACCAGTTGATGATGTACCGGCCGCGGTAGACGAGCCCGCGCTCGTAGAGTCGGACGAACACCTCGCGAACGGCCTGTGACAGACCCTCGTCGAGCGTGAACCGCGTCCGCTCCCAGTCGCACGAGCACCCGATCACGCGAAGCTGCTCGATGATCGTGCTGCCGTATTCGTCGACCCATTCCCAGACCCGCTCGACGAACGCTTCACGGCCGAGATCGAAGCGGGTCTTCCCCTCCTCGCGGATCGTACGCTCGACCACGTTCTGCGTGGCGATCCCCGCGTGATCCGTCCCCGGCAGATAGAGAGCGTCGTACCCCTGCATCCTCCGGTACCGCGTCAGCACGTCCTGGATCGTGTTGTTGAGCCCGTGACCCATGTGGAGCGCGGCGGTGACGTTCGGGGGCGGGATGACGATGACGTAGGGGTCATCCGCGTCGCTCGCGGCTACGTGGAACAGTCCCCTGTCGACCCACTCGTCGTACAGCTCGCCCTCGAGCCCCGACGGGTCGTATCGCGGCGCCAGCTCGGTGCGTCGCGTCCCGGTTGCCTCCGCCATCGTCTCTCCCGGATGTCGCCCACGAAAGACGCCGGGATCGGGCTCGACCCCGGCGCGTCGCGTCAGTTTAATGATCGGCTCACGGGGACGAAACGCACCGCCCCGTTCCGCCGCGGATCAGGACCCATCAGGGCGGTTCGCGCGCCCTGCCGGGCCGGTCCGGCGCCCGCCGCACGGTCAGGGTGTCGCCGCTGCGTCTCCGCTCCTCCTCCTGCCGGCGCTCCTCCATCGCTCGGCGTCGCTCCTCCGCGACCTCCTCGACATCGGCCCGCAGGTTCTGCCACTGGATCTCGGTGAGATCCCGGATCGCCTGCTCGAACTCGCGTCGCCGCGGGCCCGTCGGCGCGAACCCGAAGGGGATCGGGATGGTGATGTCGCCCAGGTGCAGCCCCTGCGGAGAGATGCCCCAGCGCTCTCCGTCCTTCTCGAACGTCCAGTCCATGGCCCTCTGCCGCTCCACCGCGTCGAGCTGGAGGCTGTCGAGCCAGTCGCGCAGGATCGCACGGACGGCGCTGTCGGCGCGGGCGAACCGCTCGAGCCGCTCGCCGAACAGGAAGGGATCCCGGGGATCGAACCAGATCCGCGCGTCGACGAACCGCGTCCTCAGCCGATCGGCGTTCGTCATACCGGCTTCTTCGGCCGCTACCGGAGCCCCCTCCGGGTCGTCCGCGACGGCTTGGTCCGGTGCGCCGGGGATGTCGGCTTCCTCCAGGTTCACCACCTCGAGCTCACGCGCGGGCGCGTCGGTGGTCGGCGGGACCGGCTCGGGACGCGGGTCCTCGATCTCCTCCGCGGGCGGCGTCGGACCGATCTCGACCACGACGAGCCCCTCGGGCGCGGGCGTCGTCTCGACCGGCGGGAGCGCGTAGGGGGACGGCTCGATGCCGACCCGCGCGGTCCCCCACAGGATCAGCCCGTGGAGGATGACCGACAGGAGGAACGAGATGGCGACAATCCGCCGCTGCCGGCTCTCACGCGACTCGCGGCCCTTCCGCTCTGCGACCGACATGTGGCTCAGAGCGCCCGGGCGATGCGGGCCGCGACCTCGTCGTATCCGTCACGCGGAAGGGTGAGCGATGCGCGAACGTACCCCTCACCCGCCTCGCCGAGACCCGCACCGGGCAGCACCACGACCGCCTCCCGTTCGAGAAGTCGCGAGGCGAACGACCTCGACGGTTCTCCCCCCGGCACCCGGAACCACAGGTACAGCGTCGCGCGCGGCGTCGGAACATCCAGACCGACCGACCGCAGTGCCGCCACGGCCGCATCCCGGCGCTCGCGAAGCCGCTCGACCTGCGCGGCGAGAACGTCCTCCGCCGCGTCGAGCACGGCGGCCCCGGCGGCCTGGATACCCAGATAGGGGCCCGTGTCGAAGAACCCCTTCACCCGCGACAACCGCCCGATGAGCTCCGCTCCACCGCACGCCCACCCGAGTCGCCACCCGGTCATGTTGAAGCTCTTGGACAGCGAATGGAACTCGATCCCGCCCTCGCGCCATCCGTCGACCTCCACGAGGCTCGGCGGTCGGTACCCGTCGAACGCGATCTCGGCGTAAGCGTTGTCGTAGGCGAGCACGGCGCCCCGTCCCCGGGCGGCGCCCAGGATCTCGGCGACATAGGCGTGCTCCGCCGTCGCGCCGGTCGGGTTGTTCGGGTAGTTGACGTAGACGAGCCGAACGTTCCCCGGCGCGTCCGTGACCGCGGACGGTGGCAGGAGAAAGCCCTCCTCCTCGATCAACGGCACGGCCCGGATGGCCGCGCCGGCGAAGTGGGGCCCGCCGAAGTAGGGCGCGTAGCCGGGGTCGGGGATGACCGCCGTGTCTCCGTCATCGAGCGCGGCGAGCGCGAGGTGCGCGAGCCCCTCCTTCGATCCGACGAGAGGCAGGACCTCGGTATCGGGATCGAGGTCTACTCCGTACCGCCTCCGCATGAATGCGACGATCGCTCTTCGGAACTCCGGGAGACCCCGCTGGAACGCGTACTTCTGCAGCTCCGGTCGTTCGGCCGCATCCCGGAGCGCCTGGGTCGCGACAGCGGGCACGGGAAGTCCGGGGTCCCCTGCGCCCAGATCGAGCACCTCGCGCCCGGCCTCGCGCAACCGGGCGATCGCTTCCGGAATCCCGGCCAGCGGGTATGCCGGCAGGCTGCGCAACCGGGCCGGAGCCCCGGGCGCCGCGGGCGCGATCCCCGGCGAGCTCGACGCGCTCACGTGATCAGCTTCTTCTTCTTGGCGGCCGGGAAGAGCACGTTGTTGAGGATGAGACGATACCCGGGCGAATGCCGGTGCAGGTCGAGGTCCGTCGCCGCGTCGCCGATCAGATGCCGCGGGTCCTCGGGGTCGTGACCGCCGAGGTAGGTGAACGTCCCGTCTCCCAGCGCTCCATGCAGGTACTTCACCCTCCCCCTCCCCTCCTCTTCCGCGAGGACGGTGACGCCTGGCTTCAGCCGGTCCCGACGGAAGGTCGTCGTCAGACCGTAGAAGTCCGGCAGGACGCGCTGGTGGTTCTGCGTCAGCATCGCCGGGACGGGGTCGAACTTGGCCGAGAAGTCGAAGAGCGTGTAGCTGCCGAGCTCGACGCGCCACGGCGTGTTCACCTGGTGGCCGTCGATGTCGCTGAATGCGCTGAGGGTGGGGTCCGTCACCAGCACCGCGCTCCGGAACGCCAGGGCCCTGTCCCACGCCATTCGCTCGCCCGCCGTCGCATCCGGGGGGGAGCCGTCGGCGAACGACGCCGCGATGTCGAGGTTCTCCGCCGCGAGCGCGAGCTCGAGCGTCTCGGTCGCCGTACACATCGCGAACAGGAACCCGCCACCATCGATGTACTCCCTGAGCCGCCTGGCGACCTCCTTCTTGAGCGCGGGCACCGTCTCGAACCCCAGCTCGCGCGCGATCGTCTCGTTCCGGGTGACCTCCTCCTGGAGCCACGCCGTGGAGGCGTACGTCAGATAGAACTTCGAGTACTGCCCGGTGAAGTCCTCGTGGTGGAGGTGGAGCCAGTCGTAGGTCTCGAGCGCATCCGACAGCACCTCGCGATCCCAGATCTGCTCGTACGGAATCTCCGCGTACTCGAGGGCCATCGTGACGGCGTCGTCCCACGGCGAGCTGTTCGGCGGGGTATAGATGGCGATCGTCGGCGCCTTCTCGAGCGGCACCGACTCCATGTTGCTCGACTCGATGCTGCTCCGGATCCTCTCGAGCGCCGCCCCGCCGACCGCCTCGACCGACACACCCATGAACGCGGCGCGACGACGGTTGTCGGGAGTGTCGGGGATGAGGAAGGACCCCGCCCGGTAGTTGAGCAGCCACTCCGCCGCCTGCCCCGCGGTCAGCACGGAGAACGTGAGGCCATAGGCCTTCAGGTGGTTCTCCTGCTCGCGATCCATGGGCACGAGAAGCTGCTGAGCGCCGAGGGGGCCCGTCGCGGCGAGCAGCATGACGAGCGCCGGTAACGCCCGGCGCGATCTCCTGATCCGTCTATCCAACGCCCGTTCCCCCCTCGCTCAACTCCGCCAGCATCCGGCGCGCTACGGGAGCCAGCGCGCTCTCCGGGTACCCCACGATCAGCTGTTCGAGCCAGCGGACCGCCTCCTCGCGCGGCGTGGCCCGCGCCAGCGCGAGGATCGCGCCCGGCGTCTCGGGGCTGTCCGGGTAGCCCTCGGCCACCCGGCGCCACAGCTCGATGGCCTCGGTCGAGCGTCCCGCCTCGGCCGCCAGATCCCCGAGGTAGGCCAGCGTGGCCGCCCGGCCGGGGGTCGACGGCGCCGCCAGGAGGGCCGCGATCGGTGGCGCGAGATCGAACGATGCCGGGTCGCGGTGGAGCCCCAGAGCCGCGCCGCCGACGATCACGGCCTCCGTCGAGTCCGACGCTTCGAGCGCCGAGAGAAGCCGAATGCGGCGGGTCCTCTCGGCCGCCGGCAGCCCCTGCTGGACGAGAGACCGCCCCGTCAACGCGACGGCGCTGTCCCGTCGCCCGCCCCAGAACGCCAGACGACCGGCAGCGGCGTCCAGGGGAGGGGCGGCCGCCACGGCGCTCGGTCCCGAGAGCGCGTCGCGGCCGTCCCGCACGACGTTCGCCGCGGTCGCGAGGTCCCCCGCGCGCGCGTGTCCGGCCGCGAGCTGCCCGTACATCGTTGCCTGAGCGGCGATGGAGTCGGGATAGTCGGCACCGTATCGGTCGAGGAGGGCCGACGCATCGTCGAGCTGCGCCGGGTCGGCTGCCATCAGCTCGAAGAGACGACGGAGCGAGGCGTCGTGCGGACCGTCGCCCGGCTCGCTTCCGTCGGCGAGGGCCTCGAGGGCATCCCGCGCGGCCGCCGTGTCGCCCGCGACGAGCGAGCGATCGGCAGCCATGGCGAGCCACCGCATGCGGTCGACCGGGCGCGGGCTCAGAGATACCAGCTCGCCCGCGGCCCACGCCGCCTCGCCCGCCCGATCGGCGAGTTCGGCCTCGCGCACGTAGTCGCGCAGAAACTGCGCCCGATCCTCGCCCCCGACGTGCTCGGCGAGCCGGCGCGCCTCGGCGTCGTGTCCGAGCCGAACCGCGAGAAGGGCCCCGGCCCGGGCTGCGGGACCGGGCCATTCGAGGTCCTCCACGAGCCGCGTCAGGGCCCGGTCGGGCTCCGCGGCACGCGCGATATCTTCGGCCACGACGTCGATCGCGGGCTCGTCGAACGACAGCAAGGGAACCCACGCGTCCGACACCGCCTCGTCGATCCGCCCGGTATCGACGAGAAGGTCGCCGAGCCGAGTGTGGATCGCGCGGGTGCCGAAACCGCGCGCGGTCGCCACGCGGAGCGCCGATACGGCGTCACCGGGCTCACCCCGGGCCACCTGCGCCGCGGCAAGAGCCAGGAGCGCCGTCTCGTTCGCCCCGTCCTCGGCGACCCACCGCGCCGCGACCGCGCGCGCCGAGTCGGCGAGTCCCGCACGCGCGAGCCCGCGGACCCACAGATCCCGTACCCGGTCGTCCGGCGGACCGGCGGACGCCATCGCCGCTTCGGCGTACGGCACGAACCTCTCCGGGTCCCCGGACGTAGCGGTGAGATCGTACATGAGGCGCAGAGCGTCCGGCGCCGCGGGGGCACGCTCGAGGAGCCCCGCGAGCTCGGCGCGCGCCTCCTCGGGGCGCCCGGATTGCGCGAGACGCTCGGCCCGGTCCACGACGCGGCGCTCGTTCGCCTGCGACACCTGTCCCGTCACGGCGTGCGCCGGTGCCAGCGAGGCGATCAGCAGGAGGAGGACGAGTCGGCGACGGCGCCGTTCAGCCACGCCCGCCCTCGCTGGACCCCGAATCGGGCGGCGGGTCTTCTGGAGTCGCCCCGCTCGCGGGCGACCCCGATCCACTTCCGGCGGGCCGATTCAGACGGTCGAAATAGTCGAACACGAGCGGACGGTAGAAGATCGGCAGATCGCGAAGGAGGGCCTCGGAGGGGAGCGGGAACCGCCGCCCGCGCAGCGCCTCCGGGTCGATCTCGGGCATCTCGGCGGCGATGTCGGACGCCGTCGTCGACTCGCGACGGTTGGGATCGAGATCCTCGTCCTCCAGCGAGCGCCCCGCATCGAGCATCCGCTGGAAGAGTCGCCGCTGGCGCTCGAGGGTCTCCTGGCTCGGGCCCGAATCGGCGAGCTGACGCGCCAGCTCCTCGGCCTCCACCGCGAGCTCTTCGGGACGTCCGAGCAGCTCTCCCTCGGGATCCTCGAGATCGCGCAACCGATCGGCGATCTGCTGCTGCTGCGATGTGACCTCCTCGGTGCGCTCGCGACCGGACGGCTTCGGTCCGGGCATGAGCAGCGAGCTCGTTTCCTGCGTGATCGCCTGCTGCTGCTGGGCGAGCGAAGCCATCTGCTCGGCGGCTTCCTGGCCCTGCGTCTGCTGCTGCGCGGCACGGGCGGCCTGCTCGCTGGCCAGCAGCTGTACCGCGAGCTGGTTCAGCGACTCCTGTATCCCCTCGACCTCGGCGCGCGAAGGCAACCGGCGGGCCCCGTCCTCGGCGAGACGCTCGAGCATCTCGTCCATGCGGGCGATCGCGTCACCGGCCATCGCGCCCGTTCGCTGATCGAGCATTGCCGCCTCGTTGCCCGATTCCGACAACCGGTCGAGCATGTTCTCGAGACCCTGCCGAACCGCGTTCTGACCGGCTCGCCAATCCTCCGGATCCCCGGTCTCCTCCCCGCGCGTGGCCTCGGCCAGCCGGCCCTCCTCCTCCGCGAGCGACAGCGCCTCGGCGCGCGCGCGGCCCAGCGACTCGGCCGCATTCTCCCGTCCCGCCTGCTCCATGTTCTGCTGCGCAGCCCCGAGCGCGTCGGCGGCCTGCTCCATCGCCTCCGCGGCCTCGGAGGCGGCTTCCCTGCTCTGTTCGGACGGGGCCTGATCGCCCTGCTGACCGGCCTCACCGGCCTCCTGCATCGCGTTCATGGCCTGATCGGTGCGCTCGCCGGCCGCGGCCGCCGAATCGGCCGCCGCCTGTTGCCCCGACTCCTCCAGCCTCCGCTCCAGTTCATCGAGGGCCCCCGCAAGCTCCTCGGCCTGCTGCGCCAGGCGTTCCTGCTCGCTCGCGAACTCCTCGGCCGTGACTTCTTCGGACTCCGCCAGATCGCGCTGCGCATCGGCGAGATCCTCGGCGTTCGCCTGAGCCGACTTCATCTCCTGGTCGAGCGCCGCCTGATCGAGCATGCCGAGCGTCTGCTCGAGTTGCTCGCGCAGCCACTCCGAGTCTTCCGAGAGCTGCTGGAGCGCCTCTCGCACCGCCTCCGGATCCAGATCCTGGAGCGCCTCGGCGAGGGCCTCGATCTCCTCGGCGAGCCCCGACTCCATGAGCTCGCGGTACCGCTCGGCCAGCATTTCGAGCTGTTCGGCGAGCGCCTCGTCCGCGACCGACGAATCCTCCACATCCTCGCCGAGCTCGGTGAGATCCTCCTCGATCTGCACGAGCTGATCCAGCGCCGACTCCGCGTTCTCGAGAACCGACCGCGCCTCTTCCGTGGACTCGAACCCGGACTGGCCGCTCTCCTCGCCGGACTCCACACGCCGCGCCGCGTCGGTGGCCGCCTCCGCCAGCCGCTCCATCGCCTCCTCCAGCGACGCGGCCGCATCCGACAGGTCGCGGGTCTCGTCCGCCCGGGCATCGCGAACCTCGGTGAACGTCGGGACGCGAAGCAGGAACACGTCGGACAGGGCCGGACCGCGGGTGGGGTGTCCGTCGAACGCCTCGAAGCGATAGAAGATCGTGTCGCCCGGGAGCAGCTCCTCGGCGCTCCGGTCGAGCAGGTGCCGGAAGACCGCGCGGCGCGAGCCCTCGGGACTCGGTGCAAGCACCTCGCGTCTCTCGGCACGCTCGGCGCCGAGACTCGAGCGCCACGATCGCAGGGCAGCCGACCGCAGACCGATGTCGTCCTCGACATCCACGACGAGCGGCATCACGCGGTCCGGCCCCAGCGTCGTATCGGGCGCCGGGAAGAGCAGGTGGATGGCGGGCGCCAGATCCGGCACGAGCAGGATCTGCAGCGGGTCGGGAAGGATGGGATCGCCAACAGCATCCGCCGCCTCGAGCCGCCAGCTCCACGCGCCCGAGCGCCGGGGCACCAGCGTCGCGCCGAAACGCTGCTCGTCGAGATCGAGGGCCAGCGGCCCCGGTGCGACCGGGACCTCGCCATCGGGGCCCGGATCATCCGCCGCCGACCACTCGAGCGTGCCACGGGTGAGCGGGAGGTTGGTCTCGCCGGAGATCACGAGCCGCGTCCCCTCGGGCGTGACCAGCGGCGGAATCTGTCCGCGGTGTGTCTCGGCCTCTCGCCCGAGGTAGGCCGGGTACTCGACCCGCACCTCGACGTCCTGCACCAGCAGCGGCTCGAGCGGCCTGATCAGGAGCGTATCGCTGGCGCTGCGTGGGTCTTCCACCCACACCCTCGTCGGGGAGGAGATGGGCCCGACCCGCTCGGTGGCGAGGCCGGCGCCGTCGATCGCGACGGACCGCCGTTCCGGGGTCTCGCCCGCCGGCCGGACGACCAGATCGACGCGCGACCGCCCGGTCGCCGTGATCGAGAGGTTCGCGATCTCGCCCCTCGCTACGCCCGAATCGACCGAGAGTCGCAGGGGGGGCAGCGGCGACGGAAACGCCGTTCGCCAGGGCGCGCTCAACGCCAGGGCGGCCGACAGCGTCGGGCCAGGACGCATGAGCCCGGAGAGGCCCAGCGCCACCGCCGCGAGGAGTGCGATCGACACGGCACCGCGGAGGCGACGTCCCCAGATCGAGCTCGTTCGCGGCAGCAGGCCCCCGGACGCCGCGGCGGCGAGGCGGTCGGAGACGCGGCGAAGGTGCGCCTCGGCGAGCGCGGGCGAGCTTCCCCCGCCGGCGCGGAGCTCAAGAGCTCCGCGCACATCCCCTTCCCCGAGTCCCGCCGCGGCATCGGCCTCGCCGGCGAGCCGCTCCGCGTCGAGGGCGCCGGCAAGTCGGCGCGCCACGGCGGCGGCCACGACGAGCAGCGCGACGACCACGAGCGCGAGCACGAGAGGCACGACCGTCCCGCGCTCCTCACGCCAGGGGGCCGGGACCAGCGAGAGCCCGAGGATCGAGAGGGCGACGACGGCGGTCCCGATGGCGAGCGCGGCTCCCCCCAGACGCGCGCGCACGGCGCGGCAGGCCTGGGCGAATCGCTCGAATCCCTTCGGATCAGTCACCGCTCGGCTCTCCGGACTCCTCGTGACTCAGCCTGTACGCTTCGTTGCGGGCCAGACCGAAGCGATCCCGCAGCTCCCGGGCGATGCGGCTCCGCGGAGCCCCGGACGCCGCGAGCTCGGCGAGGGCGACCCGCACCGCCTCATCGTCCGCGCGACCGGACGTCGGCGGCGCCCCCTCCATCACGAGCGTCACCTCGCCTTTGACCCTTTCGCCGTCGTACACCGTTGCCAGGTCCGCGATCGTACCGGCCGCTACTTCCTCGTGCAGCTTGGTCAGCTCACGGCACACGACCGCCCGGCGGTCTCCGGCGCCCCGCTCGGCGAGGTGCGCGAGCAACCTCCCGAGCCGACCCGGCGCCTCGAACATCACGACCGTGACCCGCGACCTCGCGACTTCCTCGAGCCACTCGTCTCGCTCGCCCGATCGCCGTGGGCCGAACCCCGCAAAATAACACCGATCGCCCGGCAAACCCGAGACCGACAGGGCCGCCGAAACCGCCGAAGGCCCGGGCACGGGGCTCACCCGCCCACCCGCCTCCAGGACGGCGGCCACGACCCGCGCACCGGGATCGGAGACGGTCGGGGTTCCGGCGTCCGACACGAGGGCCACATCCTCCGCTCGCCCGAGCCTCTCCATGATTTCGCTCAGCCGGCTCTCCTCGTTGTGCGCGTGCAGCGACCGAAGCACCACGTCGACCCCGATCCGCGCGAGCAGCCGGCCGGTGCGGCGTGTATCCTCGGCGTAGCACACCGCGACGGCGCGCAGTGTCTCGCGCGCCCGATCCGTCAGATCGTCCAGGTTGCCGATCGGCGTGCCCACCACGAACAGCCGACCCACGATCCTGTCGTCGCTCACGCCATGCTCTCCCCGCCCGCGAATCCCTCCGGCGACCTCGAAACAGCGACGCCCCCCGACCCGTTGGGGCGGGAGGCGCGTGTCGGGCGCCGTCGGCGCCCTCCTGCCGTGACAGAAGGCTCAGCTATGCTGCTCGATCTTCCGCTCCAGCACCGATTTGGGCTGCGCCCCGATCACGGTATCCACGAGCTCTCCATCCTTGAAGAACAGGATGCTCGGGATCGACCGGACGTTGAACCTGAACGCGGTGTCCGGGTTCGCATCCACGTCGAGCTTCCCGACCTTGACCGTGTCCGAGTGCTCGTTCGCGAGCTCGTCGACGATCGGACCCACCAGTCGGCACGGCCCGCACCATTCGGCCCAGAAATCCACCATGGCCAGACCGCTCGCAGATTCGATTTCCTCGCCGAAGTTCGCGTCGGTGATCTCGACCAGCGGTCCGCCGTTCGCTTCCGTCATCTCTCGACTCCTCCCTATCACGAAACCGTCGCATCCCGAACCGCAGGCCCGCACCTCCGACGGCTGGCTGACGGATGGGTTCCAAAATACGTTGCGGGCTCCGTGACACCGGATCTCGGCCACCGGACCCCGCCATTCTCCATGAGCTATAACACCGAAACCGCGTCGGCGGTGCCCATAATCGACCACGTCGGAATCGCGGTCAACTCGCTCGAAATGGCAGTACCGCTGTGGACGGCGATGCTGGGGCGCGAGCCGGCGGGCGAGGAGACGGTCGAGTCGGAGCAGGTCCGGGTGGCGTTCTTCGGCGACGGCGCCGGGCGCGTCGAGCTCCTCGAGCCCACCGGCCCCGAATCGGCCATCGCGCGCCACCTCGAGCGTCGTGGCGAGGGGGTCCACCACGTGTGCGTTCGCGTACCCGATCTGGACGACTCGATCGGCCGGCTGCGCGCGAGCGACATCGAGCCCATCCCGCCCGCCATCCGCGAGGGCGCCGAGGGCGCCCGCGTCGCCTTCATCCACCCGCGCGCGACCGGCGGCGTGCTTCTCGAGCTGCGCGAGGCCCCCGGGGGTCGGTGATGCCCGCGTTCTCCGTGATCGTCCCGACCCTCGACGAGGTGGACCGGATCGCGGAGACGGTGGAGCATGCCCGACGGGCGTTCGGCCCGGACGCGGAGATCCTCGTCGTCGATGGCGGAAGCAGCGACGGGACGGTGGACGCGGTTCGGACCCGGGCGACGGTGATGACGTCTCCCCGGGGGCGCGGCACACAGCTCGAAGCCGGGGCGCGACGGGCGGCGGGCGACACCCTCGTCTTCCTCCATGCCGACACGCGGGTCGCCGCCGACGCGGGGTCGCGGATCGCCGAGGCGGTCGCGAGGGGTGTCACGGCCGGGTGTCTTCGGCTGGCATTCGCGGACCCGGGTGCGCGCTACAGGCTGCTCGCGGCGGCGATCGACGCGCGCACGCGAGTGTTCCGCACGGCGACGGGCGACCAGGTGATCTTCGCCACTCGCGAACGCTACGAGCGAAGCGGCGGGATCCCGGCCCTCCCGATCTTCGAAGACGTGGTCTGGGTGCGTCGGCTGCGGCGAGACGGCCCGTTTCGACGCGTGGAGGCGGAGGCGGTTACCTCCGTCCGGCGCTGGGAGCGGCACGGGTTTCTGCGGACGGTCGCGCGACACCTTTTCCTGCGCACCGCGCACGCGCTCGGATCGGACCCCGAGCGTCTCGCGGCGCGTTACAGATAGGCCGAGAACCGGCGGAAGCCTTCCGATCAGCTCCCGGTGAGCGACTCGGTCCGTATCTGCTCGACGAACCAGCGGCCGTTGTTGTTCGATACGACGAACGGCACCGAGACATCCCCGTTGCGCGTCCCGACCATGTCGGCGGCGACACGCTGCTGCCCCTCTTCTTCCGCGACGGGCATACGCCGTAGCGAGTAGGACTGGTGCTGGAGGAGCGACGCGAGGATGTACATGCGCTGTTCGGTCTCGACGCGCCCGTGCGTCCGCTCCGCGGGTCCCGCCCGCGTACCGAACAGACGTGCCATCAACTGGTAATCGCTGCGTTTTGCGGCATCGAGGAACTGCCCGACGGCCGACTCGGACGACATCGCGCCATACGCGTTGTCGATCGTCGTCGCGGCGCCACCGCCGCCAGACGAGGCGCACGCCGTCGAAGCCAGAAGAACGGCCCCCGCCACCCAGGATCCGGGTCTCATCCTCATCCTCACCTCCCGTTTTCGTACGGATCCAACCCTGCGACGATCATACCATCGCGGCGTTTTCGCTCCAAGTCCGCTGCACGGCCCCCGGTCAGGAAGCCTCGCGAGCGACCTGCTCACCGCCAGCCTCAACTCGTGTAATGACAAGAGCTTCCGGGTCCTGCCCGATGTCGACTCTCACGGTATCCCCCTCGCCGAACCGCCCCTCGAGGAACGCCATCGCCAACGGGTCGGTGATCAGCCGCTGGATCGCCCGCTTGAGCGGTCTCGCACCGAACGCCGGCTCGTAGCCGATCTCGGCGATCCGCCGACGCGCCCCGGGCGACACGTCGATCCGCATTTCCCGGTCCGCGAGCGTGCGCTCGACCCGCGCGAGCTGGAGCTCGACGATCTCCTCGAGGTGCTCGCGGGTCAGGGGGCGAAACACGAGGATCTCGTCCACCCTGTTCAGAAACTCGGGTTTGAAGCGTCCGCGCAGTGCCTCGCGCACCTCGGCCTCGACCGTCTCCCAGTCGGCGCCCGACTCGGACTGCTCGAGGATCCGGGCGCTCCCGAGGTTGCTCGTCATGATCAGCACGACGTTGCGGAAATCGACGGTCCTGCCCTGGCCATCCGTCAGACGACCGTCGTCGAGGATCTGGAGGAGCAGATTGAAGACCTCGGGGTGCGCCTTCTCGATCTCATCGAACAGGACGACCGAGTAGGGACGCCGTCGCACCGACTCGGTGAGCTGCCCACCCTCCTCGTACCCGATGTACCCGGGCGGCGCACCGATCAGACGCGCCACCGCGTGCCGCTCCATGTACTCGGACATGTCGATGCGGATCATCGCGCCGTCATCGTCGAACAGGAAGTTCGCCAGCGCGCGCGCGGTCTCGGTCTTCCCGACGCCCGTCGGGCCGAGAAAGATGAAGCTCCCGATAGGTCGGTTCGGGTCCTGAAGCCCGGCGCGACTGCGGCGCACCGCGTTCGACACGGCGACGATCGCGTGCTCCTGGTCGACGACGCGGCGGTGCAGGTGGTCCTCCAGCTTCGTGAGCCGCTCGCGCTCGTCCTCGAGCATCCGTGACACCGGGATCCCCGTCCAGTTCGCGACCACCTCGGCCACATCGGCCTCGCCGACTTCCTCCTTCAGAAACGATCCCTCGGCCTGAAGCTCGCCCAGCCGGCGCTCGGCCTCCGAGAGCTCCTCCCTGCGACGAGGCACCTCGCCGTAGGAGATCTCGGCCGACCTCTGGAGATTGCCCGAGCGCGTGGCCTGTTCGGCCTCGATCCCCAACTCCTCGATCTCGCGCTTCAAGGCGCGGACCGCCTCGATGGCCTGTTTCTCGTTGAGCCAGCGGGCCTTGAGACCGGCGAGCTCTTCGCGCGCCCCCGCCAGCTCGCCCTCGAGGTCGACCAGACGCGCCTTGCTGCGCGCGTCGCCCTCTCCCCGGAGAGCCTCTCTCTCGATCTCGAGCTGCGTGACCCGGCGATCGACCTCATCGATGTCCTCGGGCATCGAGTCGATCTCGATCCGAAGCCGTGACGCCGCCTCGTCGATCAGATCGATACCCTTGTCCGGGAGAAAGCGGTCACCGATGTATCGGTCCGACAGCCGCGCGGCGGCGACCAGCGCGGGATCGGTGATCCGGACGCCGTGGTGCACCTCGTAGCGCTCTTTCAGCCCCCGGAGGATGGCCACCGTCTCCTCGACCGACGGCTCGCCGACCAGCACCGGCTGGAACCGGCGTTCGAGCGCGGCGTCCTTCTCGATGTGCTGGCGGTACTCGTCGAGTGTCGTCGCCCCGATCATGCGGAGCTGGCCGCGCGCGAGCGCGGGCTTGAGCATGTTCCCCGCGTCGACGGCCCCTTCCGCCGCCCCGGCACCGACCATGGTGTGCAGCTCGTCGAGGAAGATGACGTAGCGCCCGCCCGACTCGGTGATCTCCTTGAGCGTGGCCTTCAGCCGCTCCTCGAACTCCCCACGGTATTTCGCGCCGGCCAGCATCGCGCCGATGTCGAGCTGGATGAGCTGCTTGTCGCGCAGCGACTCGGGTACGTCCCCCGCCACGATCCGCTGGGCCAGACCCTCGGCGATCGCGGTCTTCCCCACTCCGGGCTCGCCGATCAGCACCGGGTTGTTCTTCGTGCGGCGTGAGAGGACCTGCATGACCCGCCGAATCTCCGTGTCCCGACCGATGACCGGGTCGAGCTTGCCGGCCCGTGCCTTCCCCGTGAGGTCGACGCCGTACTTCTCGAGCGCGCGGTACTTCCCCTCGGGATCCTGATCCATCACGCGGTGCGGACCCCGCACGTCGTCGATCGCCTCGCGAAGCGACTCCGGGCTGGCGCCGGCGCCCTCGAAGATCGGTCGCGTCGTGCTCGCGTCCTTCGAGGCGAGACCGAGCAGCAGGTGTTCGGTCGATACGTAGGCGTCGGACATGTCGCGCGCCGTCTCGTCCGCGCGATCCAGAACCTTCTGGAGCTCGCGGCTCGCCTGGGGCGCCCCCCCGGACTGTTTCGGGAGACGACCGATCGCCTCGTCCACCCTCGCCCCGAGATCCACGAGGTCGACACCGACCTTCTGGAGCACGGGCACCACGACGCCCCCCTCCTGATCGAGCAGGGCTCGCAGCAGGTGGACGTCCTCGAGGGCGGGGTTGCCGTCCCTGGTCGCCGACAGCGTCGCGTCGCGCAGCGCTTCGGCGGCTTTGACCGTGAGTCGCTCGACCGGAATCATTTATCCCTCATCCCTCCTCGCGTTCTCTCAGTCGACTTCGATACGCTGCGCGTCGCCCGCGCGTCGGCGGGGCAGCCTCACCTCGAGCACGCCGTTCTCCATCCTGGCCCTTACCGCCGCCACGTCGACATCGCCCGACACCCGGACCACGCGACGGAACCGGCCGTACGTCCGCTCGCTACGCTGGACTTCGGCGCCGTCGGGCAGCACCGGGCGCGACCGCTTGCCCTCTACCGTGACCTCGCCCGCGTTTGCCGAGACCTCGACATCGGACTTCGCGAGCCCGGGCATGTCGAAGAGGATCACGTAACCCTCCTCGGGAACATCGATCAGGTCGTACCGCGGGAAGCGGCCCGACGCCGGCGCCACGTTTCGTATCGCCGAGTCGACGAGACCGGAGACGGCGTCCTGGATCTCGGCGAACGAGCCCCACGCCGCCCGCGGGCGGTCGTCGGATCCCGACGTCGGCTCCGAACCGGCCTCGCCGCCGGCGCCTCCGGTCTCGCTCGCCCCGGTGTCGGGATCGGTATCGGTCGTCGACGAATCCGTCGTCGAACCCGCGGCTCGCTGCTCGTCCGTTCGCTCGTCCAATGTGCTCTCCGGTCTCAGGCTGGTCTCGGGCGGTGCTTCGCTCGCGGTGGGAAGGGGCAAGTCACATGCCCTGCGACACGTCCAAAACGGCGGGGTTTCGGCCGCTCGCAAGGCGCTCGGCCGGCCGTACCGGCGGGGCCGACCCGAGCGCGCCGTCGGGCCTGCCACATAGGCATGAACCCGGACCCTCGGCGCGGCGGCTTCGCTTGACCCCCGGGGGGGTGCCGACTAGCCTCAGACGGCCGTTCAGACCCTCAGAGCACCCCCCACCCTTCCGGGAGCCGACCGCATGTCCGACGAGCCGACTCGAGGGGCCCCGACGGGGGGCGGCGGACCGTATATCCCGGCCTCGCAGTCGCTGCCCGAGATCACCGTCAAGGCCGTCATTCTCGGGTTCCTCCTCTCGGCCGTTCTCGGGGGCGCCAACGCGTACCTGGGTCTCAAGGTCGGACTTACGGTCTCGGCCTCGATTCCGGCTGCCGTGATCTCGATGGCGATCCTGAGGATGTTCCGCGAGCACAACATCCTCGAGAACAACATCGTGCAGACCGCGGCCTCGGCCGGCGAGTCGCTCGCGGCCGGGGTCATCTTCACCCTTCCCGCCCTCATCCTCCTCCAGCAGTGGGCGGGATTTCCCTTCCTGCCGACGATGGGGATCGCGCTGTGCGGTGGCATCCTCGGCGTCCTGTTCACCGTCCCGCTGCGCCGTGCCCTCATCGTCGAGGCGGACCTGCGCTTCCCCGAGGGCGTCGCGACGGGCGAGGTGCTCAAGGCCGGCACCGAGGGCGGCGCGGGAGCGCGGCTGATCGCCGCCGGAGGGCTGGCGGCGGCGGCGCTCAAGCTCACGCAGACCGGCTTCAAGCTGGCAGGGGGATCCGCGAGCGGCTCGCTGACCCTGGGGCGCTCGACGTTCGGGATGGGGGCCGACCTGTCTCCGGCTCTGCTCGGCGTCGGGTACATCATCGGGCTCGACATCGCCGTGCTGGTGTTCGCCGGCGGGCTGATCTCGTGGCTCTTCGGGATCCCCATCTACATGGCCCTGACCGACCCGGCCGCCGTCGCGGAGATCACGGGAGGGGCGACGGGGTACGACGGCGCGCTCGAGATCTGGAGCGCCCGGATCCGTTACATGGGCGTGGGCGCGATGGCCGTTGGCGGGCTATGGGCGCTCATCGCGCTGATGAAGCCGATCCGCGACGGCATCTCGTCCTCCCTCGAAGCCGTACGTGAAGCGAGACGCGGGGGCGGAGGGGAAGTCCCGCGGACCGAGCGCGACACGCCGATCAATGTCGTGGCGACCGGTACGATAGCCCTGGCTATCCCGATCCTCATCGTGTTCATGGGCGTCATCGACCGCGAGGCGCTCGGTATCAGCGGCGGGCTGTACTGGGGCGCCCTCCTCCTCGGGACGGTCTTCGCCCTCACCGCGGGCTTCCTGTTCGCATCGGTCGCCGGATACATGGCGGGACTCGTCGGGTCGTCCAACAACCCGATCTCCGGGGTGACGATCGCGACCATCCTCACGATCTCGCTGGTGCTCTATCTGCTGCTGGGCAGCGAGATCGACTTCACGGTCGGGGGGGCGCAGGCCACGGCGGCCGCCGCGACGGCGATCCTCGTGGGGGCCGTCGTGGCCTGCGCCGCGGCGATCGCCGGC
>JAWWCR010000026.1:0-37399 GCA_033720355.1 Gemmatimonadota bacterium
CCTGTTCGTCCTTCGAGATGTTGAGCCAGAACTTGAGGATGACGGTGCCGTTGCGGGCGAGGTGCAGCTCGTGCTCGCGGATCGACCGGTATCGCTCGCTCCACAGCTCGTCGTAAGGAGGAATCCTCGGCAGGCGCTGTCCTTCGAGGAACTCGGGGTGCACCCGGACGACGAGGACCTCCTCGTAGTAGCTCCGGTTGAACACGCCGATCCGGCCACGTTGCGGCAGCCGGATGGCCGTTCTCCACAGGAAGTCCTGATCGAGCTCGTTGGCGGAAGGCCCCTTGAACGAGGATACCTGGAACCCGGCGGGGTTCACACCGGTCGTGACCGCCCGCATCGTCGAGTCCTTCCCCGCCGCGTCCATCGCCTGAAACAAGAGCAGCAGCGCGTATTCGTCCCGTGCGTAGATACGTCTCTGGAGATCGGCGATCTCGTCGACGACCTCCTCGAGCTCCTCCTCGCGAGCCTCCTCGAGCTCGTCCGGATCGCCCTCCGACTCGGGGGGATCGGTAGGCTGCTCGGCGACGAGGAAACCGCCGTCGTAGGAGACCCGGTAGGGGCTCTCGGGAGCCGTACCCTCGTACACTACGGGCCGGTCGTCTCGCATCGTCCGACGCCCGGTCAGAAGCGCGAGGTGGCGAGCCAGATGTCGGCCCGCGCCCAGTGCTTCTCGAACTCGGCGTGCGCCCGGTCGGCCTCGCCGTCCCTGCCCTGCGCGCGGAGCGCCTGCTCGAGACCGAACAGCGACCAGCCCGAGTTCTCGTGGTCCTCGAGCGCCTCCTCGTAGACGCGTTGCGCCTCGGCCGGACGGTCGGCCGCCAGGAGGATCGCCCCCAGCGTCTGCCGAACGGGCACATGCCAGGGCTCGGGCTCGTCGTACATCAGCCCGTCCTCGATCTCCTTCCCCATCTCGAGCAGCGCGATCGCGCCGTCCACATCGCCCGCGGCGAACGCGATCTCGCCGGCGAGCATGTTTCTCGGGATCCCCAGCAGGATCGACTGGTCGTGGAAGCGGAACCGCGCGTCGCCCACGCCCGCGATCAACTCATCGATCCGGGCGAGATCCGCCTGCGCCGCGTCGAGGGCCCCCGTGCGCAGGTGGCTCATGCCGCGCGCGTAGCGCCACATGGCGGCCTCGAAGTCGTCTTCGGGCTCGGCTCCGAGGGCAAGCACCTCGTCCCAGCGACCGAAGATCGAGAGGGTAACGGGGTAATACCACCCCCAGCTCGACTGGATCTTCTGGAGGTCCCTGGCCGCCTGGATCGCGACCGCGCTCTGTCCGTCGAGGACCGCGGCGAAGAGCAGCATGTGCAGGTTGTGGCTCGGGTAGACCCCGGGCGGTCCGCCCCGGTCGGCCATCTGGTCCGCGTGCCACGCGCGCTGGTTCGAGCGCACCGCGTCGCTGTAGCGCCCGACGTTCATGTAGATGTGCGACGGCATGTGGCGGATGTGGCTGATCGCGATCTGGTCGCCCAGATAGTCGGCGCACGGCTCGGCGAGCGAGGGGTCCTGCGACGCCTCGACGAGGTGGATGTAGAGGTGGCACGAACCGGGGTGCCGGATGTCGACGGCGAGCACGCCTTCGAGCACGGGCAGGATCTTCTTCACATCGTCCGCCTCGAGATCGACCGACCCGCGCCGCGGACGAAGCAGCATCATCGACTCGGCATACAGGGTCTGGACGTCGAGATCGTTCGGGAAGCGTTCCGCCACCCCGGCCATCGTGCGCGCGTAGAGCGAGTCGAGCTGTTTCCGTTTGTCGGTGGTGGGCTCCATGTCGAAACGGACCTCGAACGCCTCGATCAGCGCCCGCTCGACCTCGCTCGCCCCCGCCATGTGCTCCTTCGCCTTCTCGATCGCGGCATACGCGCGCCGCTCGGCCCCCGGCGCCATTCCCCCGTTCAGGTACGGGCTGAGCGCCCAGGCCTCGCCCCAGTAACAGGCGGCGCACTCCGGATCGGCGGCCTGCGCCGCCCTGAACGACCGCTCGGCGTGGTCGGTGCCGTACGCGTACATGAGGAGGAGGCCCTGGTCGAAATACGCCTGGGCCTCGTCGGAGGACGTGACGATCGGTCGGTTGTACGGACCCAGATCGTCGTACAGGGGGATCTGCTCGGGCGTCTCGTCGGTCGAGGGGGCCGGACCGGTGGCCACCGTCGCCGTACGCCCCGAGCTACAGGCCGCGGTGGAAGCCACCGCGAGAAGTGCCGCCGTGCGGATGAGTCTCTTCATGTCGTCCTTCCGGAAAGTCGTGTCGGTCGGGCGACTACATTCCGACGGCGCGGCGGGCGGGGCAACCTCAGCCGGGCAGGGGTGTCAGCGGGAAGCCGAGGGCCTCGGCCCCCCGACGCATACGGTCGTCATACGCGGCGAACTGCACGTCGACGCCCTGTTCACGCAGAAACCCGGCCGACGCGAGGTGCAGGGCGTCGAGTGTGCGCACCGGTACCGGGAACGGATCGAGAGCGCGCGCGAGGACGGATCGGTCGAATTCGACGAGCGCGACCCGCGACAGCATCAGCCGGGCCGCGTCCCCGTGGCTGCGCTCGAGGCCGCGGTCGTTGAGCCGAACCCGGAGCTCGTGCTCCAGAAGCCGACTGCTGACGAGCTCACTGGCCCAGAGATCAGCGGGCGGACGTCGGTCCTCGGCCAGCAGGTGGGCGAGCGCCACGGATGTGTCGAGGTAGATCACCGATCCGCACGGTCTTCGGAGAGCTCACGCAGGATCTCCCTGAGCGGCGCCACCGGAATCGAGGGAGGCGGCGCACCCGGCCCCGCCGTCGCGGGGGTGACGGCCCATCGAGGGCCGACCGCACCCGCCCCCGCTGCCTCAGGGGTCGCGGCGTCGCCGACGAACAGCAACCCGCGCCGCAGAACCTCGGAGCGGGACACACCGAGCGCGCGCGATGCCCTGTCGAGCACCGCGCGCTCATCGCCTGACAGGTACACCTGGATGGGCTCGCGTACGGATCCTGACATACAAACAAATTCGGTAAATTTGCATCCAATGTCAATCGGTGTCCGGCTCGCCTCCGGTCAGTGCCTTGAGGAAGGCCACGAGCTGGCGCTTCTCCTGATCGGTGAGGTCCAGGGGGTGGATCTCCTCGTCCAGGTGAGGGCCGGCCGTCCCCCCGCCGGCGTAGTGCTCGATGACGTCCTCGAGCGTGGCGAGGCTGCCGTCGTGCATGTAGGGCGCGGTCTCCGCGACGTTTCTGAGCGACGGCGTCCTGAAGCGCCCGCGGTCGGCCTCCTCCCCCGTGACCGCGAAGCGTCCGAGGTCGGTCGACCCCCACGAGACACCGGTGTTGTGGAACTGGTGATCGGTGAACAGCGGCGCGAGATGGCACACGCCGCAGTTCGCGCGTCCCGTGAACAGCCGGAACCCCCGCTGCGCCTCGGCCGAGAGCGCCCCCCGATCGCCGTGGAGGAACCGGTCGATGGGCGCATCCCCCGAGCGGAGGGTCCTCAGATAGCTCGCCAGCGCGCGCGCGACGCGGTCGGGCGTGATCTCCCGGTCGCCGAACGCGTCTTCAAAATCGTCGCGGTAGTCGCGACGGGTTTCCAGCCGTTCGATCAGCGCCGCCTCACCCAGACCCAGCTCATCCGGTCCGCGGATCGGCTCCAGGACCTGCGCCTCGAGGCCCTCCGCGCGCCCGTCCCAGAAAAACGTCCGTCCGTACGCGACGTTCAGCACCGACGGGACGTTCCGCCTGCCCTCTCCCCCCTCCAGGCCGACCGGGCGCTCGCGACCGTCGGTGAAGTAGAGATCGGGACGGTGACACGTCGCACAACTTCGCGAGCGGTCTATGGCGAGCTCGGGGTCGAAGAAGAGCTTGCGACCGAGCTCCACCTTTGGCCGCGTGAGGGGGTTCGCCTCCGGCACGCCCGCGACCAGATCGAGACCGAGGGGGACGGGCACGCGGTAGGCTCCCCCGCCCGCACCACCGCCGAGCGACCCCGTCGCGCACGCGCCGAGCGCGACAACCGTGGCCCAGAGCGACCTCACCATCGGTCGTCGCCCGGCCCGGCATCCGTATCGGCGCCCAGACCGTCGAGTACCCAGACCTCGCCGCGCGACTCCCCGGATGTAAAGGCTATTTGGCGACCGTTAGGGTGGAACCGGAGAAGCCGGCTGGCTCCCTCGCCGAGGGACAGGATGCGAGACTCGCCGGGGGCCGCCGTGTCGACGACGTGCGCGGTGCGGATCGATTCCTCGGGCTCGACGAGGGTATAGACGATCGACTCGCCATTCGGGACCCACTCCAGGCGAAAGACGAGGTGACCCTGCGGAATCGTCGCGAGGGGTCTCAATGGGCCCCCATCGACAGACACGGTGGCGATGACCCCTTCGTCCGGCGACTCGGCCGGCCCGACGACGGCCAGCTGCGCACCGTCGGGGGACATCGACAGCGTCCCCAGACCGTACGAGCTGATTTCGGCGATCCGCCGGACGGCTCCCGAATCGATGTCGTACGCGACCAGATCGAGCGATCCGGCCGTCAGCTGTGCGGCGGTCCCGATGGCGAAGTAGAGCGTCGCTCCGTCCGGAGAGAGCGTGAAGTTCCCACGAGGCGTCCATATCTCCGAGAGGTCCCGGTAGAATATCGTTCGGTAGGCGCCTGTCCCCAGATCCACTTCGTAGAATCCCCAGCGCGACTTGTCGTCACGGCCGAACAGCACGATCGCACGCCTCGCGGGGTGCCAATGCAGCCGGCTCGATGCGCGAAGAGGGAGTGCGAGGCTCTGGACTTCTCGCCCATCGGCCGCCCGGATCACCATCCGAGACCCCATCGTGCCGGGGGCGGTCCCCGAGTAAGCGAAGAACTCGCCATCCGGAGACCAGGTCCAGCCCACGACGTCGATCACCGCGGGATCCGCGACCGGGGTCGGAGTCGTGGTCAACTCGCCCGCCGCGAGATCCACCCCCGCCGTGTAGAGCCGGCGCGGGTTGACGTCGACGCCGTAGTAGAAGTGGTCGCCGGCGAACCCCAGCGGCTCGACGCCCCGCGTGTCGGCCATGACGAGCTCGGGCTCGCCGACCGGCCGGCCGGCGTCGACCGGGACTCGCCAGATCGCGGGCCGTCCCCCCCGGTCGCTGTGGAAGAGGATGCTTCCGTCGGGATGCCACCCGAGCAGCCGGTCGACCCCCGACCACCGCACGATCACGGTCTCCTCGGTCCCGTCGCGCGACACGACGAACACATCGCGGTTCACGCCGTCGGGATCCGGCGGGAAGTCGTACGCGATGTACCTTCCATCGGGTGAGAACTCGGCCATCGTCGGCTCGCGCCAGTCGAAGCTCTTGAGCGCCCGGTATGTGCCGTCCATCGAGATCAACGCGAGCTGGTTCGCGTTGCCGGACGTGTACACCTTCGCGAGGACTTCCCGATCGTCCGGCGACCAGTCGAAGGGGTAGTAGGGCTCGAGCTCGGGGTTGTGCAGGATCACGTTCGGCTCGCCGACGACCGTCGGCCCGGGGGGGCCGAATTCGAGATCGAGCACTCGCAGTTGCAGCAGCGGGTAGTACTGCCACCCTACCACGACCCGGTCCCCGGCCCGCGAGAACACCGAGACCCCGGCGTCCTCGTACGGCTTCCCCTCCGCGCGCACCGCATTCGTGACCTTGTGCAGCTCGCCGGTCTGCAGGTCGCGGATACCGAGATCGGTCGTGGACCAGTCGACCATCGACAGGTATCTGCCGTCCGGAGAGATCGACGAGGCGTAGAAGTCGACGTACGAACCGGCCCAGAGCCGTCGAGCCTGCACGCCGGGCAGACCGATTGCCTCGGCGATCGCCGCGTCCGCGCCGGCGGGCTCGCGCGCCAACGCGGACCGCTGTGACTCCCCCCTACACGCGGTCAGTGACGCCCACGCGAGACAGCTCAGTATTAGTGCCGCGTTCCGGTGGCAGATCGTGCGCGGCGCTCTCTCGAATTTCTCGGTCGAGGATCCGTATCGGGTCATCGCGGGACCTCCGTTTCGCTCGTGGCTGCGCGGTGGAATCCTTCCATCACCCACACCTCCGAGCGTCCCCACCCCGCGAGAAACCCGACCCGGCGGCCATCCGGGTGGAGCCTGAGAGGGGACGATCCCTGGCGGTGCAGACGCGGCGTCTCACCGACGGGGTCGGTCAGCTCGATGCGGCGTGCCTCTCCACCCGAGGCGGGCACGACCCAGAGCTGGCGCGTCAGGTCGGCGGACTCCGACGCCACGACGACGATCGCGCGGCCATCGGGAGTCCATTCGAGCCCCCAGATGTACGTGAGCTCGGGAATCAGGCGGGACAGCTCGGTCACCGACCCGCCTCCCGAGGGCACCGTAGCGACCACATTTCCGAGCGAGGACTCGTGCCCGACGAACGCGAGCCGCTCGCCGTCGGGTGAGATCGCCAGGCGGCCGTGTCGTTCGGTCAGGTCTCGGAGAACGACCCGCTCCTCGCCGGTCTCGAGGTCTCGAGCCACCAGGCTTCCGGGATCGCCGAACCTGGCGCTGCGGCCGAAGTAGAGGGTCCCGCCGTCCGCGGACAGCTCGAAGTCGCCGCGCCAGGTCGGCTCGTCGAGGCCGTCGGTGCGGAGGATCGTCGACGCCGATCCGTCCGCGAGGTCGATCCGCTGGAAGCCGCGCCACCCGTTCGAGCTCGCCCACACCACGAGCGACCGTCCATCCGGGTGCCAGCGCATGCGCCCCGCCGGGGCCAGATCGAGCCGGAAAGTCTGCTCCCCACCCGGCGACCGCACACCGATCTCCGACCCCTCCGCCGCGTCCCTCCAGCCGGAGTAGGCGAACAACCGTCCGTCGGACGACCAGTCCCACGCGGAGATGACGAACCGAGGCGGGTCGTCCACCGTGACGGGCGAGCTCGTGAGACGGCCGGTCGACAGGTCCACGTCCGCCGTGTACAGCCGCCGCGTGTCGATACTCACGCCGAAGTAGAATCGGTCCCCCGCGAGCCCCAGCGGGTCGATCTCCGAAGTATTCTCTCGCACGAGCTCGGGAGAACCGGTTGGCCGGCCCTCCACCATCCCCACGCGCCATACTCCCCTGACGTCCTCCCGATCGCTCTCGAACAGGATGTCGCCATCCGCACGCCAGCCGAGCAAGCGATCGAAGGCCGAATGGGGCGCGATAGCGGCGTCATACGAGCCGTCGAGCGTCAGAACGAACAGGTCGCGATCGGCGGACTCCGCACCCGGCGCGGCGTCGTACGCGACGAACCGCCCGTCCGGGGAGAACGCCGCGTGAAGGGGTCGCTCGGTGGCGAAGCTCTTCAACGTGCGGGATGTGCCATCCGTGGAGATGAGTGCGAGCTGCGCGCCCCCACCGGGGCCGGCGCGGCCATACGCTCCGGCGAGGATGTGTCGACCGTCGGGCGACCAGTCGAACGGGTAGTAGGGGTGGAGCTCGGGGTTGTCGAAGATCGTCTCCGCCTCGACCGCGACCGGGGTGCCGGCGTCGTCGAGCACGAGGTCGACGAGACGCAGCTGCTGAGCAGGTCCGGCCGTCCAGCTCACGGCAACCCGCGCTCCGTCGCGCGAGAAGACCGATCTGCCGGCCCAACCGCCGGACCCGCCTTCATCGTTTCGCACATCCGTCACCGGGTGCAGATCGCCGGTCGTCAGGTCGAGGACCAGGAGGTTTCCGGTCGTCCAATCGATTCGCGTCACCCACCGGCCGTCCGGCGATACGGATGACCCGTAGAGATCGCCCCCGTAGCCGGTCCACAGGCGTCGGAGACTCACGTCGTCGGCTCCGACCCCGGGGTCGGACGAGTTCGGGCGACCCGTGGGGACCTGCGCGAGGGCCGAGCGCTCCCCGTCGGCCCGACAGGCTGTCAGGGAGCCCACGATCAGGCACGGTAGGAGGATCGGTGTCAGAACGAGTGCGGTCCGTCTCTTCATCATCGGTCGTGCTCCGCTCGATCCGAGGCCGCCGAGGTGGCCTCGCTGATTCCGTCCAGCGCCCATAGCTCGCCGAGCCGTGTCCCTGTCCGGAACGAGATCCGGTCGCCACCGGGGTGCAGGCGCACGCCGATCGGGTTCAGGTCATCGAAGGCCTCCAGACGTCGCGGCTCCCCGCCGTCGACTCCGACCGTCCACAGCCTGTGGCCGCCGGGGAGGACCTGGCTGTCTGAGGGCAGACCGACCCGAAACAGGAGTGTCCTTCCGTCGGGCGTCCAGTGGGGCGTCCCGATGTCCCCGGCGTCCATGCTGAAGAGCTCGCGTGGCGAGCCGCCGTCGACGGGCACGACGAGCAGCCGCGGGGCGACGCGGAAGTGGTCGTAGTCGACGTACGCCAGCATGGAGCCATCCGGCGACACCGCCTGCGGACCCCGCCAGTCGACCGCGACGACCTCGCGGTCCTCGCCCGATTCCACATCCTGCGCCACGATCCAGCCCCGATACATACCGGGGCCTCTCTCGGGCGCATCCGGTGACCGAACCCGCAGAAAGACCTCGTTGCCGTCCGGACCGATGTCGAAGTCACCCCCCATCCCGAGCGGGGCGCGACCGAGACGCCGCATGGTCTCGAAGTCGCCCGACTGCAGGTCGATCCTCTGAAGCCCCGCTCTCGCTTGCGCGTCTACCGCGGCCACGTACACGGCTTCGCCATCCGGCGCCCAGCGGAGCGACCCCATCTTCCGGAGATCGAACCCGAAGTCGCGGCGGAATCCGCCATCCTCCGAGCGCAACACGAGCCACAGCCCCGCGCGCTCGGAACCGGTCACCGTGTGGATCGCGTAGCGTCCGTCGTGCGACCACCCCCAGTCGCCGACCGCCCGGTCGTATGGGTCATCCTCGGGGGTGAGGGCGCCCAGCATCCGCCCGCCCTCCAGATCGACGTCGACCGAGTACCGCCGCGGCCATTCGACCAGCACACCGAAGTAGAGCGCGTCGCCGGCAACACCCAGCGGGCGGGGCCGCCTCACATCCTCGCGCACGAGGACTGGCGCACCCGGCCGACCGTCGGAGAGCGGGACTCGCCATACCGACGGGGTTCCCGACCGATCGCTGTGGAACAGGACACCCCCGTCGTCGGCAAGCCATGCCAGGACCCGGTCGTTCGACGGCCCGTCGACGAGATCCATCTCGCCGCCGTCGTCCAGCATGATGAGGTGGATGTCGCGCGCCGCGGACTCGTCCGCCGGGAAGTCGTAGGCCGCGAACCTGCCGTCCGGAGAGAGGACCGCCCGTGGCTCGCGCCAGTCGAAGCTCTTCACGATCTCCACCGATCCGTCCTCGACCGAGATGAGCGCGAGGGCGTTCGTCTCGTCCGGGCGGTACACGGTCGCGAGGACCTCACCTTCTTCGGACCACCCGAACAACCAGTAGGGATGCAGCTCCGCGCTCGAGAAGACGACGCGCGGGTCTGAGCCGCGCGGGATCCCATCGGCGCCGACCGCGAAGTCCAGCACGCGAAGCTCGTAGTCCCTGATCTCCTGGTTGTACCA
Source organism: Gemmatimonadota bacterium (assembly GCA_033720355.1). Lineage (GTDB taxonomy): Bacteria > Gemmatimonadota > Gemmatimonadetes > Palauibacterales > Palauibacteraceae > Palauibacter. The sequence goes on from JAWWCR010000026.1 coordinate 9,452, forward strand.
GACGTACGCCACCTGCCGTCCATCGGGCGAGAAGATCGAGATCTCGGCGAGCTCGTCGCTCTCCTCCCACGACCCCTTGTCGGTCAGCCGATGGATCTCGCCCGTGGCCAGATCGCGGACCGCGAGATCGCCGGTCGTCCAGTCGATCTCCGTCACGTAGCGTCCATCCGGAGAGGGCGAGGACGCGTAGAAGTTGAAGTCTCGCCCGGTCCAGAGTCGTCTCATCCCCGTCGATGCGGCGCCGGCTCCCGCTTCACCGCCCGCGGCGGCTCGGGCCATGGCCCCGGTCGCGTCCGGCACCTGCGCCATGGCCGAGCGCCCGGACTCGGCTCGACACCCCGTGACAGTCGCTCCCCACAGGAGGCAGGTCGCGAAGATCCACGTATCGGGTCGGTACTCGCCGGTGGGGCTCATCGGCCGCCTCCCGTCGCTGCCGGTGCTTCGACCGCCTCGGACAGGTCGAGCGCCCAGATCTCGCCGCGTTGCTCGCCGGTCCTGTACGCCAGCGTTCGACCGTCGGGGTGGAGGTTCGCGAGCCCCTGGAAGCCCTCGATAGTGGCGAGCCGATCGGCGTCTCCGCCGTGGATCGAGACCCGGAACAGACCGACGGCCGACTCGGCATCGGATGGATGCTGATCGAGGAACAGGAGCGACCCGGCATCCTCGGTCCACCCGAGCACGGTGGGGAACCGGGACATCTCTGTGCCCGACTCGTAGACGGTACGGGCCTCGCCGTCCGCGGTCGGGACCACACGGATCATCTTCGGGCCGCTCCGGGGCGGGAGGGCGATCGCGAGCCACTCGCCGTCGGGCGACGCGGTCACCGCGCCGTGGTCGCGCACGCGGGCCAGCCGCCGCTCGGCCCCCGTGGCGAGGACCCGCTCGACGAGGTACGTAGCGGCCTCGTCCCGTGGTCCGTCGTCGAACTGCTTGCGCGTGTAGTAGAGCCTCTCCCCGTCGGGAGAGAAGTCGGACACGCGACCGAACTCGCCACCGCGGTCGAACTGGACGAGCATCGAGGCTTCGCCCCGGTCCAGATCGATGCGCATGAACCCCGGCCGCTCGAGGGCGTCGTTCGCCGGGACGATCGCGGATCTTCCGTCGGGCGCGAAGCGAAAGTGCGTGAACATGATGAAGAGATCGAACGTCCAGTCCTCGACCAGCTCGCCGTCTTCCGTCCTCAACCGGATCCACGTGTCGGGCTCGCCGTGGTAGTCGATCTCCTCCAGGACGTGGCGACCGTCGGGCGCCCACGCGAACGTGCGCGTCCGCCCCCCCGTCGGCGGATCGAACCGCGTCGCGAGCGGGGTGAGCCGTCCGGCATCGGCGTCGATCGTCGCGGTCACGACGGCCGGCCGCTCCACCACCAGGCCGTAGTGGAACGCGTCGCCCCCGAGTCCGATCGGCGTGGGGTCGGGCACGTTGCCGAGCACCTCGACGGCTGGCCCTGCCTGCCGGCCCTCCGATACCGGTACTCTCCAGATCGAGCCGTTCCCATCACCCCATCGGTGGAAAAGAACGGCCGACCCGTCCGGCACCCACGCGAGGGGAACGTCCCGCCCGGCCCCTGACACCAGGCGCATGTCGGCGGTTCCGTCGACTGTCATGACGTAGAGATCGCTCGCCCCGGTGTCGGACCCGGAGCGCCGGCCGTACGCGACGTACCGGCCGTCGGGGGAGACCACGGTCCGGCCCGGATACTCGCCCCACCCGAAGCTCTTGAGCGGGCGTGTCTCACCGGTCATCAGCGAGACGACGGCGAGCGCCCGCGTGTCGTCAGGGCGGCGGAGCCCGATCAGCGCCTCGTCGTCGGAGAGCCAGCCATACACGATGGTCGCGCCCTCCGGAACGCCGGCCGGGTAGACGACACGGTTCCCCGAGCCGATCGGCCGTCCTTCATCGTCGAACGAGAAGTCCAGTACCCGGATCTCGTAGCCGGCCGTCGCGTTATCGTACCACGTGTAGAGGATGCGTCGTCCGTCCGGCGAGAACCGGGCGCTCTGGAAGTAGTCGATCGAGTCGTCCCACGATCCCTTGTCGGTCAGACGGTGGAGCGTTCGGGTCGCCAGGTCTCGCACGGCCAGGTCGCCCGACGTCTCGTCCTGCTCGGTCACGAATCTGCCGTCGGGCGAGATCTCCATCTCGTAGAAAGCGACGTTCTCGCCCACCCACAGCCGCCGCGGCTCCGGTCCCTCGGCGGGGCGCCCGTCGGCCACGTCCGGGGCGGTCGCGGTCGCACCCGGCACCTGGGCGAGGGCGGATCGCTCGGCCTCGGCGCGGCAACCCGCCGCCGCGAGGGCGCACAGCCCCACGGCGATCCAGGAGAGAGCCGGCGGCCCCATCGACCGCGCGGTCATCGGGAACCCTCCGGTCGCGGGGCAGCCGCAACGCCGCCGGTCACGTCGAGCGCCCAGATCTCGCCGCGTGGCAGGCCGGTCCGGTACGCGATCGTCCGTCCGTCGGGGTGGAGGGCAAGACCGGGCTGCGTCGTCTCGATCTGGCCGAGCCGCTGTACCTCGCCTTCCGGGAAGGAGACCCTCTGGAGCTCGTACGTGTTGCCGCCCGACTCCAATCGTTCGAAGAACAGGAGGGATCGACCATCGGGCATCCACACGGCTGGCCCCCAGGTGCGTCCGGACTCGACGACGTGGAGGTCGATCGGCTCCCCTCCCTCCAGCGGGAACACCCGGATCTCACGCCCGGTCGCCCGCTCGAAGTAGGCCAGCCATTTCCCGTCGGGCGATGGCACGACCTGGCCCACGCCCGGCACGGCCCGGACAACCCGCTCACGTCCGCTAACGAGATCCGCTTCCACGACGGCCGCTTCGCCGATGACGGGTCTTCCATCCTCCACGCGGGGGCGCGTGAAGTACGTCCGGCCTCCGTCGTGCGACAGATGGAACGAGAAGTTGTTCCCCCGCGCGGCGACCGGGCGTACGGCCGTCGCCTCGAACGTGTCGAGGTCGATCCGGTAGAGGCCGCCCCTGCTCTGATCGTCCATGGCGTGCAGCCACACCGATCTTCCGTTGGAGGTCCAATGGATGCCCCAGGCGCCCATCTTGAAGTCGAAGGAGGACGTGCGGACGACTTCGCCGCTGGCGGATCGCATGAGGATCCTCGTGGTCGACCGACCGTCGACATCGTGGACCACGTACTCACCGTCCGGGGACCAGGCCAGCGCCTGAATGTCCCCCGTCGTCGGGGCTTCGAACGCCACGGGCAGATCGGCGAGCGTCCCACGCTCGACGTCGATTCGCGCGGTCTGAAACCTGGGTCCGTTCACGACGACGCCGAAGTAGAGCGACGAGCCGGCGAGCCCGAGCGGCTGCACGTTTCGGACGTCCTCGCGAAGAGGCGTGGGTGAGCCGTCGGCCGCCCCGTTCGACACGCCGAGGCGCCAGATCGCGGGAACGCCCGAACGGTCGGAATGAAAGAGCAACGAGCCGTCGTTCATCCAGCCCATGACGCGGTCGTTCCCCGCCCCTTCGACGAGCCGGGTCTCGGAGCCGCCGGAGGTCGAGAGCAGGTAGATGTCGCGGTCGACGACCCGGTCGTCCGACTCGAGATCGTACGCGACCCAATCACCGTCGGGGGACAGAACGGCTCGCGGTTCGCGCCAGTCGAAGCTCCGGAGCACCCGAAGCGAACCGTCCTTCGCAGAGAGCATCCCCAGCGCCGTCGTGTTGTCGGGACGGTAGATCCCGACGAGCAGCTCGTCTCGGCCGGACCAGCCGAACAGCCAGTAGTAGCGCGTCGGCCCGGATCGGACGACAACACGGGGCTCGGAAGGCGAGGGAGTGCCGTCTTCCCCGGTGACGAAGTCCAGGATCCGAATCTCGTAGGCGGAGGAGGGCGAGGTGCTCTCCGCCACCCGGTCCGAGTTGAACCACGCATACGCGATCCGGCTTCCGTCCGGGGAGAACCGGGACACCTCGGCATAATCCCCCGACTCCGCCCACGACCCTTTGGCGGTCAGATGGTGCAGTCGACCGGTCGACAGGTCGCGGACGGCGAGGTCGCCGGTCGACCAGTCGATCTCGGTCACCCAGCGGCCATCCGGGGAGGGCGAGGAGGCGTAGAAGTTGAAGTTATCACCGGCCCACAGACGCCTCAGACTCGTCTCGCCCGCTTCCGGCAACGCCCCGGATGAGGGCGACGCTGCTCCGATCCCGCCGGCATCGGGGACCTGTGCGATGGCGGCGCGTTCACGGTCCGGCCGACATGCGGTGAGCACGATCACCGCAAGCAGGGTCATCGCGGAGAGTGTCTTCATCGGGGCGTCTCCGGTCGGGAGTCATCCCGCATGTCGAGGGCCCAGATCTCCCCCCTCGATCGCCCCGCCCGATAGGCCAGCGTGCGCCCATCGGGGTTGAGCCTCGCCCCGCCGGCGTAATCCGGAATCGTCGCCAGTCGCCGGGTGTGGTCTCCCGATGCGCTCCACAGCTCGACGTCCTCGGTCGCCCACTCGCCCGAGTCCGGGGACGTGGCCGCGGTCAGGTAGAGGAGCGACCGTCCGTCCGGCGTCCACCCGACGATCTCGCGCAGGCCGGGCGCCGTGAGAGGTTTTCGCGCCTCGGCGGAGCCGGGGGCAGTGGGGAAGAAACGGATCCTGGCTTCCTCCTCCGTCGAGAAGCTCGGGTACGCGACCCACTCCCCGTCGGGGGAGACGACGAGGTGGCTCGAATGCCCCGCTCCGAGGTGGACATCGTGGGTGTCGATGGTCCGGATCGTCTGTTCCGTCCCGGATTCGAGATCCCACGACACCACATCGATGCGCTTCGGCTCGGACCCATCCGCGACATCGGCTACCCGGGTGTACAGCACGGCTCCGCCGTCGGGCGAGATCGAGAACAGGCGACCTGAAGAGAGCTCGTACCGGCGAAGGAGCTGCGTCGTCTCCGAATCCAGATCGACGCGGAAGAGGCCCGCACGGCCGCGATCGTCCTGCCCCGAGAGGAGGATCGACTCCCCATCGGGGGTCCACCGGAGTATCAAGCGGAGCAGCCGAAGCCCGAGGTTCCACTCCCGGATCACGTTGCCGTCGGGCGAGCTGAAGAACAGCCTCGCCCTCGCCTGCCCGACCGAGACCGCGTGTGCTACGAGCCTTCCGTCGGGGGACCAGTCGAACGCTACCGCCGGTCCTCGGTACGGCGAATCGAGGACCGTCGGCAGGGGCTCGAGGACTCCCTTCTCGAAGTCGATCCGGGCCGTCCGGAACCGGGGAGACTCGACTTCCACGCCGACGTAGAACTCCTCGCCCGCGGGGCCGAGCGGCTCGAGCCGACCCACTCCCTCCCGGATCAGCCGGGCATCGTCCGCAGCCCGACCATGCGACATCGGCACTCGCCAGATCGAGGGGCTCCCCGAGCGTTCGCTGAGGAAGAAGAGGGACCGATCCCCTGGACCCCACCCCAGGACTTCGTCGCGCCCTTCCCCCTCTACGAGGACCGTCTCGTGGGACGCGTCCGAAGCGAGGAGGAAGATGTCCCGGTCGTCCGGACCCCCGCCCGCCGGGTGATCGTACGCGACCGTCTCGCCGTCACGGGACAGGGACGCGCGCGCGTCGGCCCAGTCGAAGCTCTTGAGCGGCCGAATCTCGCCGGTCGAGAGATCGAGAAACCCGAGCGCCGTCGAGTTGTCGGGCCGGTAGAGACCGGCCAGGATCTCGTCCTCGGGCGTCCAGCCGTACAGCCAGAAGGCGTACACGGGGTCCCCCGCATGGACGACGCGGGGCTCCGACGCCCGCGGAATGCCGCGGTCGTCGATCGCGAAGTCCACGATCCTCACCTCGTACGTGGCTTTCTCGTCGACATACCAGCTGTACGCGATACGCCGACCGTCGGGCGAGAAGATCGCGACCTCGGAGTAGTCACCCGACTCCTTCCTCGCCCCCTTGTCGGTGATACGATGGAGCTCCCCGCTTTCCAGATGCCGAACCGCGAGGTCTCCGGTCGTCCAGTCGATCTCGGTCACCCATTGCCCGTCGGGGGAAGGAGATGACGCGAAGAAGTTGAAGCCCTCGCCCGCCCACAGACGTCGGAACGGCGTCTCCCCGCGATCCGTCACGGTCTCGGGAGACGTCGACTGCGGAATGGGTGTGTCGGCCATGGGGACCTGCGCCATTGCGGCGCGATCCCGATCGGCCCGACAGGCCGTCAGGAGCAGCACGAGGAAGAGGGTGATCGCGGCGAGCCGTCTCATCGATGTATCCTGCCGTCGGTGGTCATCGGACGCGTTCGACCAGTCTGCATGGAAGGTCCGGACCACCGACGTGGTCGGTCGTCCGATTCCGTAAGTGTCGTGAAATCATTGAGATGGGCGAGACGTCGACCTCCCGGGGGAGCCGAGTGACGGCACGGATCGATACAGGATGGACGCCTCGCGTTACACCGCTCGCGACCCGGAGAGAGGCCCCCCGGCCCGCTCGGCGCGGGCTCGGGCGAAGCCGGCCCCGACGGAGGCATCAGCGGGGGATCGCGACGCGGACGACCGTCCCGACCCCCACATCGCTCGTCACCTCGATCCGCCCGCCGTGCTCTTCGACGATCCGTCGGACCACGGTCAGTCCGAGTCCCGTCCCATCCGCCCGCGTCGTATAGAGCGGGTCGAATACCCGACCGATGAGATCCTCCTCGATGCCGCACCCGTCGTCGTGCACGGAGACCTCCACGGCGTCGGGCCCGGTCACGAGCTCGATCCAGGCGCGGCCGTCGACATCGAGTGACTCGGCGGCGTTGAGCAGGAGGTTCAGGAAGAGCTGCTCGAGCGCCTTCGCATCGCCCCGAACACCCGGACCATCGCCGTTGAGGGCGCTCGTGTCGAGCACGGCGCCACGTGTGGTGAACGCGTGCCGGGCCGCGTCCGCGGCGGCGCGAATCGGGTCGCTCAGATCCACACCCTCCTCACGCCAGCGACCCGTTCGGGCGACGTCGAGCGTCTCGGACACGGTCGCATCGAGCCGGCCGATCTCCTGGAGGGCACGAGCCTGGGCCTCGCGCAACGGGGAGTCCGGCGGCAACGACTCCTCGACCCGCTGAAGATCGATGCGGATGGCCGTCAGCGGGTTCCGCACCTCGTGCGCCAGCGAGGCGGCGAACTCTCCGACCGCGGCCAGCCGTTCGCGACTGGCGAGCTCACGCAGCGTCCTCCGAAGACTCGCGGTCATCGTATTGAAGGCGCGCGCGACGCGGCCGATCTCGTCGTTTCCGGGGTCCGCCACTCGGACATCGAGCTCGCCACGCGCCACGGCCTCCGCGCCTGCAGCCAGATGTTCGAGCGAGCGGGTCATGCGCCGCGTCAGCAGGTAGGTGAGCACGACACCCGCGGAGGCCACGAGGGCGAGCCACCGCGTCCCTCGACGAGCGGCCGCCTCGAACGGACCCGAGAAGCGCGAGAGCGGGGCAGTGGCGACGAGACGCAGCGCGGGATCGGCCAGCCGGCGCCGAGAGGTGAGCCACTCCTCTCGCCCCCACGAGAATGTCTCGCCATCCAGCGCGACGGGGTCGAATGGGAGGGGCAGAAGCTGGCTTCCGGTCGCCGTGTCGAAGGCGCCCAGCACCATCCCGGCCTCCGACGCGGTCCCGATCGGGCCCACGAGGGCCCGAAACTCGATATCGACGACGAGCCGGCCGAGCTCGAGAGAGGGAAACCGCTGGTGGATCGCCAGCTCCTGCCGCAGAGTCGGCTCGTCGCGCCGCTCGTCGCCGGTACGCGTGAGGACCCACCGCTCACGGTCGGAGGCATCGAGAACGGCGACGCGGCGGACGGAGGGATCCAGCTCTTCGAAGACACGCCGCAAACCCGCGGGGACCGGCGCGCCGGGGACAGGGCTCTCGGCGAGCGCCTCCTGCACCGAGGCCTCATCTCCGAGAAACAGGATGTCGGAGCGGAGCTTCAGCCAGTTCGTCCCGATGCGGGACACCGCCTGCTCGAGGGCCTCATCGAGCCGCGTCCGCAGGAGCTCGCGTCCGGAACGCTCCGCGCTCCGAGTGAGCCAGAGACCCGTGAGCGCGAGGGGCACCACGGACACGGTCAGTACGATGAGCAGGATGCGTGTGCGAAACGAGAACTCCGGCGCTCTCACGTTCGACCCCCCTCGTCTCCCGGACGGGGACGGGGCTCCGGGAGGTCGATCTCGTACTTCGCGATCAGGCGGTCGAGTCGGGGGCGTGAGATGCCGAGTATCGACGCCGTCCGCGACTTGTGTCCGCCCGTCGCCTCGAGCACGCGCGCCACATGCTTCCGCTCCGCCTCGGCCAGGCTCATGTCCGTCGCGGGCTCGGCGTCGCTCCGTTCGACGAGCTCGATGTCCTCGAGGCGGATCACATCGCCTCCCGAGGTAACCACGGCGCGGGCCAGGCAGTTCTGGAGCTCGCGGACGTTGCCGGGCCACCCGTGCCGCATGAGTCGGTCGAGGGCCTCCCGTGCCAGCACCGGCGGAGTACGACCCCCACCCGCCGCCGCCTGCGCGATGAAATGCTCGGCCAGTAGCGGGAGATCGCCGAGCCGCTCGCGCAGGGGGGGAACGGTGATCTCGACGACCCGAAGCCGGTAGTAGAGGTCCTCCCGAAATGTTCCGAGGGCAAGCATTCTCTCGAGGTTCCGGTGGGTCGCGGCGATCACCCGCGCCTCGGTCCGCTCGGGTCGCTCGGCGCCCAGCGGGTAGAATTCGTGCTCCTGGAGGACCCGCAGAAGCTTTGACTGAAACTCGGGGCTCGTGTCGCCGATCTCGTCGAGGAACACGGTCCCCTTCCCGGCCATCGCGAACCGTCCCCTCCGGTCCCGGGTCGCGCCGGTGAACGAGCCCTTTAGATGTCCGAACAGCTCCGACTCGAGGAGCGGCTCGGGAACCGCGGTGCAGTTCACGGCGACGAACGGCTCGTCCGCATATGGAGAGCCCCGGTGGATCTCCCGGGCGATGAGCTCCTTTCCGGTGCCGCTCTCTCCGCGGACAACGACCGTCGTGCGCGAGCCGGCGACCTTTCCGACGAGCTTGAAGATGTCGATCAGTCGCGGATCACGCCCGACCAGACGCTCGGAAATGCCCGGGCGGTCATCATCCAGCGCTCGGCGAGCCCGGGCACGGGTGGCCCGGTCATCGAAGATCCGGTCGAGCAGGCGCCGGAGCGCGTGGAGATCCAGCGGCTTCACGAGAAAGTCCATGGCTCCCTCGCGCATCGCCCGCGCGACCGTCGGCAGATCCTCGTGCGCCGTCATTATGACGACGTCCGTCGACGGAGCCCGCTCGCGGACGAGCTTCAGGAGCTCGATGCCGTCCATCCCGGGCATCTTCAGGTCGGACAGGACCACGTCGGCCGGCCGCGCCCCCAGCCGACCGAGCGCCTCCTCCGCGCTCGCGGCCGTTCGCACGTCCGTCCCGTCGTCGACCAGGGCCTGAGAGAGCGACGTGAGGATCCGGGCGTCGTCGTCTACGAGCAGCAGAGATCGAGTCACGGGGCCTCCACCCGGGAGAGCGCGTTCAACGAACCGCCTCGACCGCGAACGCTCCGAATCGGTTCGCGAGCTCGCTGGCGTCGGACCACCGCTCTTCCGGTCGCTTCGCCAGGCATCTCGCGACGGTGCGGTCCAGCTCGCCCGGGACTTCGGGCCTCCGCGCCGACAGAGCCGGGGGCTCATCGACGAGATGCGCAGTAAGAATGGCCCTCGCGCTCGGCCGGGAAAACGGGGGGGCGCCCGTCAGCACCTCGTGCGCGAGGACCCCGACGGCGTATATGTCCGCGCGATGATCCACGTGGCCCTCTCCGGTACCCTGTTCCGGAGCCATGTACTGAGGGGTGCCGATCGCCGAGCCGATCGACGTGTCGCGGGCCCCGGAGGCGTCCCAGAGGGCGCGCGCCACACCGAAATCGGCGACCCAGGCGTGCGGCCCGGAGAGGAGCACGTTCTCGGGCTTCACATCGCGGTGGACGACGCCCACCGAGTGCGCGGCCGCGAGCGCGTCCGACACATCCCGCAGTAGCGCGGCACCGCGCGGGATCGAAAGCGGCCGACTCGACTCGAGCCGCCGCCGCAAGGACGCACCATCCACCAGCGGCATCACGAAGAACGGCGTCCCATCCGACTCTCCCGAGTCGATGAGTGTGAGGATATGCGGATGGTGCAGACGGGCCGCGATCTGGATCTCGCGTAGGAACCGCTCGGTGCCGATCGACACGGCCACTTCCGCGCGGAGGATCTTCACCGCGACGGGACGGTCATGCCGGGTATCGCGGGCGCGAAAGACCCGCGCCATGGCCCCGCGCCCCACCTCCTCCTCGATCTCGTACCTCGAGGCGAGCATGCGGGGCGTTCGGGGGTTGGTGAGGGTCGACGACCCGCCCGATCCTCGCACCGCCTCCGGTCGGGGGCCCGTCCCCGACGGCGACCCGTCGAGAAGACGATCGAGCACGTCGCGCACGGCGGCGAGGTCGAACGGTTTGCAGAGGAAGTCCGCCGCACCCTCGCGCATGGCGGTGACGGCCGTCCCCACGTCGTGATAGGCCGTCATGATCACCACCCGCGATTCGGGAGCCCGATCGCTGATCACGCGCAGGAGATCGATGCCGTCGAGTCCCCCCATCCGCAGATCGGTCAGCACGACGTCGGGGGCACCGAGCTCGTCGATAAGCGCCAGAGCCTCCTCGCCACTGGACGCCGACGCGACATCGACCTGTCCACCGTCGAGGGCCCCAACCAGCGCGACGCGAATGGCCAGGTCGTCGTCGACGATCAGAATTCTGGGGGGCATCGCTTTAGCCGATCCGGGGTTCCGGAACCCCGCTCTTCGGGTCGTCCGGTCCTTCCCGGCGCGAAGGAAGCGCGGATCGTGCCACGACCCGTCGCGGGTAGGCCTTCCCTCATGTGTATGGCGTACAACGAGTTGCGGGCTCCCCCACGAATGGGAGAGCCCGCGAGAATGTAACGTTTCGTTACGGGCTAACTTGCAGCGTACGCCTCCCGGATCCAGCCGACCAGCTCATCGTCGACCTCGTCGACCGAGCCGAGCCGCACGCGGTGCGTCACCATCCCCTTCCCCTCGAGCAGACGGGACGTCGTCGGGTGGCCCTTCATGTTGAGGCCCACCTCGAGCGCCGAGTTCGTGGCCGGCCCCACGCACGCGAACTGCTTGCTCCGCCGGAGGCTCACGTACGCCTTCTTCGGCGCCACCTCGACATCGTCGCCCAGGGCGTTCACGCGTTCCATGATCGCGTCGTACACGGGCCGCAGGTGCTCCTTCTTCCCGGAGTAGTGCGCGGCGATCGGGTCGTTGCCGGCGCCGTTCGTGCCCCCGCTCGTCCCCGCCCGAAACTCGTGCACGATGAGGTTCGCGAACCCGTGCGTGACGCCGTGCTCGGTCTTCAGGTGCTTGACCAGCTCGCCGTGCCTCTCGAGCCCGGTGGCCGACAGCACGCCGAACCAGTCCTCGACCACGCGCCCGGTCTTCTCGAGCGCGTTCTCCCGCATCGTCGCGGCCATCTCTTCGGGTGTAGGCATCGCTCAGTCCTCCTGTTCGAGAAGCCCGGCCTCGCGGTGCTTCCACCGGTCGAGCATCTGCGTGGCGTTCGGCGCCATCGTCGTCTTCGGCATGATCCACATCATCCTGTTCATGGCGCTGTAGGTGATCCTCATCTTGAGCGGGATCTGCCCGGTCTCGACCTCGTCCTTGAGCAGACCCAGGATCTCGCGCCAGCCGCCCGCCGTCTTCTCGGGCGCCTTGTGCTCGTCCGTCCAACCGGTCTGGGTGACCGTGACGCGACAGCCCTCCGCGGTCGGCTCGAGGTTCCACGTGACGAGCGTCGGGGGCTCGTCCTTCGTCGTGAACATGTACGTATGCCGGAGCATCCTCGGCGGGTCGACGTCGATGATGCGGCCGATCACGAAGATCCGCTTTCGGTCGGGGCTGTAGTACTTGAGCGGACTTCCGGGCTTCAGGTCCGTCTCGAGGATCGTGTTGTACAGCGGTCGCTGGATGACTCCCGTCTTCGTGATCTCGCCCCAGACGCGATCGACGGGCGCCTTGATGTCGATCGAGACCATCTTCTCGATCCCGGGACTCGTGGCCATTGTTTCCATCCTCGTGTTGTGAGAGGCGGTGCCGCGTTCTCGGCGCTCCCTGCTAGCCGGCCATGCCTCCGAGTCCGGCCAGCGGGTCCTCGCCCTCCTCGTCCTCGTCTCCCGTCTCGATCTCCGTCTTGAGATCGACCAGCGACTCCGCCCACGGGCGGCGCATGCGGTCGATCCACCGGTCCGAGATCCGCTGGATGGGGATCGGGTTGAAGTGGTTGATCGTGACCCGCCCACGCTTCTGACGGACCACGAGACCCCCTTCTTCCAGCACCCCCAGGTGCTGCATCACGGCGAACCGAGAGAGATCCTCGAAGCGATCGGCCAGCTCGCCCGTCGGGAGCGGACGCTCCTTGAGGACGTCCAGGATCTCGCGACGCACCGGGTTGGCCAGCGCGCGCCATACGAGATCGAGGTCGTCTACCGAACCGGTCTTCGCTTCCATATGTGATAATAATATCACATGTTTGTCTGACGTCAAGGTGGCCCAGAGGGTGATCGGGGTCACGGGCATCTTCTCGGTTGGGCGACCGAGGTCCGACGCGGAAGACGGCTAGCGCCGGACCACGCCCCCCTGGATCACCAGCTCGACCTCGGAGAGGGCGGAGAGCTCCTCGAGCGGATCACCGCGTACGAGGACGAGGTCCGCGATCTTGCCGGCCTCGACGGTCCCGATCTCGGTCCCCAGACCGAGGTGGACTGCGGCGTTCCGTGTGGCGGCGACGAGGATCTGCTCGTTCGTCAGACCGGCATCGGAGAGCAGCGCGATCTCGCGTGCGATCGCCTCCCACGGTCCCGACACCGGCATGTCGGTTCCCAGGACGAGCGGCACGCCCGCGTCGGCCAGCGCCCGCACGCTCGCCTTGTGAGCCGTCGCCCGCGCCTCGAATTCGTCGGACCAGAATCCCGCCATCGGATGCCGCTTGATCCCCTGGTCATCGACGACCGGCGCGCTCGCTCCCAGCGTCGTGGTCACGGTGAGGCCGCGTTCCACGAGGAGCGCGATGACGGAGTCGGGAACCTCCCGCAATGCCGGCAGGTGTACGAGGCCGTCGACGCCGGCGTGAACGGCGTGCCACGTATCCGAGGACGCGTCCGGGTGTACGTAAGCCCTCAGCCCCGCCTCGTGGGCGGCATCGACCACGGCCGAGAAGACCTCCGGCTCCATGGGCGGACCGAGCAGGCCGCCCAGGATGGCCTTGATGGCGTCCGGGCCCTCCGAAGCGACACGCAACACCGCCTCGCGCGCCTGTCCCACCGTCGCGACTTCGACGCTGAGGCGACTCCGACACCAGGCATCCTCGGGCGGGCAGACCGTGCCCGAGGGGTGCCCGTCCGGGGCGGCGAATACCGGCCCGGCGGTCAGGATGCGCGGGCCGGGGATGTGGCCCGCGGCGACGTCGTCGCGCAGGTCACGGATGGCCGGCCAGAAGTCGCCCGTCGAGAACACGGTGGTCACGCCGTGGTTCAGGTACTCGCGGAGACGGGGAATGACGCCCTCCTCGACGTGGGCGGCGAGCGCTTCGTCGCTCCCGAGTTCCAGCGGCCACTTGATGAGCAGGTGGACGTGCGCGTCGATCAGCCCGGGGAGCAGCGTCATCCCGGAGGCGTCGATCGTCTCCCGGGCGGGGACCGGCGACCCGTCGGTGGCGATGACGGATATTCGGTCCTCCTCGATCCCGACGTCGGCGTCCTCGAGCACCGATCCTGTGGCGGTGAAGATCCGCGCGTTCTCGATCGCGAGGTCGAACCGTGGCGCGGGCTCGCACGACCAGGTGGCCGTGGCGGCGAACAGGCCGGTCGCGAGACCAAAGCGAGGTATCGCGGAGACGGCGACGCCTCGTGGCCGGCGTGTGATCGTCATGTCTCTCCTTCCGTCGCCGAACCTCGGGACGGATCGTCGACGACCCTCGGGACGTGACTCAGCCCGTCGGCCCCGCCGCACACACCTCCGGCGGGCAGTTCTCCTCGTACTTCTCGAAGTTCCGGCGGAACAGCTCGGCGAGCTGGCGCGCCCGTCGGTCGTAGTCGCCCCGGTCGGTCCAGGTGTCGCGCGGTCGCAGAATCTCCTTCGGGACGCCGGGAACCTCGGTCACGGCGTGGATCCCGAACACCGGGTCGGGCTCGGTGGGCGCATCGGCGAGGACGCCCCGGTGGATCGCGTCGACCATCGCCCGCGTGTAGGGGAGGTTGATCCGCGAGCCGACACCGAACGGGCCACCGCTCCACCCCGTGTTGATGAGCCAGGCGTGCGTGCCGTGCGTCCGCATGCGGGCGGCGAGCATCTCGGCGTAACGCCCGGGGTGCCAGACGAGGAACGGTCCGCCGAAGCAGGGGGAGAAGGTGGCCTCCGGATCGGTCACGCCGACCTCGGTACCGGCGACCTTCGCCGTGTAGCCGCTGATGAAGTGGTACATCGCCTGCTCGGGCGTCAGCCTGCTCACCGGCGGCAGGACGCCGAACGCGTCGGCGGTCAGGAAGATCACATCGGTCGGGTGGCCGGCCACGCAGGGGATCTTCGCGTTGGGGATGTAGTCGATCGGGTAGCTGCCGCGCGTGTTCTGCGTGATCGAGTCGTCCGTCCAGTCGACCGACCGGTCATCCCGCAGCCCGACGTTCTCGAGCACCGCCCCGAAGCGCAGTGCCCTGAAGATGTCGGGCTCCTTCTGCTCGGAGAGATCGATCGTCTTCGCGTAGCAACCGCCCTCGATGTTGAACACGCCGGTGTCGGTCCAGCAGTGCTCGTCGTCGCCGATCAACAGACGCTTCGGGTCGGCCGACAGCGTGGTCTTGCCGGTCCCCGACAGCCCGAACAGCAGCGACGAGTCGTTCGAATCGGGGTCGGCCGTGGCCGAGCAGTGCATCGAGAGCACGCCACGTCTCGGCATCAGGTAGTTCATGACCGTGAAGACGCCCTTCTTCATCTCGCCCGCGTACTCGGTGCCGAGGATCACGGCCTCCGAATGCGCGAACGACAGATCGACGCTGGTGCCCGAGGTGACCCCTTCGACCGACGTGTCGGCCGTCTCCTGCCCGGCGTTGTAGACGACGAAGTCGGGGTCGCCGAACTCGGCCAGCTCGTCGACGGTCGGCCGGATCAGCATGTTGTGCATGAAGAGCGCGTGGTACGGACGGGAGCAGATGATGCGGATCTTGAGGCGGTGCGCCGGATCCCACCCCGCGTACCCGTCGATCACGTAGACGTGGCCGCGCCCGTTCAGGTACGCGCGGGCCCGCTCCCGGTTGGCCTCGAACGAGGCCGCGTCCATCGGGACGTTGACGGGCCCCCACCAGATGTCCCCTTCGGTCTCGGGATCCCGGACGACGTGCTTGTCGTTCGGGGACCGCCCGGTCTTCGCGCCCGAGAACGCGACGAGCGCGCCGTTGCCGGCGATTCTCGTCGACGACTCGGCGCCTCCGATCGCGTGCTCGTAGAGCACCGCCGGGGACGGGTTGCGCGTCACGTTCTCGACCGTGATGCCGTGGGCCGTCAGATCGAGACTCTTGGTTTCCGCTTCGATGGTCGCCATATGGATACATCCCCCTGGACCCGCGCGACGCGGCGTCGAGTGGTCGTTCGGTACGCGTAGAATCTGGAAACCTAGGGCGATTCAGCGGAGATTTCTACCGTGAAACGCCCGACAGCAGCGGGAGCGCTGGCCATGAACCGTCTCCGTCGAATCGTCCCGATCGCCCTCCCGCTCTTCTCCGGACCCGCGTTCGCCCCGGGCCTCTCGGCCCAGGAGGAGGTTCCGCCGTGGGAGTGGCCGGAGGAGCGCGTGTTCGCCGAGGTCGAGCGGGTCCGCGCGGGCCGTGACCTCAACCCGGCGAGCTGGCCGAACGGCGCGCGGGTGGCAGTGCTTCTCTCCTTCGATGTCGATAACGAGACGGTGTGGCTCAGAAACGGCGACACCAGCGTCGGCGGGCTCTCGCAGGGCGAGTACGGAGCGCGCGTGGGACTCGGCAGGGTGCTCGACCTGCTCGACGAGTTCGACATCCCGGCCTCCTTCTTCGCACCCGCGATGAGCTTCACCCTCGCGCCGCAGCAGGTCGAAGCGATCCAGGCGTCGGGGCGGCACGAGATCGGGATTCACGGGTGGATCCACGAGCGGAACAACCAGCTCCCGCGCGCCGAGGAGGAAAGGCTCCTCCGGCTGGCCCTCGACCGGATGACCGAGCTGACGGGCGAGCGGCCGGTCGGGTACCGCGCCCCGTCGTGGAACTTCAGCGACGCGACCCTCGATCTGCTGCTCGAGCTCGGCTTTCTCTACGACTCCTCGCTGATGGCCGACGACAGACCCTACGAGCTGCTGGCCGACGGCGAGGCGACCGGGATGGTCGAGCTGCCCGTAGACTGGATCCTCGACGACGCGCCGCTGTTCAACCCGCTCGGCACGAGCTACGCGAGCCCGCGCGAGGTGCTTCAGGTGTACAAGGACGAGTTCGACGTGGCGTACGAAGAGGGGACGATGTTCCTGCTCACCATGCACCCGCACTACATCGGCCACCGCTCGCGGATCGTGATCCTGCGCGAGTTGATCGAGCACATCCGGTCGTTCGATGACGTCTGGTTCGGTACCCACCGGGCGGCGGTCGAATACGTCCGCGCTCAGGCGGGGATGCGGTAGACCGCCGGTCGGAGGCGAGCGCGCCGGTCAGCCCCCGGCGATCGTCGCCAGGATGAGGCCACCCGGCAGCTCGGCGCCCAGCAACGTCCCGACGATCCACCAGACGAGGGCCGCGACGCCGAGCCCGCCGAGCGCCGCCACGGGGAGCGGCTCCTTCCCCCGCACACGGAGGAACGCGAAGGCGTGCAGCCCCACGCCCTCGCACAACCCCGCGATGGCGATCATCGCGGGAACCGCGAGCACCCAGGCGAGCGAGCGCCACGGCGATCGGGACCTCGCATCGTCGTCGGGCCCGGTCGGCGCGGCGCCCCCGCCGGGGGTCTCTCCGCCCTCCGCGACGGGCGCGCGAGCGTCTCTGATGAGCTGCACGAGGAGCAGCAGCGTGACCAGCGCGACCGCCGGCAGAGCGACGCGACGCCCCGTGGGGCTCAGACCGATCGTCTGCGCGAGAAAGACGACCCCTACCGCCAGCAGCGCGAGCGTGAACCCCGTCCCCCGTCCCACGCTCATGACCTCTCCCCGCGCCTTCTCGGAAGCCGCGGTACGGCCACCGACAGGGCGATGAGGACCCCGACGAGGAGGATGGACGGCCGGGTCCACAGGTCGATCCGCCCGAGCTCGTGGAGCCGCAGCGACAGACCGAGGTTCACCTCGAACAGCGGTCCGAGGACGATCGCGATGATGAACGGGATGCGCGGCCACCCGTAGCGCCGCGCGGCGTAGCCTGCCGCCCCGAACCCGAAGGCGAGCCACACGTCGGTGACGCGTCCCCGGTAGGCGAACGCCCCGATCACCGACAGCGCGAGGATCGGCGGGACGAGCCGCGACACGCGGACGACCGAGAGCCGAGCGAGGGGGCCCACCAGCGAGAGACCCAGAAGCGACGACAGCCAGTTCGAGATGAAGAGCGACCAGATGAGGACGAAGACGAGGTCGAGGTCGTTCGTCATGAGGTCGCCGCCGGGTGTCACGCCATGGATCTGAAGCGCGACGAGCAGGAGCGCCGTCCCCGCGCTCGCGGGCACGCCGAAGGCGAGCGCGGGCAACAGCGAGCCGCCGTCCTTCGCGTCGTTCGCCGCCTCGGGCGCGATCACGCCGCGGATGTCCCCCTCGCCGAACCGGCCGTCCTTCCCCGCCACCCGCGCGGCCTCGCCGTACGCGACGAAGCCGGCCACCGTCCCCCCCACGCCCGGCACCACGCCGATACCGGTGCCGATCAGCGAGCTGCGGAGGAACACGCCGAAGTGGCGGAACACGGCGCGCACCCCTTCCGCCGTCGTCCCGCCGAGCGCGGCGACGTCGGTCTCGCCCGACACGGTGCGCCGGCCGGTGGCGAGAAGGTCGATGATCTCGGCGATCGCGAACACACCCACGAACACGGGGATCAGCCCGACGCCGTCCTGGAGGTAGATCGTGCCGAGCGTGTACCTCGTCTCCGCCGTCATCGGGTCGAGACCGACGAGCGAGATGAGCAGTCCGAACCCCGCCATCACGAGACCTTTGACCACCGACGCCCGGATCACGGTCACGATGCAGACCAGGCCCCAGAGCGAGAGCATGAGGTATTCGGGCGGGCCCATACGCGGACCGAGCACGACGACCGCCGGGATCAGGAGGATCAGGAGGAAGACCCCGACCGTCGAGCCGAGCGCCGACGACAGTGCCGAGCACGCCAGCGCGGTGCGCGCCCGCCCCTGTCTCGCCATCGGGTACCCGTCGAGCAGGGTCGCGGCGTTCGGACCGGTACCGGGGATGTTGAAGAGGATGGCCGTCGTCGAACCCATGAACGTCGCGCCACCCACCAGCGCCCCGAACAAGAGGAGGATCTGGAGTGTGTCCCAGTGGAAGGTGAGGGGGATCACGATCGCCATGAGCGTGGCGCCGCTGATCCCCGGCAGCACCGCCACGCACATGGCCAGGAGCGTCCCGGCGATCGGGTAGAGGATGTTCGGCCAGGCGAGTACCAGGGCGAGTCCATCCAGGGCCGCCGACACGACCGATCCTGGATCGAGCCCGGGCATGCAGCCTAGCCCCTCTGTCTGGTGAGAGCGCGTCGGATCGCGGCTTCGAAGCGCGGTCGCGCGGCGATCGCGGACGCCAGGTCGCGCGCCACGGCCTCGGGAGAGGTGGGCTGGAGACCACGTCCCAGACGGCCCGCCGCCGTCACGAACCCGGGATCCCCGAGCACTCGCGCCACGGCACCGATCAGACAGGCCTCGAGATCGGAAGGGAGCCCGGGTGGTCCCGCGAGCAGCCGCCCGACGCTCGTGACGCTCGCGAGCGCCTCCGCGTCGACCCGGGCCCGCCGGGGGTCCACGAACAGCTCCGGCCGCGTCGCGATCAGCCCCGCGGATCCCTCGAGCCTCGGAATCGCCGACAGCTCGGAGTCGCCCGCCGCCTGCGGAGAAAAGCGCAACAGGGGGACGACGGTCGCGTCGCGGAAGATCCCTTCCTCGCTGATCACGCCGCCGTCCACCCACCCCTGGCGCACGGCGTGGATGACTTCGCTGCTGCCGGCGAACCCGAGCACCTGCTCGACCCGCATCCCGAACAGGTCTTCGAGCGTCGCGGCGAGGAGGAGGTTCACGGTCCCGAACCCGGTGCCACCGAGGACGAGTTGCCCACCCCGCGTCCGCTCGACGAGCTCCTCGATCGTCGCGATGCCCGTCCCGCGACCGAGGAAGAGCACCTGATCCTGCCGCGCGATACGGGCGAGGATGGTGAAGTCGCTCGCGATGTCGAATGAGAACGAGGGGTTGCTGAGAGGGGTGATCAACAACCCCGTCCCGTTCAGGATCCCGAGGGTGTGGCCGTCGGGCCGCGCGCCCGAGATGCGTCGCGCGGCGATCAGGCCCGCGGCGCCGGGCGCGTTCTCGACCACCACCTCGCGCTCGAGCTCGCGTTCGAGGACGGGCTCGAGGAGCCGGGAGTACGTATCGTATCCGCCGCCGGGCGACCAGCCGACCAGCCAGCGGATCGGCGCGGCTCCGAGGGCGTCGCAGACGTCGGGCCGTGCGTGGCCGCGGGCGGGCACGACGCCGAGCACGCCGGCGGCGAGCGCTGCGCGGCCGATCCGGCCGAGCGCCTCGCGCCGCCTCATTCGGGCCGGGTCGCCTGGAGGGGGATCTGCTTCCCGCGCGCCGACACCCGCGGCTCCTGCCGCACCACCCGGATCGTCCCGGCCGACTCCCAGTAGCCGCGCGCCATCCCGGCGGCCACGCTCGTCCGATCGAGCGCCTCGTACAGTCCATGGAGGATGTCTTCGTCGCCCGCCGGAACTTCGGGGCTGACGAACAGATCGAGCCGCGTGAACCCGCGGTCGTCCTCGCCCTCGACGAGCTGGTAGCTGAGCGGGCTCCCGCCGAACCGCTCGGGCAGCACACGCTCGAGGATGTCGACCATGTCGCTCCCCACCAGGGTGACCCCTTCGCCGGTGAGCTTCCGGAAGCTCCGCACGCCGCGCAGGTGAGTCCCCAGACCGATGGCCTCGAGGCGGCACCCGCACGACCGCTCGGGCATCTCCGCGAAGTCGTCCAGCTCGAGGTTCAACAGCATTTTTGGCATCGTCGGCACGAGCGACGTCACGTGCAGCGATTGCACGACCTCCTCCGACCGGGGCACCCGCCGCGGGTACCGGATGATGGCGGCGGTATCGGTCGTCACGTGCATATCGGTGTGGTGCTCGGGGTTCGGACAGCCGAGCGCGACGCGGCCCATCTCGGCGGCGCCGTAGTCCGAGAACCAGCCGGCGCCCGAGGCCTCGATCCCCTTCACCTTGGCGCTCGTCGCCGGCTCGCCGGCGATCAGAAAACGGCAGCCGGCCAGGTCGATCCCGGCATCGCGGGCGGCGAGGGCGACGCGGAGCGCGCAGCTCACGGTCGTGCTCATCACGGCCGACCCCTGGCGGTCGACCGTGCCGGCCAGGTACTGCGCGATGACCAGCGCGTCTTCCAGCGCCACCTCCTCCGGTGCCTCGACCCGCACGCCGCTCGCCCGCGCGGCGAGGACCGCCGCCATCGTCGCGACCCGGTACTTCCACGACGGCCGGTAGTGCCCGGGCACGAGCGGCGTGAACCAGCGATCCGCCGGATGCCCGATCCGAGACATCCTGAGCATGTTGTTCATCCCGCTCCCCGACGGGAGGGGCGGCCGCCACACCGAGAACGGCTGCCCGAGCGCGCCGAACGCGTCGAAGATCAGAAGCCGGTGCTGCGACATGATCTCGAGGTGCGGAAGCCCGGTCTGGATGCGCGACGGCCTGCCGGTCGAGCCGCTCGTCGAGGCACGGTAGAAGTACCGCTGCGACGGGTTGTCGAACCGCCACTCCTCGATCACGAGCTCGCGTCCGTCACGGACGACGGGCTCGCGGCCCTTGTACTCCTCGAACGTGTAGTAGACCCCGGCCTCGCGGAGGTCCTCCAGCGCTCCCTCGACCCCCCGGTCGCGGACGAGCGCGCGGATGTCGCCTGGACCACACCCGGCCATGTCGAGCAGCGGCCGGTACGGGCTCGACGGGTGGCCGTGGAACCACTCGTCGAACATGCGGATGAAGTTCTCCTCGCGGTGGGCCAGCCGGTCGGCGACCGCCGCCTTCGCCTCGTCGAGGGTCAGCGCGTTCGCGAAGAACCGCGGGAATTGCCGGAGGAAGGCGGCGTACGTCGCTGCTTCCCGAACGGCTCCCATCGCGTGGTTGGTCGGGCCGGCTCGGTTACGTGAGGTTCAGCCCGATGTCGAACGTCGCCGCGAACCCGTCGCCGTCTTCGTGCACGTCGAGGACGAGCTGGTGCCCGCCGCTGTTCCGGTAGATCCCGTCGTCCTCGTTCCGGGGCCGGTCCCCCTCGTGCGCGGTGTATGGCGCGGCCGCCAGCACCCGGTCGGAGAGCCCGTCGTCGAAGTAGAGCTGCGAGGTGAACTCCGTACCCGACTCCGCATCGGGGTCCGTCCGGATCTTGAAGTGGATGTGGACCGCGCGTCCCTCGTACCAGCCCGGGTAGATCGTCGTGAACCGGGCCATCCCCTCCTCATCCGTCACCTGGTAGCCGCGAAGGAACTTCCTGCCGGTGTTGTCGAAGAGATCGTTGATGATGTCCTTCACGCCCGCGTACTCGCCCAGCGCGTCGCACTGCCACACGTCGACGAGCGCCCCCGCGAGCGGGCGGCACCCCGAAGACCCGATGTGCGAGACCTGGATCGCCAGGTTGAACGGCGTCCCCGGCTTGACGACCCCGTCCGTCGGGTCGGAGCGGATGTCCACGCGGTCGAGCCGTTCATCGATGAAGTAGGGCCCCTCGGTCTGCTCGGGCCGCACCACGCAGGCCGGTAGACGGAAGGGCGCGGGGTCCGACCCGCCGAGCGCCGAGGGGGTGCCGAGCGCCGCCGCGCCGCCGACGCCGATGAGACCGAGCGCCTCGCGTCGCGAAAGGATCCGTCCGACCTGCTCGTCATCGTGGTGCATGGAGTTCTCCGTTGAGTTGGACAGCGGCCCGAGTCGTCAGCGCCCGGCGGACTCGAGGGCCTCGACCGCCCCGAGACCCTCCGGCACCGGCGCCCGCACGACGTACTGGATGTCGAGCTCGTCCCGCACGAACGTGTACAGGTTACCGCCCTCGAAACGCATCGGCAGGTAGGCGTTGGGCTCGAAGCCAAACCGGACCGAGCCCTGATACATGCCCTGTCGGTCGAAGACGTCGAACAGCGGCATCTCTGCGGTGGGCACCGTGCGGCGCACCCACAGCCGGCCCATGTCATCGACGGTCAAGCCCTCGATCACCGGCTTCGTCTCCGGCATGAGGGCGGCGACCTCCTCGAGCGCCGCGCGCGCGCCGTCGTCGTACTCGAGACCCGCTTCCACATAGCCCGAGCGGTCATCCCCGGTGACGAGCAGCGGCTCCACGGCCGACTCGATCACGAAGACGGTGTCGCCCGTCTCATCGAGACGCGCCACCCGGTAGGCATCCGTCCACGCGCGCCAGAATCCGCCCGCAGGATCCACGACCGAGGCCGCCGAGGGGTCGTGGGGGATTCCGCGATGCGTGCTTCCGCCGGCCGAGTTCCGGCTGATATGAGTCCGCCCGTTCTCTTCACCCAGGAAGATCGAGTCCGAGCTCTCTGAACTCGGGTCGTACCACTTCACGTAGCCCCTGCTCGTGTATTCCCTGAGCCCCGGCTCGGGGGGGAACGTCGGCTCTTCATCCACGTGTCCGACCGTCCTCCACAACCGTCCGCGATCGTCGATCGTCCCGCTCCACATGTACCCGTACCGGCGGATCGGCATCGGATATCGCTCGACCTCGTCTCCTTCGGGACTCACGCCGATCATCTGCCACTGCCCGTGGTCCTGGATCCACAGGATGGAATCGCCGACGAGCTTGAATCCGTTCGCCTCCCTGATCTCACCGGGGCCTTCGCCCTCCGTGACGACCGTCCGGAGATACGCGCCGTCGGGCCCGAAGGCCCGCACCTCGGCCGCCTGGTAGTCGAGGACGAAGATCGTCCCGTCACTCGCCGCGTCGACGCCGCGCACATCCCCGAAGGCCGTGTTCGGGTCGTCGTCGACCGACCCGATGCGGAGGTCGGGGGTCGTCGTCAGAGGCTCGCCGATGGGGAGCGACGGGTAACGCAGGACGACGGTCCCGTCGGGGAGCGTGTCGCGGACGAAGGTCTCGCCGCGGACCCCCTCGTCGGAACAGGCCGCCGTCAGGCCGGCGAGGAGGGCTGCTGCTGCGCACCACGCCGCGGACTCGAACCCGCTCTGGCCGCGTCGACTCATCGGAACCTCCTGTTGCCTCTCCGGCCCGGGTCGGGCCGGTGCTTCCGCCGGGCGCACTACTGCCCGGCGCCCGCCCCTCCCCCACGTCCCAGCAGATCGAGCATGAACGCGAACTCGAACGCCGTCTCCTCGTAGCTCCGGTCGCGCCCCGACCCGCCGCCGTGCCCCGCGTCCATGTGTGTCCTGAGCAGCAGGCGGTTGTCGTCGGTCTTGACCGCGCGGAGCTTCGCGACCCACTTCGCCGGCTCCCAGTACTGGACCTGCGAGTCGTGGAGCCCGGTGGTCACGAGCATGTTCGGGTAGTCCTTCGCCACGACCTGGTCATAGGGCGAGTACGACAGCATGTAGTTGTACGACTCGAGGTCGTTCGGATTCCCCCACTCGTCGTACTCGAACGTCGTGAGCGGGATCGACTCGTCGAGCATCGTCGTCACCACGTCGACGAACGGCACGTTCGCGATCATCCCGCGGAACAGGTCGGGACGCAGGTTCGCCACGGCGCCCATCAGCAACCCGCCAGCGCTGCCGCCCTTCGCGAACAGCAGATCCGGCGTCGTGTAGCCCCCGGCGATCAGGAACTCGGCCACGTCGATGTAGTCGGTGAAGGTGTTCATCTTGTTGAACATCTTCCCGTCCTCGTACCACCGCCGCCCCATCTCCTGCCCGCCGCGGATGTGCCCGATCGCGTACACGAACCCCCGGTCGAGCAAGCTCAGACGCGACGAAGAGAAGGTCGCGTCCATCGAGGCCCCGTACGATCCGTACGCGTAGAGCAGCGTCGGGTTCGTGCCGTTCTTCTCGATGCCGCGCCGGTAAACGATCGAGACCGGCACCTCGACGCCGTCCCGGGCCGGCGCCATCAGGCGCTCGACCACGTAGTCGCTCGAGTCGAAGTCTCCGAGCACCGCTTCCTGCTTGAGCAGGGTCCGCTCGCGCGTCTCCATGTCATAGTCGTAGATGGTTCGCGGGACGGCGAGGGAGGTGTACCCGAACCGTAGCGTCGACGTCGCCATCTCGGGGTTGCCGGTCGTGTACGCCAGATAGGCGGGGTCGTCGAACTCGATGTAGTGCTCGTCGGACCCGTCCCACGGGATGATGCGGAGCTTGACCAGACCGGCCTCGCGCTCGTTCACCACGAGGTGTCGCTCGAACGGGGTGAAGCCCTGGAGAAGAACATCGTCCCGATGCGGGATGACCTCCTCCCAATTCTCCATCGCGGTCGCGGAAACGGGCGTCCGCATGAGCCTGAAGTTCGACGCGCCGCCGGAGTTCGTGGAGATGTAGAAGTGGTCCCCGACGTGGTCGATCGAGTGCTCGTGCCCCTCGTCACGGGGCAGGAACACCGTGAACTCGCCGGTCGGGTCGCGCGCGTCGAGGTAGCGGTACTCGTTCGTCAGCGTGTGCGATGACCCGATGAGGATGAAGTCGCGCGAGCGCGTCTTCCTCACGAACGTCGAGAACTCCTCGTCATCCTCCTGGAAGACGAGCGCGTCGCTCGACGGGTCGGTCCCGAGCTCGTGGCGAAAGATCTGGAACGACCGGAGGGTCTGCGGGTCGCGCTTCGTGTAGAAGACCGTCCGGTTGTCCTCGGCCCACACGACGTTCCCCGAGATCCCCGGGATCTCGTCGGCCAGGAGCTGGCCGGTCTCGAGGTCCTTGAAACGCAGCGTGTAGATACGCCGGCCGACCACATCCTCGGCGAACGCGAGGAGGTCGTTGCCGGGGCTCACCTCCGAGGCCGACAGCCCGTAGTACGACTCGCCCTCGGCGCGCACGTTCTCGTCGATCAGGATCTCCTCGGGGGCGTCGAGGGATCCCCTCTTACGCGCGTGGATCGAGTAGTCCTTCCCATCCTCGGTGCGCGAATAGTAGAAGTAGCCGTTCTCGAACACGGGAACGGAGAGATCGGTCTGCTCGATCCTGCCCTTGATCTCGTCGAACAACTCGCGGCGCAAATCGGCCGTGTGCGCCATCATCGCGTCGGTGTAGTCGTTCTCGGCTTCGAGGTACGCGATGACGTCGGGGTCGTCGCGGTCGTTCAGCCAGTAGTAGTCGTCGACGCGGAGGTGGCCGTGCGTCTGGATCTCGTGGGGGACGACCGTCGCGACCGGCGGCTCGACCGAGGCGAACTCGGCGGCGGCTCCAGCGTCTTCGCTGGCGCAGCCGACCTGGACGGTGCTCACCGTGATCGCGGCGAGCAGGGGGACATGTACGACACGACGCACTCCCGTTCGTGACATCATGCAATGACTCCTCGAGGGATTCCGGCGGAGCGGAAAGTTAGCGGGGCGCCTCGCACCGGGGTAGCGAGCGGCTCTGGCCGTCGCGGCGGGGTGAGGTCCATGTTGGGAGGTGGTCGGGACCGGGACCCCGGATCGGGAGGAAGCGCATGACCCTCTCCACCCGCAGGAAGCTGCGCAGCGCCACGCTGGCGATCGCCGTCGGCGCCCTCGCGCTTGCCTGCGCTCGCACGGCCACCGTCGAGACCGGGCCGAGCAACCCGAACCCCACACCGATCCCGACCGAGCGGGTTTCGCTCGCGCCGACGTACCCCGGGGCCGAGTGGGAGCGCATCGATCCCGATGACGCCGGCTACTCCTCGGACGACCTCGACCGTCTGCACGCGTACGTGTCCGGGATCAACACGAGCGCCGTGATGGCGGTAGTCGGCGGCCGGGTCATCTTCGAGCACGGCCCGCTCGATTCGCTCAGCTACCTCGCGTCGGTGCGTAAGAGCATCCTCGCGATGCTGTACGGGAACTACGTCGAGGACGGCGTGATCGACCTCGACGCCTCCCTCGAGGACATGGGGATGGACGACGTCCAGGGTCTCCTCCCGATCGAGAGGCGCGCCACGGTCTACGACCTGATCACCGCCCGGTCGGGCATCTACCACCCGGCGTCGAACCCCGGCGACAACTCCGCCGACGCGCCGCCGCGGGGGTCGCAGGAGCCGGGGACGTACTTCCTGTACAACAACTGGGACTTCAACGCGGCCGGGGCCGCCTTCGAGCGACTGACCGGGCGCAACATCTACGACGCGCTCGAGACGGACCTCGCCATCCCGCTCGGCTTCCGCGACTGGAACCGGGAGATCCACCGGAAGTCCGGCGACGACTCGCGGTCCGTCAATCTCGCCTACCACATGGTGCTCTCCACCCGCGACATGGCGCGGATCGGCTACCTGATGCTCCGCGACGGCCGGTGGGCGGGTGGACAGCAGGTGATCCCCGCAGAGTGGGCGCGCGAGATCCACAGCCTCGTGACGCCCGTCGAGGAGATGAACCCGCCGCGGCTCCGCGAGCAGGAGTTCGGGTACGGCTACATGTGGTGGGTGTGGGACGGCCCCGCGGCGGTCGGCGGCTTCGAGGGCGCGTACACCGGGCGCGGCGCGTACGGACAGTTCATCACCGTGCTGCCGGCCCTCGACATGGTGGTCGCGCACAAGACCGTTCCGCAGGACCAGACGCCGTGGGGCGATTATCTGGGCATCCTCACCCGACTGGTGGACGCGCACTGCGGGGTGAGCTGCCCGTGACACCCAAGCGGCCGGGCGGAGACGTGGCGGCGGGCCCGGCCCTCGACGCAGGAGAACACGCATGACCGCACTCGAGAGATCCCGCGCGAAGCTGCTCGCGTTCCGACTGGGCGTCACGGCGGCCCTCACCCTGGGAGCGGGAGTGATCCTCGTTCGGGCGGCCGGCGCCGGTGGCGGGGCGGGGGTCGAGGCCGCGGACACACCGTCGGTCGTCGACCGCATGAGCGAGGCGGGCGCCGCGTACCTGGCGACCCTCGACGGGGCGGCGCGGGAACGGGGCAGCTGGTCGCTCGACGCCGACGCCCGGTACGACTGGCACTTCGTCCCCCGCGAGCGCGAGGGGATGCCGCTCGAGGACATGACTACCGAGCAGCGCTCCGCCGCCCACACCCTCCTTCAGTCGGTCCTGAGCGGACAGGGATACCTGAAGGCCACAGGCGTGATGACCCTCGAGGGCGCGCTCGGCGTCATCGAGGGCCGGCCCGAGCGCCGGAATCCCCAGGACTACTACTTCTCGCTGTTCGGTGAGCCCTCGCCCGATGCCCCGTGGGCGTGGCGCTTCGAGGGACACCACATCTCGATGAACTTCACCAGCGCCCCGGGCGGGCTGCCTTCGGTGACGCCCGCCTTCATCGGGTCCAACCCGCACGTCGTCGGCGAGGGACCGCTCGCCGGGTGGCGTCTGCTCGGTGGCGAGGAGGATCGCATGCGCGATCTGCTCGCGGCGCTGGGGCCCGACCTCGAGACCGCCCGCATCGCCGACGCGGCCCCTGACGACATCGTGACCGGCAACGCGCGCCGCGTCGAGATCGATGGCTACGAGGGGATGCGGGTCTCGGACATGACGCCCGAACAGCACCAGGCCCTCATGCTGCTGCTCGAACAGTTTCTCGAGAACGCGGCGGACGAGATCGCCGACGCCGAGATGGACCGGATCCACGCCGCCGGTC
>JAWWCR010000027.1:0-36825 GCA_033720355.1 Gemmatimonadota bacterium
CCGAGCAGCGCGAGCGCGATCCAGTGCTCCTGTAGCCAGGCCATGCCGTCTCCCGCCGGGGTGACCCCGTGGGAGGCGGCCCGTCGTCGCCCCCCGGTCAGGCCTCAATGATGGGGGGCGCGCCCGGGGCCACAAGAGTCGAAGGCTCTACCAGCCCTCGCGCTCGCGGAGACCGGCGATGTGGGCCACGTGGTGCGGGCCGTGCCACGCGTAGAGCGCGAGCAGCTGGTCGAGGACCAGATCGCCCATCTCGGGGTGATGGAACGTGCGCGCCCACTGATCGTCGCCGAGGGTCCGCAGCCACCCGGTCCAGCGCTCGTGGAGTGCCTCGAGGAGTCGCAGCGACACTTCGACGTCGGCCTGCCGCGCGTCCGCCTGCTCGCCCCACAGATCCTCCCTGTAGGTGCGGATCGTCGGGTGCTCTTCGGTGATCGTCAGCTTGAATCGGCAGTACGAGTTCACGTGGCTGTCGACGACGTGGTGGACGACCTGGCGAACGGTCCACCCGTCGGGGCGGTAGGGCGTGTCGAGCTGCGCCTCTGTGAGCCCGGCGACGGCGGCGCGGAGCGCGGCGGGCGTGCCCGCGATCGTGTCGATCATCGCTTCCCGGGTGTCGCGGGAGATCGGAGATTCGGGGAGACGGAGCTCGCCGATCGGATAGCGGAGCGTCTGGAGGGTCTCGGTCATACGTGGGTCTCCGGAGGAGTGGCGTCCATCGCCGTGACTTGTCGAGGCGGCCGAACCGGGTGCGGCCGTGGGGGCCGTAGCGTCCGAAAGGACAACGAGCGAGCGCGGTCCGGTATGAAAGACGGGACTTCGCCGCCAGCCACCCGCGGCGGGGTCCGGTCAGGGCAGCGGCGCCCACTCGATCGGGAGTGTCACCCTCTCCGGGAACGCCGACCGGTCGCCCGTCGCCATGTAGGCGTCGAGCGCGGCCCGGAACTCGTCCGATTCGCGGAGCGCCTCGCCGAGGGCGCCGTGCGTCCCGCGCTCGACGAGCACGAACGTGTGGTCCTTGAAGTGCGGACGGAGCTCGAGCGCGTTCTCGAGCGGTGTCGAGAGGTCCCAGTCGCCATGGACGATCACGGTCGGGATCTCGGTATCGAAGTTGACCCGGAACGCCTCGCCGAGATCGGCCTCCCACACGGGACAGATCCTCTCGTAGAAATCTCCGAGCGGCCCCACGACGTCGGCCCCGGGGTCGCTCAGGAGCTGTTCGAGACGGGGGCCGCTGATGCCCGATCCGCAGTCGAGCATGAAGAACGCGGCGGTCGGGAGACCCGAGAGCCCCAGCCGGCCCCGGAGGACCGCCCGCGCCGCGTCGACCCGGTCGCCGTCGGCGAGACGGATCATGTCGGACGCCCAGAAGCGCACCCGGTGTCCGCCGTCCTGATTGGCGGTATACCCATCCCACAGACCGCGCACGTCGACCGCGTCCATCGCGACGGTGCGCTCGCCGGCCCCGACGGGAATGGTCACGTCGATCGGATCGCTTCCGGCTTCGGCGATCGTCCGCCGAAACCCCGCCATGATGCCGCCGTCGGGGAGCCGGCCCTCGTACGTGCCGGAGGCCTCGGCGTCGGCGGCCATCCGCTCGAGCGCCGCGAGGATCCAGCCGGGCATGTCGTAGGTGTGGTCGGGTCCCTCCATCCCGCCGAGCATCGCGCGCGCGACGATCTCGGGGTGGAAGCGCATCACCGCCATCCCCCAGTGCGATCCGAAGCTCACGCCGTGGATCTGGATCTTCGGGTAGCCGAGCGCGGCCGCGACGTCGCGCACGTCCGCGGCCGCCTCGATGACCGTGATCCCCGCGAGATCGACGCCTTCCGCCTCCCACTTCTCGCGGCAGGCGCGTGCGGCGCCGACGGCCGCCTCCCACAACGCGTCGCGGTCGACGCTCGGGCCGTCGCCGGGCCGGGCGCCCGCGCCGCACACCGTGTTCGGGCCCGACGATCCGATGCCGCGCTGACCTACGAACACGAGGTCGGCGTGCCTCGCGCGCGGAAACACGTTCCCCTCGAGCCACGCCGCCTGCTCGGGCCGGTTGCCGAGACCGGTCCACCCCGGGCCGCCGTTCAGGTGGAAGATCGGCGGCGTGTCGGGGCTCGCCCCGTCGAGCGCCGGGAATCGGAAGAATTCGAGCTCGAAGACGGGGCCATCCGGATTCGCACGGTTTTGCGGGACGCGGAGGACACCGCGATCGAACGCGTAGCTCGACCCGTCTTCGAGCGCCGTCGTCATCGGCGTGAGGGTCAGCCCCTCGACTTCCTGCGCGGCCAGCCTCGGGACGAGTCCCGCCGGGCCGGCGGCCACGGCCGCGAGGAGGGCGAGACACCCGCCCCGAATCGGGCCCGTCGCGTCGCGGGAGTCCCGCGGCCGCACGTGGTCACCGCCGTTCGGGGCAGGGGCCTCTCGTCGCTCGCTGGCTTTCATGTCGCGCTCCGTTCCGTCAACAGGTCTCGTATCGCCTCGAACCGCTCGGGCGGGGCGGCGCTGAACTCCCGGTAGCCTCCCGCGATGCCGTGGCGGGCGTCCGGGATGTAATGGTCCTCGATCCGGGCTCCGGCGTCGAGCAGCGCCTCGATGGCCTCGAGCGACCCGTTCACGATCGCCCACCCCATCGGGGGATTCCGGTGGATCTGCCCCGACGGCAGATCGAGGTCCGCCCCGGCATCCGAGAGTGCCCGGATGATGAGCGGGTGATTACCCCAGGCCGCTCCGTGCGCCGGCGTCTGGTCGTCGTATCCCCCGCGCGCGTCGGGGTCGACCCCGGCGTCGAGCAGCAGACGGGCCATCTCGGTGCGTCCGAGGTTCGCCGCCGCGTGCAGGAGCGTCGCGTTCGACCCGATCGTGTACATGTAGATGTGGGCCGCCTCGCCGTCCGTCGGACGAAACCGGTCGGGCGTCGTGCGCGCGTGAAGGACGTCCGGGTCCGTCTGGATCGCGGCGAGCAGCCGCTCCATGTCGCCGGCGAGTACGTACATGAACTCGTCGCCCCGGGCGCCCCGGTCGAGCAGGTAGCGGCACACCTCCGGACGCTCGGCGGCGGCCCATTCGGCGGCGGTGCTGCCGTGGTCCACGCATCGCGCCTCGAGGTCGGACCCCGCGTCGATGAGGAAGGCCGCGATCTCGGGGGTGCGCGCGAAGTGGAGCGGCCGCTGTCCGTCCGGTCCCTTCCGGTGGATCACCCCGGGATCTTCGGCGACCAGCGCGCGGAGCTCCTCGAGCATCCCGAGCTTCGCGGCCGCGTACGCATCGAGCGCCGCGCCGCGTTCGAGCAGATAGGGGCCGAGCTCATCCAGGTATCGGTGGGGGATCGAGTGAAGCCCCCTGAACGGTCCCGGCGGCCAGTCGCTCGGCTGGTTCGGGTCGGCGCCGAGGTCGATCAGCGTGTCGAGCAGGGCCCTGTCGCCGAACATCACGGCCGTGTTGATCGCCGTACCGCCGCAGCAATGGTGCGGGTCGAACGCGAACACGAGGTCGGGCTGCGCCGCTGCCAGCCGGCGGAGCCGCTCGTGGTCGCGGTCGCGGAGCGCGCGGAAGAACTCGTCTCGTCGACCGTCCGCGCCGTCCGTCGGTGTTCCGTCAGTTTCCGACACGCTCTCGCTCCCGGGTAGGGAAAGCCATCATCCGCAGAGGATCTGGAACGTGGGCTCCTGCCACCGCGCCTCGAACGAACCCGCGACGACGCCGGCGGGGAACTGGAGGTCGACCTCGCCGCTAACGCCATCTCCGCGCGCGGCCTCCTCGATTCGAACGAGGCCGCGGACGGCGCCCTCGCATTCCCCCTCGGTCGTACAGCGCGTGGCGTCGGCCACCGTACTGCCGTCCACCTCGAAGCGATCGCCCGCGAGGTCGTCGACGTCGCGGTAGATCGACACGCGAACGTGGGGCGCGGGGATCTCTCCCGGCGCCGCACCTTCGAGCTCGATGACCTCGGCAGCGAGATAGATGGAGGTCGCGGGCCCGTCGAACGGTGCGCACTCCGGCGTGGCGACGGCTTCGGCGAACCCGTCGGGTGGAGTCGAAGCCGGGTCGGCGGAAGTCCCGCAACCGACCACGAGCGCGAGGGCGAAGAGCTTCTTCATGTCTGAACCTGCGACGTTGCGGCGCCCCCCGATTCGACGCGGCTGCGCGCCTCCACCTCCTCCTCGGTAAGGCCGTACAGCGGCGGCGCGTCGACGCCGAGCATGGACACCATCATGTGGATCTGACCCCGGTGGTGGCATTCGTGCTCGACCATCGCACGGAGCCACTTCCACACCGTGATCTTCGCCCCACCGGGGGTGATGCATTTCGAGTCGAGCTGCTCCGGCGAGAGTGCGCCGAAGATCGCGCACGACTCCTCGTGCATGCGGTGCATGTACGCGACGACCTGGCCGGGCCCGTCGGCGAGCGCGCGCTCGTGTCCGGGATACCGGCTCGGTAGCCCCTGCGCGTTCTCGGCGAACATCCAGCGCTCGATCGCCGCGAGGTGTCGGACGAGGTCGGCGAGCGTCCAGGCGCCCTCGTCGTGCGACCAGTCGAAGCGGTCGTGCGGGATGCAGTCGACGACGCGCCGCGTGCGCTTCCGGATGTTTCGCCAGTAGACGACGAAGGCCTCGGCGTCCCGGATCTCCATCAGCGGCCCGACCCGGTCGGGCTGGTCGCGGTCGAGCCCCCTTCGGCGGACACGGCCCCCGCCCCGGCCCCGGCCGGATCATCCCCCTGCATCTCGTCGGTGGCGAGCGACCGCTGCCGGGGCCACACCTCGTCCAGCGTGTCGCCGTCGTACAGCCGCCCGTTCTTCATCACGAACCGGATGGTGTTCGTGTTCTGGATGTCGTCGAGCGGGTTCTCCTCCATGATGACGAGGTCGGCGAGCAGACCGTTCTCGACCTTCCCCAGGTCGCCGCCCAGCCCCAGCGCCTCCGCGCCGAGGACGGTGGCGGCGCGCAGGGCGTCGCGCTCGGTCATCCCGCCCGACTGCACCGACCAGAGCTCCCAGTGGTACCCGAGACCCTGGAGCTGTCCGTGGCTTCCGACGCCGACGTACCCGCCCGCCTCGAGCACCTTGCGCGCGCCGTCGGCGATCTCCTCGTGGACGTATTCCTCGTCCATGAACCACCCGGCGTTGCGCCGGCGGGTCTTCGCATCGAGCTCGCTGTGCGGCGTGAACCGCTGGAGCTTGGGGTCGTCGTGCGGGGGCTGTTTCGAGTACCAGTAGTTCTCGGTCCACGGGCCCCCGTACGCGACGAGCAGAGTCGGCGTGTAGGCGATCCTCGACTCGACGAAGAGCCGGACGACGTCCTCGTACATCGGGTAGATCGGGTAGGAGTGCTCGAGGCCGGAATACCCGTCGAGCGCGAGTGTGAGGTCGTAGGCGGCGCGCAGCCCCCCCTCCGTCGTCGGCATGAGCCCCTGCTCGCGCGCCGCATCGATCACCCACTGCCGCTGCTGGCGGTTCCCGGCCATGTACATCTTGATCGTCTTGGTGTCGTAGTACTCGCTGTACGCCCTGAGCAGCCGCCGCGCGTGATCGGCGTCCTCGATCGCCTCCATCTGGTAGTCCCCGAACACGCCCGGTCCGGTCGAATACACGCGCGGTCCGATCGCCTCCCCGGCGTCCACGAGATCGCCGTACGTGATCACGTCGGTCTGCGAGGTCTGCGGGTCGCGCGTCGTTGTCACCCCGTAGGCGAGGTTCGCCAGGTACATCCACACCTGCTGCTTGTGGAGGCCGAAGGCCGGCCACATGTGGGCGTGCGTATCGACGAACCCGGGTGTGACTGTCGTACCGGAGATGTCGATCTCGTCGGTCCCCGTCGGGACATCGAGCGAGCCGGTCGGGCCGACGCCGGCGATCCGGTTGTTCCGCACGAGGATGTCGGCGTTCTCGATGACCTCGTCGTCGTTCATCGTGATCACGCGGCCGCCCCTGAGCAGGACCGTACCCTCGGGCATGTCGCGCGCGGCCTCGATGAGGATCCGCCGCTCGACGGGCTCGTACCCCGTTTCCTCCTCCTCGTCCTCATCCTCTTCGGCCCCGGCGGCCTCCTCATCGCCCGCTTCGGCCTCGGCGGCCGCCTTCGCGTCGGCGATCGAGTCCTCGACGGCGCGCGCGCGGTCGAGGTCATAGACGAAGTGGGCATTCCCCATCGAGAAGTGGACGGTGCGCCCGTCGCCGCCCCAGGCCGGGAACTCGCCACCGATCTCCGTGATCCTGCGGGCGGGGAACGGCGCGTTGTCGGGGTTCGCGACCGAGATCTCGGGCGCCTCGCCGCCGACCCGCGGCACCGTCACGACATAGACGTCACGGTTTACCTGAGCGAGGGCCATGTCGCCACGCGGAGCCATCATCGTGAGCGCCGCCGAATTGGGCTGCCGAGCGCCGGGCCGTCGACTGCCGACGACCTTGACGTGCTCCTTCGGATCCGTTCCGTCCCAACGGATCGACACGAGGCCGTCACCGCGGTGCGACAGATAGATGCGCTCGCTGTCCTGCGTAAAATGCGGGCTGGACCGGCCCTGGGCGGGGGCGACCGTCGTCGCCGGACCACCGCCGGCCGACGGGCTCGACGCGACCCAGACGATGTCCTCACTCGCCCCGGGCGCTCCCGGACCGGTCGATTCCTGATAGGCGCGCGCCGGACCGCGGATCGCGGCGATACGGGTTCCGTCGGGTGACCACGAGGGCTGCTGGTAGGTGGCGACGGCGCTGGTCAGACGCACCGGGTCGCCGCTTCCGTCCGCGCGCATCTTCCAGATGTGACCGCCCGAGGGCTCCCACGACACCCAGGCGACCCACTGCCCGTCGCGCGACCACGCGGGGTGGGCTTCGGTGGTAGAGGCGCCCGTCAGCCGACGCGGCGTGCCGCCCGGCCACTCCATCACGTACAGCCGGTCGAGCGACGTGAACGCGATCGCCGAGCCGTCGGGCGAGGGCACGGCGTCCCGGATCTGACGCACCGTGAACGTCGGCGTGTCCTCGATGGGG
Organism: Gemmatimonadota bacterium; assembly: GCA_033720355.1. GTDB lineage: Bacteria > Gemmatimonadota > Gemmatimonadetes > Palauibacterales > Palauibacteraceae > Palauibacter. Next base: position 6,977 of record JAWWCR010000027.1, read on the forward strand.
TAGTCGAACCACACCTCGGGCCCCATCACGAAGTCCTCGTTCACGCGGAACGGGACCTCGACGGGATCGCCGCCATCCACCGGGATGCGCCAGATCTTCCCATCGTAGGAGGCGACGACCTCGCGCGAGTCCGGGGTGAACGACATCCCGGGCAGCACGTCGCGGTCGGCGATCGACTCCTTGTCGTCGCGCTGCACGGGGTATGCGAGCCACTCCTCGTCGCCGGTCTCGAGATCCCGGATCCGCAGACCCGTCCGGTCCTCGTGCCGCGACCCGTAGACCAGCCACCGGCCGTCGGGCGAGAGCGTGGGCCGGAACGCCGACCCGTACCGTGACGTGCGGCTGAACGTCTCGCCGGTCTCGCGATCGTACATCGAGAGCTGGTACTGCGGGAAAGCGGCGTTGTAGTCCCAGCTGTTGTTGCGGCGCGCGTGCCAGATGTAGCGGCCGTCGGGCGAGAAGCTCGCGCCGACCGTTTTGAGGTTCTCCGGCTCTTCGGTGAGGACGGTGCCGCTGCCCCCATCGCGGTGTCCCATCCACAGCTTGACGCCTCCGAGCCGGGTCTCGCCCCTCGACGCCGCGATGTACTCGCCGTCGGGCGCCCACTCGGGCGACATCCACGAGGTGCCGTTCCCCCTGGTGATCTGCGTCGTGTCGCCCGTCGCCAGCTCGAGAGTCCAGATGTTCTCGCCGCCGCTCCGGTCGGAGATGAAGACGAGCTCCGAGCCGTCGGGGCTGTACCGCGGCTGCATGTCGAACGCCAACCCGCTCGTGATCCGCGTCGCCGTGCCGCCCTCGATCGGCACGGTGAACAGGTCGCCGAGCATGTCGAACACGATCGTCCGACCGTCCGGGCTCACGTCCACCGAGAGCCACGACCCCTCGTCGGTGTCGAGACGGAACGAGCGGGCGGCCTCGAGCGGGAGGGCCTCGTTCTTCGGCTCTTCGGTCTGATCGTCGGCGGGCGTCTCCTGGCCGAGCAGACCCTTTGTCGGGAGGAGTGCGAGGATCAGGAACCACAGCGGTGAGGGGGCATTGCGGTGCATGGGTGCGGACCTCGTTGAGCGAGCGCCTCGAGCCGACGCACGGTCGGCGATACACGACGCGTGAATAATGGGTCAGGCTCCGCCCCACCGCGACGGGTGAGCCCGCCGGCGTCCGGACGCCGCCGTCGCGCCCGGACGCGTCGCGCTTCGGCGCGCTACTTCCGGGAAGCGATCGCCTGGATCTCGAACCGAGCGTTGAAGAGCAGGGTGCCCGCGCCGATGAACGCCCGGGCCGGAAACGTCTCGGTAAAATACGTTCGGTAGACGTCGTTAAATGCTTGATAGTCACCGACATCCGAGGCGAATATCTGGACGCTCACCAGGTGGTTCATCGTGAGCCCCTCGCCCTCGAGCACGCGCTGGATGTTGTTCAGCACGTTTGCGGCCTCCTCCTCGGCGGTGTCCGGCGGACCGCCCTGCGCGAGACCGAGCATCCCCGACAGGTAGAGGGTGTCGTCGATCCAGACGGCCTGGCTGAACGGAGCGCCCTGATCGCCGGCTGAGCGGCCGCCGACGTACGAGCGCTGCGCGGAGAGATCGGAGGCGCCCGCGAGCGCGGTCGCGAGTCCGAGGGCGGTCAGCAGAGCAAGGTGTCTCATTCCGGTTCCTTTCCGGTGAAGGGGATGGCGCGCCGCCCGGGGAACGGCCGGCAGGCGTCAGTTTGACGCTTCCGCGGCGGCGGCGCGAGCGCGCGAAACGACGTACGCGTGGATCTGCGTCACTTCTGCCTCGTCGAGGATACCCGCGTACGATGGCATTCCCTCCTCCTCGCGGAGTCCCTCGAGGACGATCCTGTGGAAGTTGCGGTGGGTGAGCCCGGTGGCGCGGTGGAGGTTCGGCATCGCGCCCCGCGAGCCCCCGCCGGCGCCGTGGCACAGCCCGCAGTACTCGCCATAGAGCCGCTGGCCCTCGGCGAGCGTCGTCGCATCGGTGGGCAGGTCGAGGTCCGGGACGAGGATCTCGCGAATCCGCGAGGGGACGGGCAGCTCGGCGGCGCCCCCGAGGGCGAACGTGAAGATCCGTCCTCGCTGGTCGTATTCGGCGGCCTCGCCGTAGGGGGCGCCGCTGCGGCCACGGGCGCCGCCCCACCCGGCCGCGACGGTGACGTACTGCGTCCCGTCGATCGCGTAGGTGACCGGGGCGGCGATGATGCCGACGCGGGTGGCCGCCTCCCACAACACCTCGCCCGTGGACGCGTCGTATGCGACGAACCGCCCGTCGCCGCCGCCCTGAAAGACGAGCCCGGTCGCCGTCGTCATCGTGCCGCCGTTCCAGAACCCCGCGAGCGGAACGGCCCAGCGGGCCGACTGTGTGCGTGGGTCCCAGGCGACCAGGCTGCCCGCGTCTGGTCCGACCTGCCCGCCGAACAGCGTGCCGGTATTCCATGGCGCCGACCCGACCCGGTCGCTTTCCCCGATCTCGGGCTCCTCGTAGACCCACTCGGGGTCGTCGGCGCGTCGCATCGACGCCTCCTGCATCGGGATGTACACGAGACCGGTCTCGCGGTTGTAGGCCATGGGCTGCCAGTTGTGGCCACCGAGCGGGGTCGGCGTCACGATCACGTACGACGTCGGGTCCGACGCCTCCGGGTTCTCGATCGGGCGCCCGGTCTCGACATCCAGCGCCTCCGCCCAGTTGACGGTCGCGTACGGCTCGCCCGACAGGAACTCGCCGGTCTCACGGTCGAGCACGTAGAAGAAGCCGTTCTTGGGCGCCTGCATGATCACCCGGCGCAGGACGCCGTCGAACTCGATGTCGGCGAGCACGAGCGGCTGGGTCGCCGTGTAGTCCCAGTGGTCTCCCGGTGTCGTCTGGAAATGCCACCGGTATTCGCCGGTCTCCACGTCGAGCGCGAGGATCGACGAGAGATAGAGGTTGTCGCCGCCGCCGGGGCTCCTGAGGTGCCGCGACCAGGGGGAACCGTTGCCCGTCCCCACGTACAGCAGCCCGAGCTCGGGGTCGTACGCGAACGCGTCCCACGCCGTGCCGCCGCCGCCGGCGACCCACCATTCACCGGACCAGGTCTCGGCCGCCATCCGCAAGGCCTCGGACTCGAATCCATCCGCCGGATCCCCCGGGACGGTGTACGTCCTCCACACCAGCGAACCGTCTTCGGGGTCGTAGGCCGTGACATAGCCGCGGACGCCGTACTCGGCCCCGCCGTTCCCGATCACCACGTTGCCCCCGACCGCGCGGGGAGCCCCCGTGATCGTGTAGGCGTCGCCCTGGTCCACCGTCACCACGTCCCAGACCGGCGTGCCGCTCGCCGCGTCGAGGGCGATGAGGCGTCCGTCCAGCGTCCCCACGAACACCTTTCCTTCGAGGACGGCCACGCCGCGGTTGACGACGTCGCAGCACGCCAGCCGGCCTCGCTGTCGCGGCACGCGCGGGTCGTGACGCCACAACCGCTCGCCGGTCAGGGCGTCGACCGCGTGCACGACGCTCCACGGCCCGGTTACGTACATGACGCCGTCGACGATCAGCGGGGTGGCCTCCACGCCTCCTCTGAGCTCGAAGTCGTACGACCAGACGAGACCGAGCTGCGCGACGTTCTCGGGCGTCACGCTCGTCAGCGCGCTGTAGCGGTCCTCGTAAAAGTTGCCGCCGTGCGTCAACCATTCCTCATCCGGGCCCGCCGCGCGGAGGTCGGCCTCGGAGATCCCTGCCGGGCCCTCGCGCCCGGGCTCCGACATATCGCAGGCCGCCAGAGCCGTCATCACCACCGCGACGCAGGCGGCGGAGGGGACGAGGCGAGCGGGGCGGTGGAGGGCGAAGGTCGGGATCTCCATACGTGCTCCCGGTGTTCGTGACGTGGCGAACCGCGAGGCGAGCGACAACTATAGCTGACGCCGGTCGCGCTCCGACACGGGGCGGCGCCTTCGGCGTGGCGGCAGGGACCCTTCTGACACAGCGACGAGGCAGGCACAGTCTTGGACAACGCGTTGAAGTTCTACATCGACGGCGAGTGGGTGGAGCCGTCGACGACCGATCGACTCGACATCGTGAATCCGGCCACCGAGGAGGTCGTGGGCCAGGTGGCGCTGGGCGGCCGGGACGACGTGGACCGCGCGGTCGCCGCCGCCCGAGCCGCGTTCGAACCCTTCTCGGCCACCGACCGCGATGCGCGTGTCGCGTTGCTCGAGCGGATCATCGAGGTCTACAAGACGCGGCTCGGCGACATGGCCGCCGCGATCACGACGGAGATGGGAGCGCCCGAGTCGCTCGCGAAGAGGGCGCAGGCGCCGGCAGGTCTCGGGCACTTCATGAGCACCGTCGAGGTGCTGCGCGGCTACCCGTTCGAGGAGACGATGGGGAAGGCCAGCGTCGTGAAGGAGCCGGTGGGCGTGTGCGGGCTCATCACCCCGTGGAACTGGCCCGCGAACCAGATCGCGTGCAAGGTCGCCCCCGCGCTCGCCGCCGGGTGCACCATGGTTCTCAAGCCCTCCGAGATCGCGCCGCTCAGCGGCATCGTGTTCGCCGAGATCCTCGACGAAGCCGGGGTCCCGGCGGGGGTGTTCAATCTCGTGAACGGCGACGGGCCGACTGTCGGGGCCGCGATCGCCGCCCACCCGGGGATCGACATGGTGTCGTTCACCGGGTCGACTCGCGCGGGGGTGGAGGTCGCGAGGACGGCCGCGCCCACGGTGAAGCGGGTCGCGCAGGAGCTGGGTGGCAAGTCGGCCAACATCATCCTCGATGACGAGGGGTTCGCCACCGCCGTGGCTCGCGACGTCGGCCGGATGTGCACGAACTCCGGCCAGTCGTGCAACGCCCCCTCGCGGATGCTCGTCCCCGTCTCGAGGATGGACGAGGCCGCCGCGATCGCCGCGGAGGCCGCATCGAAGATCGCGGTAGGAGACCCCCACGCCGAATGGACGACGATCGGGCCGGTCGTCTCGGAGACGCAGTACCGGAAGATCCAGGACCTGATACAGAAGGGCATCGACGAGGGGGCGAAGGTCGCGGCCGGCGGGCCGGGGAAACCCGAGGGGCTCGAGAAGGGGTATTACGTCAGGCCGACCGTCTTCACGCACGCGACCAACGACATGACGATCTCGCGGGAGGAGATCTTCGGCCCCGTCCTCACGATCATCGGGTACGAGGATGAGGACGATGCCATCCGGATCGCGAACGACACGCCGTACGGCCTGTCGGGCTACGTCTCGGCCGCGGATCCCGAGCGCGCCCGCAGCATCGCCAGACGGTTGCGCACCGGCAACGTGCACCTGAACGGTGCCTGGGCCGACACGGCGGCGCCGTTCGGCGGGTACAAGCAGTCGGGAAACGGACGCGAGTGGGGCGAGTACGGGTTCGAGGAGTTCCTCGAGGTCAAGGCCATCTTCGGATAGCCGGAGCCCCGGCGGGGCAGTCGGCCCGCAGGCTCTACCCGCCGAGGCCCATCGCCTCGAGGACCAATCGCCCGAGCTCCGTCCGAAGCCGCTGGCGCTCGTCGGCGAGCGCCGGGTCGTCGATCCGGTTCCGGGTCTCGTAGGGGTCCGACTCGAGGTCGTACAGCTCGTCCATCCCGGGGTGTTGCATCCAGTGGATGTACTTCATTCGCGCGGTGCGGACGAGACGGTAGTCCATGTCGACGAGGTGCGGGAACGGGTTCTCGTACGTGTAGAACTCGACCAGCAGGGAAGACCGCCAGCCGTCGTCGTCCCCGTCGAAGAGCGGGACGACCGAACGGCCCTGGATGTGCTCGCCGATCGGCGTCCCGGTGAGGTCGAGGATGGTCGGAGCGAGGTCCACCGTCGACACGAGCCCGTCGGGCCGGGATCCCGCGGCGACCCGCGGCGGATACCGGACGATGAGGGGGTTCCGGATGGATTCCTCGTACGGCATCCGGCGCTCGCTGGTCAGACCGTGCTCGCCGTAGAAATACCCGTTGTCGCTCGTGAAGACGATCACGGTCTCGTCGAGGATCCCGAGCTCCTCGAGGGTCGCGACGATCCGGCCGACCCCGTCGTCGACGGCGAGCAGCATCTCGGCGCGACGGCGGATCGTCAGATCGTTCGTCCCCATCCCTTCCGCGTCGCCGAGAAGCTCGGTGGGGTTGCCGGGCCGCCTGCTCTCGAGGGCGTGGCGGATCGCCGGTTTTCCGGTGAGGTCGTCGAGCGACGTGATCGTGCTCGGGTGCCGGGGGAAGACGGCCTGGTCGTACCGCCCGAGGTGTCGAGGGGCCGGGACGAAGCCGCGCGATGTCGCCGGGTCGACCGAGCCGTCGTCGAGCTGGGCGATGTCGGGGTGGACGGCCTTGTGGGCGAGATATACCGCGAACGGGCCCTCGCGGTCACGGATGAACTCGACGGCGCGGTCGGTCAGGATGTCGGTCGTGTAGCCCTCGACCTCGCGCAGCTCGCCGTCCTCGAAGAAGACCGGGTTCTCCGAGCGTCCCTGACCGGGCAGCGCCACCCACTCGTCGAAGCCCGGGCGGGGCGTCGGATCGTTCCCCATGTGCCACTTGCCGAGAAACGCGGTCGCGTAGCCGTTTCGCTGGAGGGCGGCGGGGAAGGTCTTGAGCCCGTGGCTCGCGAGGTTGCGGGCGACATTGTCGATGATCCCGTGCCGGGACGGGTACTGGCCGGTGAGGAGCGACGCCCGATTGGGCGAGCACAGCGGCACCGCATGGAACGCCCGCTCGAACAGGGCTCCCTCGGCGGCCAGGCGATCGATGTTGGGGGTCTCGACATAGGGGTGGCCGGTCACGCCCAGCTCGTCGTAGCGCAGGTCGTCGACCACGACGACGACCACGTTCGGGCGCGCGCCCGCGGCCGGAAGGGCAGCCGGGGGCGCCGACGTATCGGGGGCGGCCGCGTCGCCGGGCTCCATCGAGGCCGCTTCGGGCCCATCGGCGGCCGGCGAACTACACGCGAGCAAGGTCCCGAGAATCGACGCCCCGAAAGTGCTCTGGATCGACCGTCCGCGCATGACCACTCCTCTCAACCGAGTTGCGACATCCACCCGCTCGGCATGTCGATGTCCGACGCGCCGAGGAACTCCGCGAGGCTCTCGATGGCATCACCGAGCCCGGCGACGAACCCCATCGACGACTCGAAGTCGGGCTCGGTATGGATCGCCCGGATCTCGAGCACGCCGCGGTCGCGGTGCAGCTTGGGGTCGATCCGCCCCACGAGCCGACCCTCGTGGAGGATCGGCATCACGTAGTACCCGTAGACCCTCTTCTCGGCCGGCTGGTATATCTCGAGGGAGTACTCGAAGCCGAGCAGATCCTCGGCGCGCTTGCGCTGCCAGAGGAGCGAGTCGAAGGGGCAGATGAGGGTCGTCCCGGCGGGCGGCGGCGCGGCGCCGATTTCTTCCAGCGCCTCGGGCGTCGCGTAGAAGGCGCCCCGGAGGCCCTTCACCCGGACCTCGACGACCCGACCCTTCGCGACGTTGCGCCCGATGACGCGCTTGCGGTCGGCCGCCCGGAGAGCGGGTCCCGTGATGTAGTTGACCATGTGGCGCTCGGACGCGACGCCCTGGCCGGAGAGTGCGGTGAGCAGCCAGCTGTCTTCGTATTCGACCCCCGACGCCGGGTCGACTTCGGGGTACACGCGGTCGGCGATGTCGTACACGCACCGGAAGTGGCGTCGCTCGGTCACCGCGGCCCGCCCGTCGTGCCAGAGCAGCTTGAGGGTCCGTTTGTCCTCCTTCTGTAGCCACGCCTCGGCCGGCGTGCCGTCGGGTCCGAGCTCGGCCGGCTGGTGCTCGAAATCGGCGCTCTCGAGCGGCCCTTCCTCCCGGAGGCGCTTCAGGACCCGGCGCGTCGACGCCGTGGACGTCGAGAAGCGCTCCCACCACGACTTGCTCGTCCAGCTCTCGGGCGGGAAGCGGCGCATCCGCCGGAGGCCGATCGGCAGGTGCGAGATCGGCAGTATCGACGCCTCGTGACCCCAGTACTCGTAGGCGATCCGATCGCGGTACACCCAGCGGTCCACGTCGCCGCGGTCGAAGGCGCCGTACCGGCTCCACAGCGTGAGATAGTGCGCCCGGTCGACGGCGTTCACCGAGTCGAGCTGGAGGGCGCCCGTTCGCTCGAGGTGATCGACGAACGTCCCGGGCGCGAGCGATTCCGTGCCCCGGGGCGACGACAGGCCCTGGCGGTGCAGCCAGAGCCTGACGACGTCCTGCTTCTCGAAACGCGGAGCCGAGCGGGTCACGGCGACACGGTGCGTTCGATCAGCCGCCGGCCGCGGTGACGACCTCGCGCTCGACGTGTCGCTCGAACCAGGTCAGGATCCGATCCGTCACGTCCATCAGGAACTTCGGCTCGCGGGGTCCGTGCGGCGTCCGCGGGTAGACGATCATCTCGGTCGGCACCCCGCGGCGGTCGAGCGCACGGTAGAACTCCTGTCCCTGCGTGAACGGGACCCGCAGATCGTTCGCGCCGTGGATGACCTGTGTCGGTGTCACGACGTCGGCGATGTGGTACATGGCCGAGTGTCGCTCGTACCGCTCGTAGTCCTCCCAGAACTCGACGCCCATGTGACCGACCAGGTAGTCCTGGATGTCGGTCGTGGTCGTCATCGAGATCAGGTTCGGAAGACCCGCACCCATGCTCGCCGCCTTGAAGCGGTCCGTCTGTGTGACGGCCCACGACGTCATGTAGCCCCCGTAGCTCCACCCCATGAGCAGGAGCCGGTCCGGATCGGCGACGCCCATCTCGATCACGTGATCGACGCCGGTCATGAGATCCCGGAAATCGCCGTATCCCCAGTCCTGGAAGTTCGCGAACCGGAAGTCCTTCCCGTAGCCGGTCGAGCCGCGGGGGTTGGGTCTCAGGATCGCGAAACCCTGCTGGGCGAACGTCTGGAGCATGTAGATCGACGGCGCGCCGGTGAACCCCTGGCTGAACACGCCCGCGGGTCCCCCGTGTACGTTCAGGATCAGCGGCACGCGGTCGCCCGGGGTGTATCCGACGGGGTAGGTCAACAGTCCCTCGATCTCGAACCCGTCCGTCGAATCCCATGTCAGCAGCTCGGTCCGCCCCATCGTCGGGCGCGGAACGTCCGCGTGAACGTCGGTCACGCGCCGCGGCGCGTACTCGCGCATGTCGGACACGAACACGTCCCACGGCTCGTCCGTCGTCTGCCAGGTGAACGCGATGCGGCTCGCGTCGGGCGTGATCGAGAGACCGCCGATCACCCCATCGCCCGAGCTGATCTGGCGGATCGCGTCGCCCTCGACGGGGACGGCGATCAGATGGCGGCGGGTGCCCATCGACTCGATGACGAACAGCTCGCGCGAGTCGGCGGACCACCCGACCACGCCGCCGCTTCGGTTCGGCGTCTCCACGATCTTGCGCGCCCCCGACCCGTCCGGGGCGACCACGTGGATGTCGCCGAGCCCGATCGGCTCGGGACGCGACCCCGTCGACGTGTAGGCGATCAGCGTCCCGTCGGGCGACCACCACGGGCTGCCCTCGACGCCCGCGCCCCCCACGAGGGCGCGCACCTCGCCGACGGCCATCGGATGGTCTTCCATGTCGGCCGCCGTCCCTTCGTCACCCGTCTCCGCGTCGTCCGCCTCGGCGTGCGCCGCCCGGATCTCATCGATCTCGCCGACCGACGGGACGGTGACGATCGACAGGTCGCCGTTCAGTCGGCCCGTGTTGATCCGCGGATCGCCCTGATGAGAGAAGACGATCTCGTCGCCGTCGGGCGACCAGCTGTACCCGGTGACGTGGAAGTCTCCGGCAGTGAGCCGAAGCGGTTTCGCCGGCTCTTCGGCCTCGGGGCGGAAGTCGACGACGTAGAGGTGGCTGTACTTGTAGTCGCGGTCGACGAGGATGACATCCCTTTTCTCTTCGCGCGCCTTCTCCTCCTCGGCCGTCTCGGGGTCGCTCATGACGAAGGCGATCCGCGACTCGTCGGGCGAGAGGCGGAAGCCGCCGACGCCGTTCTCCGATGCCGTGATCACGCGCGCCTCGCCGCCGCCGAGCGGGAGCGCCCAGATCTGGCTGCCGTCCGGTGCGTCGTCGCCGGCATCGCGCGAGGTCGTGAAGAGGAGCCACCGACCGTCCTCGGTGAAGTGCGGGCTCCCCGTCGACCGCTCGCCCCGGGTCCACTGGGCCGTCGCCCCCGTCGCCACGTCCGCGACCCAGATGTGGCTCAGGTATTCGGACTGGCTGCCCTCCATGAGGGGTTTCCGGACGACGTAGGCGACGCGCTCGCCGTCGGGCGAGATGGCGGTGCCCCCGATCGCGTGGTACCGCATGCTGAGCTCCGGCGTCCATCCCTCCTCCTGTGCGGCGGCGGGCGCCGTGAGGTTCGACGCGAGCGCCAGGCTGCCGAGACAGACGGCCACGGCGAGCCGACGGACGCCGGGAGTGCAGCGGTACGGACGGTGCATGGATCACCTCGTGCGGTCGGGGGGCTACGCGTCGGCGACGCGCGCGACGGATCCATGATGGGTCTCGAGGGGCGCCCGCTACAAGCCCCGCTTCGTCTCGCCCGCCGAGCCGACCGTTCCTAGGTTTCAGGCGATGAGACCGATCGATGTCCTGGCCTTCGGGCTGGCTCTGCTGTCCCTGCTCTCCTTCGTGTCGAGCTCGACTTCCTTCCGGGTCGGACGCGCCACCCTCGGGACGCTCAAGCTCCTCATGGGTGCGGCTGCCCTCGTGCTCGGGGTGTCGGCGGGCGTCGCGTCCGTCGGCACCGACGGCTACCGCCCGCTGACGTCCGAGCCGGCCCTGGTCGCGAGGGCCACGATCGGATCGATCGACGCCGATTCGGTCTCGGCACGCGTGACCTGGCCCGATGGCATCACGCGCACCTTCCGGCTCGGGGGGCGGTCGGTCCGGTTCGACGTCCGGGTCCTGCGCTGGCAGATTGGCGGCGCGATCGTCGGCGCACCGCGATCGTGGGAGCTGAGTGGTCTCAGGGGCGAGTACCGGGGCGGGGAGGCCCCGGTCGGCAGCGTACGCGACCTCCAGGTGGTCAAGCCCGTGACCGTGTACGATCTCGTCCTCAAGTACCCGGCCCTCCGGTCGATCGTGGGCATCGAGCAGCTCAGCGTCGAGCTCCCGGTCGGGGCGGACGAGGCCGAGATCCGGATCTCGAACAACGGCCTGGCGGTCGTCAACTGAGGTCGAAACCAAGCACGATCACGGGGGTTAGTACGTTGTTCCAATGACCGGTCGACGACGACCGACCGCGGCGGCGGCCGTGGAACCGTGGACCCGGACGACGAAACGGATGGTATGACGAACAAGCCGCGAACGAACGGAGCCGGCGTTCTCGCCGGAGCGTGGGGCCTGCTGCTCACGGGTTGGCTCGCGCCCCTGGGCGCGCAGGAACCCGACTCCGCGGCGGTGGTCGCCGCCGAGCGGGCGCGTGCCGACTCTGCCCGGCGCGTCTTCGACGCCGAGCGCGCGTTCGCGCCGCTCGACCTTCCCCCGCCCGACGAATTCCGGGCCGCGGACGGGTCGCCGGGCCAGGAGTACTGGCAGCAACGGGCCGACTACGTGATCGAGGTGACCCTCGACGACAGGGCGCACACGATTTCCGGGCGCGAGCGGATCACGTACACGAACAACAGCCCCGACTCTCTCCGCACCCTGTGGGTGCAGCTCGATCAGAACCTGTTCCGCGAGGACAGCTACGGGGCCATGAAGGCCGCGTCGCTGGACCACGAGGTGCGGCACGGCGGGTTCTTCGACGACGGGGGCTTCGACATCGGTGCGGTGACGCTCGAACGCGGCGGCGAGACCGTCGTTCCCGAGTACCGGGTCGAGGACACGATGATGGAGATCCTGCTCGACGAGCCGCTCGCGCCGGCGGGCAACCAGATCGCGATCGACATCGACTTCTCGTTCGTCATCCCCGAGACCGGGGGCGATCGCATGGGCCGCCAGTCGATCCGCGGCGGGACGATCTACCAGCTCGCCCAGTGGTACCCGCGCATGTTCACCTACGACGACGTCCGCGGGTGGAATCAGTCGCCATTCCTCGGGCAGGGCGAGTGGTACCTCGAGTACGGGGACTTCGACGTGTCCGTCACCGTGCCGCGCGACTACGTGATCGCGGCGACCGGCACCCTCCAGAACGAGATCGAGGTCCTGACCGACACGCAGCTCGACCGCCTCGCGCAGGCGCGGCTGTCGGCGCAGGCGATCCCGATCATCGACCTCGAGGAGGCCGGCGACGACGAGACGCGGCCGCCGGGGGAGGGGCCCCTCACCTGGGTATTCCAGGCCGAGAACGTGCGGGACTTCGCATGGGCCGCGTCCGACCGGTTCATCTGGGACGCCGCCGGGTGGGAGGACGTGTTGCTCATGTCGTTCTATCCCGAGGAGAGTGTCGGGACACGCGGCTTCACCGGGTGGGAGCGCTCGACCGAGTATCTGCGGCACTCGGTGGCGTACTACTCCGAGCAGTGGTTCGAGTACCCGTATCCCGTCGCGATCAACGTCGCCGGGCTCGCGCTCGGGATGGAGTACCCGATGATCGTGTTCTGTCACTTCCAGGCGCGTGGAGCCTTCCTCTTCGCGGTCACGGATCACGAGATCGGGCACACCTGGTTCCCCATGATCGTCGGGTCCGACGAGCGCCGTTACGCGTGGATGGACGAGGGGTTCAACACGTTCATCAATTACTACTCGGGGATCGAGTTCTCCGGTGGGGACCCGATTCTCGCCGCGTCGATGGCGCCCGGGCAGATCGCCGACGATATGCGACGGCTGCGGCAACCGCTCATGACCCCGGCGGACAGCATCCCCGAGGCCGATATCGGCGTGCAGGCGTACAACAAGCCGGCCGCCATGCTCGTGCTTCTCCGCGAGACCGTGCTCGGGCCCGAGGTCTTCGACCCGGCGTTCCGCGACTACATCCGGAAGTGGGCGTACAGACACCCGCAGCCGTCCGACTTCATCCGGCATATGGAGGACGCCTCGGGGCGCGACCTCGACTGGTTCTTCAGGGGCTGGGTCTACGAGAACGGGCTTCTCGACCAGGCCGTCGCGTCGGTCGAGCGCACGGGCGACACGACCGTCGTGGCGATCGAGAACCGCGGCACCATCCCGATGCCGCTCGAGATCCGGATCATGTTCCAGGATGGCTCGGAGGAGACGTACGAGGTCCCGGTCGAGAAGTGGGCCGAGACCGGCCGGTACACGCTCGAGGTCACGGGCGGGCGCGTGAGACACGTCCAGCTCGACCCCGATGGCGAGCTCCCCGACGCCGACCGGTCCAACAACGTGTGGGGACGCGGTGTCCTCGGGCGCCGGCCCGGCGGCGGCCCCTGACGTGACTCCCGGAGCGGCTCCGTGTCGGCCGGGGGCGGCGCTGGCCGCGGTCGCGCTGGCCGGCTCGCTCGCCGCCACGGGCGCACCCGGGCGGCTCGACGCGCAGCAGCGGCCACATGCCGATCCCGGACGCGAGGCGGTGCGACAGCCCGAGCCGTTCGGCGTCTTTCTGGGCAACGAGGGTGTCGCCCTCTCGTCGGGCGGCGACGTTGTGGTCATCGTCGATGGCCTTTTTCGTCAGGGGGTCGAGGGGTACCAGACCGTCCCCGAAGCGCTGCGCGAGCAGCTCGAATCGGGTCTGCCCGTGGCGGCGCGGACGGTGGTGCTCGCGACGCACGAGCACGCCGATCACTTCGACCCGACGGCCGTAGTGGCCCACCTCGAAACCGCCCGGTCCGCTCGCTTCGTGTCCACCCCGGACGCGGTCGACCGGATCCGCGACCTCGACCCGCCCCCCGAGGTCCTCGAAACGATCACGGCGTCGCTTCCACGCGAGGGCGAGCGAGACACGGTGCAGCTCGATCGCACCGGTGTGACCCTGATCACGCTCAACCTCCACCACGGCCGCGAGCGGGCCCACATCCAGAACCTGGGTTACCTGATCGACCTGGACGGCACCCGGGTCCTCCACATGGGTGATACCGAGGTGACATCGGCGGAGATACTCGAGCAGGAGGTGGCCGACGAGTCCCTCGACGTGGCGTTCCTCCCGTACTGGCTGTTGATGGGGGATGGCGCATCGGCGGTGCTCGAAGCCCTCTCGGCGACGCAGGTGTACGCGATCCACCTGCCGAGGGCCGATGTCGACCCGTCGTGGTGGGGGTCGTACGGATCTCTCTCCGGCACCGTCGAGGCGCTCGAAAGCCTCGCGGGGGTGCGGGTCCTCCTCGAACCGGGGACCCGGCTCGAGATTCGATAGCGGCCGACGGCGAGAGCCCGCGGCGGTACGTCAAAGGAGGCGAAGGTGGCCGGTCATTTCACGAGAGGAACGTTCGACTTCCTGCGCGACCTGATCGATAACAACAACCGCCCCTGGTTCCAGGAGAACAAGGACCGCTACGAGAAGTACGTCAAGGAGGCGGCGCTCGCGTTCATCACGGACTTCGGGCCGCACCTGCGGAAGGTGTCGAAGTACTTCGTGGCCGATCCGAGCCCCGTGGGCGGGTCGCTGTTCCGTATCTACCGGGACACCCGGTTCTCGAAGGACAAGACACCCTACAAGACGGCGATCGGGATCCGGTTCACGCACGAGCTCGGGAAGGACGTGCACGCACCCGGCTACTACCTGCACATCGCGAAGGACGGCTGCTTCGCGGCGTGTGGCATCTGGCGTCCGGACGGAGCGTCGCTCGGCAGGATCCGCGATGCCATCGTCGACGACGGGACGGCCTGGAAGCGCGCGCGCGACGCGAAGTCCCTCACGTCGTGGGACTGGGGTGGCGACACGCTGAAACGCGCGCCGCGCGGCTACGATCAGGATCACCCCCTGATCGACGATCTCCGGCGCAAGGACTTCATCGTGTCCCGGCCGCTGACGCGGAAGGATGTCACCTCGGCGGAGCTTCCCGAGCGGCTCGCGGCGCTCTACAGGGAGGGAACGCCGCTCCAGCGCTTCATCTGTCGGGCGCTCTCGGTCCCCTTCTGATCGTCAGGACGGCGTGGACGCGTTCGACCGCTTGGGCGCGCCGAGCCGCGTCAGCCAGCTCTCGAGACGACCGATGCGGGTCCCGAGCCTCTCGGCGAGGAAGGACGCCGTGTCGTGCATCCCCAGACGTGTCCCGAACGTCCACATTCCGGCGAGAAGCGTCAGCCCGCAGATGACGATGAGGATGACCGTGATCTGAAGGTCACCGACGCCCCGTCCGACGAGTGCCGTCCGCGCGGCCCAGGCGACGGCACCCACCAGTGTGGCCAGCATGACCCCCGCGCGGAGCGCCTCGAGGAACTCGGTCCACGTCCGCTGAAGGAGCTTCAGCGCCGCCCGGGAGATGGCCAGGAAGGTGACGAGCAGCGCGACTCCGACGGCGAACGCGACCCCGGACAGTCCATACCGTACACCGTAGAGGGCCCCGGCGATCACCAGCACCGCGTAGACGAGCGACACGGCCGCGACGGTGTACACCCTCCCCAGCGCCTGGACCACGGAATTGCCGAGCGGGAACAACGCGCGGAGCGTCCCGAAGGCGCACAGGACCTGTAGCGGGGCGACGCTGCCAACCCATGCCGGCCCGTATACGGACGTGATCAGGTGTGGGGCGGCGACGAACATGCCCGCGAGCAGCGGAGCGACCACCACCGTCGTCACCTGCACGGAGAGCAGGTAGGCGCGTCCCACCCTCCGGGTCTGGTCCTGAATCTCCGCGAACGCCGGAAACAGTACCTGGCGCACGACGGCCCCGGCTTGCTGGTGCGGCAGGTCCATGAGCGCGTAGGCGCGAGTGTAGAGGCCGAGCGGGCCCTCCCCGAGCACCTTGCCGACGACGAAGTTGTCGCCGCGCGACGCGGCGTACTGGAGGATGCCCTGAAGGCTGAAGCCGATCCCCACTCCGACGAGCTCACGCATCTCGGGCCGGCTGAGCAGCGGCTTGATCGAGTGCCGTGTGACGGCGACCAGCGCGACGCTCTCGAGGACCGCCTGCGCCAGCGAGCCGATCACGAGACTCCATACGCCGAAGCCGAGGACGGCGAGGGTGATCGCGGTCGCGGCGTAGCCCGTCGCGTAGGTGGAGAGGCCGATCCAGAAGACCGCCTTGAACTGCAGCCGCCGGCGGAGCAGGGCCCCGGCCGTCGTGCCGAATCCGGACACGATGAACCGGAGACCCACGACCCTGAGGATCCACGGAAGCTGCGGGTTGTCGAAGATCAGCGTCGAGAGTGGCGCGACGACGAACAGGGCGGCGCTGATGGCCAGGCCCAGCAGAACGGAGACCGTGAACGAGACCCGAACGTGTCGGGTCGAGACCTCGGGCCGCTGGATGATCGCGGGCCCGATCCCGAGGGTGGAGAACAGGGCCGCCAGCCCCGTGATGATGAGGGCGAGCCCGAGCAGTCCGAAGTCTTCGGGCGGGAGCAGACGCGCCAGCACGATCCCGACCGCCAGCTGGAGGACGGCCGTGGCCGCTCGAAGCGCGGACTGCCACCCCGCCGCCCGGAAGGCGCGCCCGCCGAGCTGACTTCCCCGTGTGCTGCCCGTCACGTCCGCTCGCCCCCGTGGATGGCCCGTATCTTGTTCAGCGTCGGAACTTTCGCCCTTCGCGACGTTCCCACGAGAGTAGCACGAATCTTGCCAACGCGGCACCGCAAACGAACGGGATCGACGTCGGCCGGCAGCACGGGGAGTCAGCTTGCTTCACTCTCGACAAAAGGGGTGCATCTTCGTCCACATCCAGAAGACGGGGGGCGAGACGGTCGCCCATCTCCTCGAGCGGCAGATCCCCGATCTCGAGCGGATCGCGGCGAAGCACGAGCGGATGCGCAACATGCTGCCGACGATCAGAGACTTCGACCCGTGCTTCTCGTTCTGCTTCGTGCGGAACCCGTGGGACCGGCTGGTCTCGTGGCACAGCATGATCATGGGTGCGCTGAAGATCCGGCGCCGAGACACTCGCAACGACTGGCGCAAACGGGCACAATACGGGCAGGCGCGGTCCAATCCGCTCTGGCTCTACGTGTACGAGGAGGGACGCACGTTCTCCGATTTCATCCGCAGATGCACGAAGGAGATCGAGGTACGGCCCGGCGTCCGCTATTCGTTCGCGTACAACCAGCTCGACTACGTGACGGATGAGCGGGGAGAGGTTCTGGTGAACCGGATCGGTCGCCAGGAGCGTCTCTCATCCGATCTCATGGAGATCTTCGAGCGCCTCGGGCTTCCTGCCGTGAACGTCCCGGTCAAGAACCCGTCGCGCCACCGGAACTACCGCGAGTACTACTCGGACGAGAACCGGCGACTCGTGGCCGAGCGCTTCGCCCGCGACATCGAGTTCTTCGACTATGAGTTCTGAGCACCCTGTGGAGGGAGCCCCCTCCACGTCGGGCACTCCGCGCGTGAGCGTCATTCTGCCGACGTACAACTACGCGCGTTTTCTGGCCGAATCCGTCGCGAGCGTCCAGAAGCAGGACGTGGAAGAGATCGAGATCCTCATTGTCGACGACGGCTCGACCGACGAGACGCCCGAGATCGTCGAAGGGCTGGCCACCGCCGATCCGAGGATTCGGTACATTCCGATCCCGAGGTCGGGGTTGTCTGCGGCGCGAAACGTGGGTCTCGATGAGGCGCGTGCGGAGTACATCGCCTTCCACGACGCCGACGACCGATGGCGAGCCGGGAAGCTCCGTCGGCAGGTCGCGCTGCTCGATTCCGAGCCCGACGTGGGGCTGTGCTTCACGGACTTCGCGCGCTTCCACGAAGGGGGGTTCCTCGAGAGAAGTCAGTTCGACTTTCTCCCCGAGCTCCGGACGGTCGAGTCCCGGCCGGCCACGTCCGGGCTCGGCCGGGTGATCACCGGAGATGCCTTCGTCGAGCTGATTCAGACGAGGGTGCTGGCCTCCTGTCCGCCCACGACGCTCCTGCGACGCGCACACGTGGGCCACGTTCGCTGTCACGAGCGGCTTCAGCGGGGGACGGACTACCATTACTACTACAACATCTACCGCTTGACGTCGGTCGCGTTCATCCCCGAGCCGCTGGTCGAGGTCCGGAGACACGGTGGCAACATGTCGGCGAGCTTCGAGGAGATGTTCGCGCCCTACCTCCAGGCCATCAGCCTCCTGCTCGAGGACCCCGAGCCGCCGCTGGCCCCAGCGCACCGCGAGGCGCTTCGCCGACGACTCGGACGCGCGGTTTGCGGAGTCGGATACGAACACTTCTGGAGCGGGCGACCGGTGAGGGCGGGACGGGCCTACTTCAGGGCCCTCGCCTGGCCGGGGAGTCGCGTGAACGCGCTGAAGCACCTGGTCGCATTGCCCGTCGTTCCGTTTCTGAAGGGTCGCCGAGAGGAGAAGGAGTTCATTTGAGCTCTCCCTCCGACTTCGTCCCGGTGTTCGTGATCGGTTCCGGTCGAAGTGGAACGACGTGGTTGCAGCTGCTCCTTTCTCAGCACCCGTCGGTCGCGACCTGCCAGGAAACGCACCTGTTCACCAAGTATCTGGGGCCGCTCGATCGGACCTGGCGCGCCGAGGCCAACGATCCGGGGCCCAGACGCGTCGGCCTCCCGCAGACGTTCGACGAGAGCGACTTCGACGAGGCGTGTCGAGCCATCGCCGATCGACTGATGAGGCGCATCCTCGCCGACAAGCCCGGCGCTACGGTGGCGCTCGAGAAGACGCCCGGGCACGCTCAGGAGTGGCGCCTGATTCGACGCATCTATCCGCATGCGTATCTGGTCCACATGGTCCGGGATCCGCGCGCGGTTGTGGCCTCTCTGAAGTCCGCGGGCGCGTCGTGGGGATCCCGGTGGGCCTCGAGGAGCGCGGAGGGGGCCGTACGCCAGTGGGAAACCCTCGTCCTGGCGGCTCTCGAGGCGCGCGGCACCGATCGATACAGGGAAGTGAGATACGAGGATTTGCTGGAAGATGGGCCACGCATCCTCAGCGGGATCTTCGACTGGCTCGGGCTCGATGCGACTCTCGACGACGCCGAGGCGTTCGTGCATGCATGCCGGATCGACCGGTTGCAGAAGGGAGACGGGCCGGCGAGTCCGTGGAAGCTGGACGCCGAGCCCGCGGACTTCTACCGGAAGGGCCAGGCCGATTCCTGGAAGGACGACCTCGAGGCGCCCGAGATCCGACTGATCGAGTCCATGGTCCCCGAGCTCATGCGCGACCTGGGCTACGCGACTTCCTCACCCCCCGGACGGATTCCGCTCGGGGCGCTCGTTCGTCGGGCGCTCCGCCCCGCGCGCGCGAGAGCAGCATCGATGCTGGCGTCCGCTTCGCGTCGCCTGCAGGTCTGACCTCGTGATCGGGTCGGTCGCTCAGTAGTCGCCGGGCTCGTACCCGAGGTCTTCGGCGACGCGGCGGACCGCCCGGTGGAGGCGCAGCCTCTCGGGCGCCGGGATCGGCTCCAGCTTCTGGTGGAAGGGGCCTCGAACGCGGTGCTCGAGCACGCCCGCATCGATCTCCACCGATACGTGCCCGGCCAATCGCTGTAGGGCGGCATCCCTGCCGTCCCCCGTGAACTCCTCGTACCGGAAGAAGGCACCCCCCACCTCCTCGAATCGCGTCGCGAACCCCTCGGCGAGCCGCGACCACACTTCACCGAATCTCTTCGGCGTGAGGACGGGATCGTCCGGCCACCTCTGGTACCAGTTGCGCCAGAGGCGATAGGATCGCCAGGCGGCGTAGGGGTTTCTCACGACGAGGACGATCCGCGCATCCGGGAAGAGCCAGCGCAGGTAGGCCGCCTGGTCGATGTCGACGCGCACCTCCTTGAACCCCCACCGTCGGTACCCGGCCGCTTGCGCCGGACGGGCGAACAGGGTCTCGAAGAACGCGCGATGCGCGGCCAGGACGGCGAATGGCTCGGGATACAGATTCGCGATCCAGCTCTCTTCGAGGTTCTCGTCTTCCGGTCGGTGCCCGAGAAAGAAGAAGTCCGGCGGCCAGGCTGCGGTGAACGCGCTCATCGAGCCCGCCAGGCGCTCGATGTATCCGCAGTGAGCGAAGGGCTCGCCCCAGAGCATCACCGCAGGATCGGACATGATCAGTCGTTGCAGCAACGTCGACCCCGATCGCCAGCTCGCGGTCAGGAGGAACACCGGAGAGGCATCGTCGGTGGGAGGAGAGGCGGTGAACCGGGCGCTGAGGTGGTCGATCCCTTCGGCGACGCTCGGTCGCGACCGCCGGGTCTTCGCAAGCGAGGCGCGATGACGCAGTTTTCCGGTCCAGGCCTCGATGGGTTCCTTGACCAATCGCCGCAGAACTCTGTAGCCCGTCTCTGCGAAGCTCACTGCTTGGCCTTGCCTGGAAGGTCGCGTGGTCGCCGACCCCCGCCGTAACGGGTCGAGGGCAGCCAAACCTAGTCAGAACCATCCGAGAGCACGATCCTTGCCACCCGACCCCGGCGCGGGGCGGATGACGGGACGACCCGGCCGAAAGAGAGGACAATTGCGCGGCACGCGATGGAGATCGCTCATCCGCGAGCTCGGCGGCTCGCTGGCGCGCGAGGTGCGGATTAGCCTGACGCCGCTCGTGGAGCCCCGGTGCTGGGTCTTCGTGGTCGGGTGCTACAACTCCGGGACCGAGCTTCTGATGCACGTGCTCGGCGAACACCCGGGCATCAGTGCGCTGCCGTACGAGGGGCAGTTCCTCACCGATCAATGGCCATCGGACTACGAGCTGGGGCTCCCCAGGATGTGGACGCTCCGGGAAGATCTCTTCCGACTGACCGAAGAGGATGAGGGGCCGGATGCCACCCGTCTCAAACGCGAATGGCTCATGCGGCTCGACCGGTCAGCCGAGGTCTTCCTCGAGAAGTCTCCGCCCAACACGGCCCGAACGCGCTGGCTTCAGCGGTGCTTCGAGAACGCCCATTTCATCGTGATGGTAAGGGATGGCTACGCCGTCGCCGAAGGGATCCGCCGAAAAGCGGAGCCCGGACACCTGGCCGACGGGTGGCCTCTGGATCTCTGCGCACGGCAGTGGGCCCGGTCGTACGAGGTTCTGCTCGAGGATGCCCGACATCTCGAACGCGTCCACTGGTTGCGATACGAGGATCTGGCCGAGGAGCCCGGGGAATCGCTGGCCGGAACGCTCGAGTTTCTCGGGTTGCCCACGGACTTCGATGCGTCGTCGAAGAGCTGGTCGGTGCATGAGCGCGAGGAGCCGATTCGCAACATGAACCCGGAGAGCTGGGCCCGGCTGACCGCGGAGGAGATCGACGTCATCCGGGGAGTCGCCGGGGAGATGCTCGATCGCCTGGGGTATGCGCCGCCCCCGGTGCGCCCCGGGAGCTAGTCCGGTCAGGGTCAGGGCGGCTCCGTAGCGTCGCCGCCGGAGCCGGAACTTCCGCGACCCTTCGCGGCGGCCACATCGGCGGCCTCCTCGGCCTCGAGCGCTTCCGCCGCTTCGTGCGCCCGCCACCAGCGGAGCAGAATCAGCACCGCGGCCGCGTTGACCGCGACGCCCGCCCACCCGCGCTCGGGGTCGAAGTCGAGCGGGTCGACGATACCGAGGGCGCCGGTCGAGGCGCCGAAGCCGAAGAGCGTGTATGCGAGCCCGTTCCACAACCCGTGCGACCACGCGGCGACGAGCAGCGACCCGGAGACCAGACGCAGGATTCCCCAGGCGAGGGCGAGCAGCCACAGGTTGAGCGTGCGCACCGCGAGGGCTTCCGGCCCCGCGACCGGGGAAGGCGCGAGCCACACGAGGGGCAGATACCAGAGCGCGTACGCGGTGGCGGTCCACAGGAGGATCTCGTCGTCGGATCTTCCGCGTCGATCGAGCAGTCCCCACAGGGCGCCGCGGAAGAATCCGTCCTCGGTGACCAGCGTGCCCATCGTCGTGAACACCGCCATCGTGGACACCTGGATGGCCAGAAGACCGAGCCGCGCCTCGCCCACGCGGGTCGCACCGACGGCGGTCGCGAGCCAGACGACGAGACCGACGGCGGCCAGCGGGAGAAGAGTCGCCCGGGCGTAGAAGCCCCGGCCGCGCGCGAGCCCCAGCTCTGCGCCGGTGAGGCGGCCGCGGCGCCAGACCACCGCGGCCGCGGCGGTCAACGGAAGCGCGTACCACGTCTCGTCGCCCGTGGCCGCCAGCAGCGCGGGCGAAGCGAGGCAGACTGCCAGAACGGCGGCGACCGCGAACACCGGGCCCGGAATCCGCACGCTTTCCGCAGAATCCGCGTTCCCGGGGCTCTCGGGCATGTCGGGGTGAAACCTGTCCACGGGGGCTTTCGTCCAGTACACCGTTCGTACGCGATCCCGGAACCGGGACCGTGAGCCGGACGACTCGTGCAAACCCCGGACCGATCACATGGATCTGGACGTTCTCATACCCCTGTTCGGCATCTTCTTCGTCATCGGGGTGCCCGTGATGTCGGTGGCCGCGAAGTTCGTCCTTCAGCCCCTCCTGCGCGAGGTCGTCGAGGCGATCCGCGGGGGCAAGGCGCAGGAGTTCGACGAGCTGCAGGAGCGCGTGGTCCGTCTCGAAGAGCACCTGCTGACCCAGGGACGGCAGCTCGATCAGCTGGTCGAGGCCGAACTGTTCCGTCGCCGGCTCGAGGCAGGTTCGGAGGACGCCGAGGACGGTCCGCTGCCCTCGGTCCCCGACTGGAGCACGGGGGAGTAGCCGGCGCGTGCCCGTCATCGAGACGCAGTCTCTGACGAAGCGCTACTCAGGGGGCCTCCGCGGACAGGACACGCTGGCCGTCGACGCGATCTCGTTCAGCGTCGAGCAGGGGCAGATCTTCGGCTTCCTGGGCCCGAACGGGAGCGGGAAGACTACCACGATCGGGATGCTGCTCGGTATCATCACGCCGACCGGCGGCGGTTTTCGTCTGTTCGGCGGGAGCAGCCCGACCGAGATCCACGCGGCCCGCCAGCGTATCGGCGCGACGCTCGAGTATCCGAACTTCTACCCCTATCTCTCCTGCCGCGACAACCTGCGGCTCGTGGGCCGCGTGAAAGGGCGCGACGAGGGCGAAGTCCAGTCAGTGCTCGATACGGTGGGCCTCGCGTCGCGACAGAAGACGAAGTTCAAGGCGTGCTCGCTCGGGATGAAGCAGCGGCTGGCGCTCGCCGCGACCATGCTCGGCGATCCCGAGCTGATCGTGCTCGACGAGCCCGCCAACGGGCTCGATCCGGCGGGGCAGCGGGAGATCCGCGAGATCATCCACCGGCTCTCCGACATGGGGAAGACGATCTTCCTGTCGAGCCACCTGCTCCACGAGGTCGAGCGGACGTGTACGCACGTCGCGATCATCGAGAAGGGGAGGCTCATCCGCCAGGCCAGCGTGGGTGAGATCACCGAGCGCGGCACCGTGGTCGGACTCAGGGCCGAGGTCGACGAGGCCGCACTGGTGGCGGCGGTCGGCGAGTTCCCGGGTGCGACCGGGGTACGGACAATTGAAGGGCGCGTGATCGCCCAGCTCGAGAACGACGACCCGGCCGAGCTCAACCGGTTTCTCGCCGGACGCGGGATCCACCTCGCCCACCTCGCCGAGGAGAGGCTCACCCTCGAGGAGGCCTTCATGGAGCTCACCGGCGGCGAGACCGGGTTCGGGGACGTCCATTGACCGGCGCGGCGCCCGCCCTCACCGGGAAGATCTGGTGGATCCTCTTCCGCAACGAGTGGTTCAAGGCGCGGAAACGGCTCGCCTTTCTTCTCCCGCTCGGGTTCTACGTCTTCATCGCGTTCGGGAACTACTTCTCGTCGTACCGAGAGGCGGCGAGGGATCCCGAGCGCTCGTTCGCTCTCCCCGGGGCGTGGCGAGAGGTGCTCGGGGACGACATGTCCACCTTCTTCCTGATCTTCGCGTCCGTCTGTCTCGTGATGCTCGTGAGCAGCGAGTTCACCTGGCGCACGGCGCGGCAGAACGTGATCGACGGCGTCTCGAAGACGCAGTGGTTCGTCGGGAAGGCGATGCTGGTGCCGCTGCTCGCGGTCCTGTTCATCGGTCTGAACATCGTGATCGGCGCGACGTTCGCGGCCCTGGGGACGGACGGGGCGACCGGGCCCATGATACCGGTCGGCGTCTGGCGGGCCGTCGGGGCGCTCTTCCTCGCCTACTGCTCGCTCGGTGGGCTCGCGCTTTTTATCTCGCTGGCGGTGCGCGGCGCGGGTGGCGCGATGGCGGTGTGGTTTCTGTGGATCGGCATCATCGAGCAGCTGATCATCCCGCAGACGCTCGGCCGGATCGACGCGGTCCAGCCGTTGCTCCAGTATCAGCCGTTCGTCCTCGCCCAGACCCTCCTCGGGTTCGAGAAGTGGGATCCGGCGACGTTCCAGCGACTCGTCGACGCCGCCCGCGAGGCGGGCGAGGAGATCCCGCTGGCGCCCGACATGACGACCGGCGTCCTCGTGACGGCCGGGTGGGCCGTCGCGCTGCTGGTGGGGGCGTTCATCATCTTCCGCCGCCGGGATCTGTAGCGCCGGTTCAGTCTCCGGTCCCGGTCTCCCGGACCCGGATCTCGACCGCGGCGGTCCCGGCGCGGCCGGGCCAGCGCAACCGCACGATCCGTCCCTGCACGATCTCCTCGTAACCGCGCTCGGAGCGGGCGAGGGTGACGACGTCCTCGATCTCCCGGACGCCCTCGGGGGCTATCCGAAGCGACCGCGGGTGGGCCAGCCACAGCTCGGTCTCGAACGTCCCGTCGGGGAAGGGCTCCCACCGTAGCTCGAGCCGCACCGCTCCGTCCGCCTCGAGCCGGATCGTCTTCCGAAGGCCCTCGGGCGCGGTCGCGAGGAACGAGGCGACCGCCCGACCGTCCTCGACCGAGATCCCCTCGAGCTCGTACTCGACCGGCCGGGGGCGGGCCGCCGGCTCCGGATAACCGGGAGCCGCGGTGTCGTCCGGCATCGTCTCGAGCAGGCGCTCCCGAAAGATGGCCGGAGGGAGCTCGTCGATCGCGGGCGGCGCCGGACGCTCGGGCAGATCGAGCTCGTGTATGCTGGCGGCGCCCTCGTCGTCGGAAACGTCCGCGGCATCGTCGCCTGCGGTCGCGGCCTCCCACGCGTCTCGCACCTCCGCCCAGGCGGGCGCGGTCGCCGGATCCCCGTGGTACGCCTCGAAGTGACGGCCGACCATGTCGACATCGTTCTCCCCCGTCTCGAGACGGAGCAGCGATTCGACGGTCGCGCCGCGGGAGGGGCTCGCGATGAGCGATGCGCCGGTCGTATGAAGCAGCACCTCCTCGCGGCCATCGAAGTCGATGTCGGAGAGCGAAGCGGCAGCCGGCTCGTTCTCCCTGAGAGCGGCCTCGGCGGAGGCCAGCTCTCGCCAGATCGCGCGGCGCAGGTGCGGGAGGTAGACGCCTCCGAACACGCCGTGCCAGTAGGCGTCGTTGCACTGCGCCCGCTCGATCGCCTCGCGTGCGGCGGGCGGGTCCCCCCTCTCGCGGCACAGCCGTGAGAGCGCGAGCGCGGTCTTGTGCATGCGGTTGGTGACCGGGTAGCGCGTCTGGAAGCTCCTCCAGTGCCCTCCGCGCAGCGACGGGTGCTCGGCGCCCTCGACGGGCGACCCCGTCGGAACGATCACCGACCCGCGCAGCCGCTCGAGCTCGAGCGCGGCGGGGCGGGGAAGCGTCCATTCCTCCATCTCGCGGTACGAGCCGGGGGAGGGGTAGGCGAGCCCGCCCGATTCGCGGGCCGCCGCCGCTCCGGTGGTGACGAGCTCGACCGCGCCGCCTTCGCGCAGACGCTCCATCGCGTCGAGGAAGTCGGTGAGCCAGCCGCGCTCGTAGACCCAGCGCCGGGTGCCGGGCCAGCCGCCGAACTTCTCGCCGTCGTCGCCCAGGACCACGACCCGCGCACCCTCGGCGCGGCGCTCGACGAAGAACCGCTCGATCGTCTCGACCGGTCTGAAGGGGATCAGGTACCTGAGCCGCTCGTCGATCGACAGGAGGTCGAGGGGCAGACCGTCGGCCTCGGTTCGGTAGGGCCGGTCGAGGGCGGCGCGCTCGAACCCGGCGGCCAGGAAGTGTCTGTCGTCGAGCAGGGCGTATCCCACGCCGCCCCGGGCGAGATCGGCGGCGAGATCCTGCTCCCAGACTCGCTCCGTCAGCCAGGCCCCGGTCGGCCGTACGCCGAACCGCTGCTCGAGCAGGTCGCCCATCCGCTGGAGCTGTGCGACCCGATCATCACGGCCGAGCGCCGCCAGCACGGGCTCGGTTCGGCCCGACCCCAGCAGCTCGATCGCCCCGTCCGACACCTCGCGCCCCACCGCGTCCAGGAATGCGGGATCGCGGCGCTCGAGCCAGTCGAGTAGCGGTCCCGAGACGTGGAGCGAGATGGGACGCAGCGCGCGCTCGGCCGAGCGCGCCAGAAAGGGCCGATAGACACCGTCGACGTGGTCTCGGAAGACGTCGTCGAAGTTCCCCACGGGCTGGTGGAGGTGGAGCGCGAACGCGAACCCGACCGGGGCGCTCACCGGATTCCCCCGAACGGGTGCTCGCCGCGGATCGTCTCCGCGTAGAGTCGGGCTGCGTCGCCGACCTCGGGGTCGTTGCTCGCGGCGGGCGCGAGACGCCGGATCAAGCCCTCCTCGAGCTCTCGGGAGGTGGCCGGATCCGTCAGGGCGAGTAGATCGATGGCGTGCGCGGCGTACCGGAGCGCCTGCTCGGGCTCGAGACCGCCGACATCGTCGAAGAACCAGGCGCACGACGTGAACATCGCCGCCCGGTCGTTCCCCATCGACCCGGCGGCCGGCGCCACCGGGTCGTCGAGCGGGCTCGCGACGGCGTCGAGTCGACCGGCGAGCCACTCGAGGGCGTCGCGCAGCGGGGCACGCCACGCCTGGCTCGATTCTTCCTCCGGGGCCATACGGCACCCGCACTCCGAGCGCCAACGCTCCACCCCGTGCGAACAGCTCCACGAGCTCGGCTCGACGAGCTCGATGGGCCCCGCCGCGCCGTGGCGCGCGAGGGCCGATGCGAAGTTCTCGAGCGTCCGCGTGCGGCTCTCGCGGACATGGCCGATCACCCCGGCGAGGGTCGTCTCGGCTCCCGCGTGGTGGTGCCCGAACGTCTCGCCGTCGGTCGCGAGGGCGATGACGCGACGGTCGTCGGCCGGATCCATCAGACGGTCACGCCACGCGTCCGCGTCGGCGAGCAGCTCGCCGAACGCCACGCCGTGCGACAGCCCGCCGTCGTACGCGAACACGGCGATCTCGCGGCCACCGTCGAGTCGAACGAGCCCGGCCCGTCCGTCGGCTGGAGGGTCGGCCATCTGGTGGGGCGCCACGATCGTGAACGCGATCCCGGCCGCGGCCAGCACCTCGAGGGTCTCCCGGTCGACCGCGGTCTCCGGAAGCCACATCCCCTCGGGTCGGCGACCGAACACGCGCTCGAAGTCGCGGATGCCCCACGCGATCTCGGCGCGCTTCTCGCGTCGGGACGCGAGCGGCAGGATGATGTGGTGATACGGCTGCGCGATCGCGTTCCCGTGTCCGAGCCGCCGTGCGCTCGCCGCATCCGCCGCCGCCACCGCCTCCGCGACCCCGGGCGCCTCGGCCTCGAGCCAGCGGAGCAGGGTGGGTCCGAAGTCGAAGGAGATCCACTCGAACACCCCGGTGCACGCCAGCGGCTCGTAGCATTCGCGGGCGATGCGGGCGTTCCAGTCGTGGTCGGGCGCCGCCGTCGGCTGGACGGGAATCTCGCCCGTCCACGGATCCTCGCGCGGAGGCTGGTAGAAGTGCCCGTGCAGGACGATCGACGCAGCCCCGGGCGGCGCGGGTTCGGTCAGCGGGCCGCCGCGTGGTTGGCCAGCGCCCGGCGGTACACGTCGAGGTAGCGCTGCGCGCTGCTCGCCCACCCGAAGTCGCGTCCCATCGCGTCGATCATGTGGTCGGCCCACGCTCCGGGCTCGGCCCGGTAGAGGGTCGTCGCGCGCGTCATGGCCACCAACAGGTCGTCCGGCGTGTACTCGTCGAACAGGAACCCGGTGATCTGATCCTCGATCGTGTCGGCGAGCCCGCCCACGCGGCGCGCCACGGGGAGCGCCCCGTAATGTTGCGCGCGCATCTGCGTCAGGCCGCACGGCTCGTACAGCGACGGCATCAGCAGGATGTCGGCTCCCGCGAGCAGCCGGTGCTCCTTGGGCTCGGTGAAGTCGGTGTCGACGACGACGCGGTCGGGCAGCCGGCTCGCGATCTCGCGGAGCGCGGTCTCGTAGCGCTCCTCGCCGGCGCCGAGAAAGATGAACTGGCTTTCCGCCCGCTCGAGGATGTCGTCGGCGATCAGCAGATCGATACCCTTCTGCCCGACGAGCCGGGCCGTCATCCCGAAGAGCGGCACGCGTGGATACTGCGGGAGCCCGTATTCCGCCTGGAGGGCGTGCTTGCACGCCGCCTTCCCGCTCAGGTCGCTCTCGGAGTAGGTCTCCGCGATCTCCCGATCGGTCGCCGGGTCCCATACGTCGAGATCGATCCCGTTGCGGATGCCGACGAACCTGTCGCCCATCGCGATGAACGAGTGGTGGAGTCCGAACCCGCCTGCCTGCGTGCGCAGCTCGTGCGCGTGCGTCGGGCTGACCGTGGTGGCGTAGTCGCTGAACACGAGGCCGCCCTTGAGCAGGTTCACCTGCTGAAAGTACTCCAGCCAACGCCAGTGGAAGAGCTCGTTCGGCAGCCCCAGCTGGTCGAGGATCTCGGGTGCGTACAGGCCCTGATAGCCCGCGTTGTGGATCGAGAACACGGCCGCCATCCGGTCGTACGTGTCCCACCCCGAGAACTTCGTCCGCAGATAGATCGACGCGAGCGCCGTGTGCCAGTCGTGGGCGTGGACCACGACGGGAACGTTCGCCAGCTCGGGCAGCACCTGGAGGACGGCCAGGTTGTAGAAGGCGAAGCGCAGAGGGTTGTCGGCGTAGTCGGAACCGCCTTCCCCGTAGATTCCCGCGCGATCGAAGTACCCGGGGTTGTCGATGAACAGCACCCGCGGGTTCTGCCGCGGCCCGGGCGGCTGGTAGATCCGGGCCTCCTCGAGACGCGATCCCACCTGAACGAACAGCGGCTCGCGCGCGAGCTCGAGATCGGGAAACGACTCGCGCACCGACCTGTAGAGGGGCATGAAGACCGTGACCGGCGTCCCCTGCGCGGCCTGGAACGTCGCGATCCCGCGGACGGCCTCGGCGAGTCCCCCGGTTCGCGCATACGGCCAGTACTCGGCCACGAGGTGCACGACCGCGAGCTCGCTCGCCGGGCGTGGCCCGGGCAGGTGGATCGGTCTTGTCGGGTTTGCGATCGTGTTCACGTCAGGCATACTGGGCGCGCGCGATGCGCCGCCGGTAATGAATGTGTAACTCTTCTGTCCGCGGTGCTGCGGGCCGCACATAATGCCGGGTGCGGACCGCAGGGGAAACTCCCGGAGTCTGAGTAGCAAGACCCGGGCCGCACCTATCTTCAACGCCGGAGACGACTTGAGCCCGAACGAGGACCGCCCCGCAGACGCGCTCGCGCCGGTACTCGGCGGCGTCTGCCCCGACCCGCGGGGCGTCCTCGGCCCGATCGCCGACTCAGGCGATGCCGCGCCCCGGTTGAGGGTCTTTATGCCCCCTGCGAGACGGGTCGATGTGCGCCCCTCCTCCGGCACCCGGTACACCCGGCTCGAGCGCGTGGACCGCGAGGGCGTGTTCGAGGGGCCCGCCCCGAGCGAGCCCGATGCCGCGTACGTGCTGCGGGTGACCTGGGACTCGGGCGAGACCGGCGAGATCGACGACCCGTACCGGTTCCGCCCGCGGCTCACCGACGACGACCTTGCCGACTTCCGGGCGGGCTCGGAGAGCCGGCTCGACCGGCTGCTGGGGGCCCGGGTCGAACGCCGCGAGGGCATCGAGGGGACACGCTTCTCGGTGTGGGCCCCGCATGCGCTCGCGGTCAACGTGATGGGGTCCTTCAA
>JAWWCR010000028.1:0-36183 GCA_033720355.1 Gemmatimonadota bacterium
CCGCAGCACATGTGGCCGCCGAGCATGAAGCAGAGTCCCCCGAACATCTTCCGCTCGGAGAAGTCCGGCCGCTCGGACAGCCGCGACCGGACCCGATCGGCGAGCACCTCGTCGTAGGCCATGTCTCTCCTGCTCGTACCGGGTATCGAAAGCGTATCAGCGAGCGACGCCGGTGGACAGCGTTCGAATCACGCCCGTCGCGCCATCGATCACGCGCACCGCGCCGTTGCTCGCGTCGGAGAAGTAGAGGTCGCCGTCGGGCCCCCGCGCCAGACCGTACGGTGTCTGGAGCTCCGCCTCGAGCGCCGGTCCTCCATCGCCCGAATACCCGTTCTCGCCCGTGCCCGCGACCACGTCGAGCGTCCACGTGTCGGCGTCGATGCGGAGGATCCGTGCATCGAGACTCGTGAACACGAGGTCGCCGTCGGGCTCGAACACCATCGCCCCGAAGTACATGAACATCGCGTCGTTCGCCGGAGTCCCGTGCGGGGATGAGCCCTGCTCGCCGATCCCCGCGATCGTCTCGATGACGCCGCTCTCGGGGTCCCACCGCCGGATCCGCTGGTTGAAGCTGTCGCCGAACACGAGCCGCCCGTCGGCGTCGAAGCGGCCGTTGTGCGGACGGAACATGGTCGCGCGCGTGCCGGGGCCGCCGTCGCCGGAGAACCCCTGCTCCCCCGTACCGACGACGGTCGTGATGACGCCCGTCTCCGCGTCGACGCGGCGGATGCGGTGCGCTTCGGTGTCCCAGATGAACAGGTTGCCGGCGGCGTCGAGCTCGAGACCGAACGGGTTCGTGATCGACGCTTCGGTCGCCGGGCCGCCGTCGCCGGTCGACTCTTCGCGGCCGGTCCCCACGATCGTGCGGATCACGCCCGTCTCCGCTTCGATGAGCCGCACCCGGTGGTTCGCCCGATCGGCGAGGATCAGGTTGCCGTCGGGGTCGAACTCGACCCACTCCGGCGCGCTCACGACCGCCTCCGACGCCGGGCCTCCGTCGCCGGCGAACCCGGATACGCCCGTCCCGACGATCGCCTCGGTGCGACCGGTCTCCGGGTCGATCCGAAAGACGTAGTGCGCCCCGCGATCGGCCATGATCAGCGAGCCGTCGGGGGCGAACGTCAGCCCGCTCGGGAACACGAAGTCCTGTGCATCGATCGGTGCGGCGAACGACACGAGGAGGAGGAGAGCTCCGACCGGGCCACCACGCGGAGCGACGGCGCCCGCGCCGGGGCGAACGAGGTCCTTCACGAGTGTATGCATGATCGGGTGAGACCCGCGGGAGGCTTGCTGGTTTCCCTGCGGTGCCCCGGGCATCTTGGCCGGCATGTCGGAATACTCCCTCGCCGAGCAGCTGAGGACGGATCTCGAGGGTCGCTACGAGATCGAGCGCGAGCTCGGCTCGGGTGGGATGGCGACCGTCTACCTCGCGCACGACCTGAGACACGACCGTCAGGTCGCGCTGAAGGTGATGCACCCCGGGCTCGCCGCGATGGTCGGGCCCGACCGGTTCCTGAACGAGATCAAGGTCACGGGGAACCTCCAGCACCCCAACATCCTCGCGCTGTACGACTCGGGCGAAGCGGCGGGCACGGTGTTCTACGTCATGCCGTACATCGCCGGCGAGTCGCTGCGCCAGGTGCTCGACCGCGAGCGGCAGCTCTCCGTCGACGACACGGTCGAGCTCGTGAAGGGCATCGCGTCGGCCCTCGACTTCGCGCACGAGCAGGGGGTCATCCACCGCGACATCAAGCCCGAGAACATCCTCCTCCAGGGGGGGAAGCCGATCGTCGCCGATTTCGGCATCGCGCTCGCGGTCACCTCGCTCGGGGGGCGCATGACCGAGACGGGGCTCTCGCTCGGGACGGCGCAGTACATGAGCCCCGAGCAGGCGTCGGGCGACCGGGATCTCGATCGCCGAACGGACGTGTACTCCCTCGCCGCGACGGCGTACGAGATGCTCGTGGGTCGAGCGCCGTTCGAGGGGGCGTCGGCGCACTCGGTCGTGGTCAAGATCCTCTCAGACGACCCCGTACCCGTGTCCGACGAACGGTCGTCCGTCCCCGACAACGTGGACGCCGCGATCATGATGGGGCTCTCGAAGCTCCCGGCCGACCGGTTCGCCACGGTCGGAGCCTTCGCGAACGCCCTCACGAACCCGTCGTTTACGACCTCGATCATCACGGGTGGACGCCGCCACCGCGCGAGGCCCACGTGGAAGGACCGGTGGGCGGTGCCGCTCGCGGCCCTGGCTGTCGTTCTCGCCGCGGTGGCCGTATGGGCGCTCACGCGTGAGGGCGCCGCCGACCGGTCCACCCTTCGATACCGGTTGCTTCTCCCGAGCGAGCAGTCGCTGGATGTCCGGTACGGCTCGCGGGTAGCCCTGTCGCCCGATGGCGGTCGACTCGTATTCCAGGGGCCGGGGGCAGCGGGGGTCCAGCTGTGGCTGCGGCCGCGCAACTCGCTGGACGCCGCGCCTCTCGCAGGGACGGATGGCGCCGTGACCCCGTTCTTCTCGCCAGCGGGAGACGAGGTCGGCTTCCTCAACGTGGGGCGCGGGTCGTTGAGCACGATCGCGCTGGCGGGCGGCGCCACCTCGCTGCTGCTGGAGGGGGGGGTGTCTCCCGCGGGGGCGTCGTGGGGCGAGAACGGAATCGTGTATGTCGATGCCGAGAAGGGGCTGTCGCTCGTCTCGCCGGAAGATGGGACGGTCACGCGGCTCCTCGATCGTGACGGGGTCGCCGACCCCCGCTGGCCGCAGGTCCTCCCCGGCGGCCGCGTGCTGTTCACCGCGGCGCAGGCGTCGGGCTTCGCGGACTACGACATCGCCATCCTGGAACCCGACGCCGAGGAGCACAGGGTCCTCGTGCGGGGGGTCGTCGGGATCGTCGTCGAACCGGGATACCTCCTGTACGCGACCGCATCCGGCGAGCTGCTCGCCGCCCCGTTCGATATCGGTCGAGGACGGCTCGAGCCCGACCGCGAGGTCACGACGATCGCCACGGGTCTCGATCTACAGTTCGGGGCCGTCGATCTCGCGGCGTCACGTAGCGGCACGCTCATCTTCGCGACAGCGGGGGCGGACGAGCGGCGTTCGGACCTCGTGTGGGTCGATCGGGACGGAGCCGCGCGGCCGCTCGACGACGCATGGAGCGGCGATTTCCGAAATCTGGCCATCTCCGCCGACGGTCTCCGAATCGCGGTCGGCGAGAGTACGGCCGGGCAGCGAAGCGACATCTGGGTGAAGGAGGTCGGCCGTGGGCAGCCCACCCGGGTCACGTTCCAGGGGCTCGCCAACTTCCGGCCCGAGTGGATGCCCGACGGGCGATCGGTATCGTACATCTCCTCGCGCGACGCCGGGCGGCGTCTCTACGCTCTGCCCGTGGATGGGTCCGGCGGTGGCCCTGCGCCGACCGGCCCGGGCGGGACGAACATCAACCAGGCGGTGTGGTCCTCCGACGGCGCATGGCTCGTGTATCGGACGGGTGTGACCGACTCGCTCGACATTTACGCCATCCCCGCGGGCGGCGGAGACGCGGTGCCCGTCGCCGCCGACCCCGCGTTCGACGAGCACTCGCCGCGGCTCTCACCCGATGGGCGGTGGGTGACCTACGTTTCGAACGAGACCGGCGAGTGGGAGGTCTACGTGCGGCCCTTCCCCGACCCGTCGCGCGGATTCTGGCTGGTCTCGCAGGGCGGAGGCACCGAGCCACGGTGGTCGCGCGACGGCTCGGAGATCTTCTACAAGAGCGGCGGGAGGCTCGTCGCCGCGGGTGTCGAGACCGAAGGCGTCTTTCAGATCATCTCTCGCGACGCGCTGTTCTCGGTGGCGGACTACAACAACTGGGCCTTCCACGCCCGGTACGACGTGGCGCCCGACGGCCGCTTTCTCATGATTCGGTCGCCCGCAGGGACGGAAACGTTCGTCGTGGTCGAGAACTGGCTGGCCGACCTCGAGAACAGGGAGCCCTGAGCCCCGCCCGCCGCAGACACTTCTGGTTCGCTTCCCCGCGGCACGTTCGCGGGGTCGTCGACGTACGCGGCCACGCGGACCTTACGGCACGACCTGCGAGCCGGTCGAACCCTGAGGGGAGAGCGGTGTCGCTCCGGTCTCGAGGATCACGAGCTTCTGCCAGATCTTCCCCGACAACCCGGTCGTGAGGGCCTCCACCTCGTTCACCGAGGCCAGCACCACGCTGTCGTCAAACTTCTGCACGTACAGCGCCGCGATCTTCCCCGTGAGCGACAGCATCTCCGAGCAGTAGTCCAGATACCGCGACAGCGCCTCCCGGTCGAACACGCGCCGGGGCGAGGCCGGCGTGTCGACGAGCTTCCTGAGCGCGTGCTGGGGGTCCTTTGTGAGCTGGTGCATGTCGATGATGTGCGCGATCGAACGCAGCTCGGAGATTGCCGAGAGCACCTTCCGCCGCTTGAGCCGCCGCTCGATCGACACGAGAAAGAATATCCCGACGCCGATAAGCACGACGTCGTTGATCCCCGCTTCGAGGGTCTGCACGAACTCGACGAGCGTGAACCCCTCTTCGGGGGTGCTCAGTGTGAAGATCATGAGCCCCAGCCCGGCGACGATCACGCCCGCGAGGATTCCGCTGACGAACCGCAGCGCGATCATCGGACGCGTCAGAGAATCCGTCGCGACACTCGCCTTCTCGGCGAGTCCGACCAGTTCGCCGCACACGGCGGCGAGACCCGTGTCGGGAAAACGCTCCTCGATCCGGCGGTGGAGCGTCCGCACGGTCGCCGTGATCTTCTCCGGGTCGAGCGACTGGTACGGCATGTCAGCAGCGCCCGCCCCGTGCCCACGGCGCGCCGGGCGCCGATCGCCTCCTCATCCGCCCGACTGCTCCCGTTCCATGTCGAGCTGCGTGATGTTCGCGCTCCACCGGTAGTCGCCGAGAAGGTGCCGGACGAAGTACTCCGCCCTGAGCCAGAACCAGTAGTCGCTCATGTCGCCGTAGCCGTGCCGCTGACCGGGGAAGACGAAGAAGTCGAACCGCTTGTTCGCGCGGATCAGCGCCTCCGCCATCCTGAACGTCCCGGCGTGGTGGACGTTGTTGTCGATGTCGCCGGTCGTGAGCAGCAGGTGGCCCTTGAGGTTCTCGGCGAGCGACGAATTGCGGTCGATGTCGTACTCGAAGCTGATCTCGCCGTCGTCGTCTTCCACCTCCGCGACGCCGTCGTGCTTTTCGGACCAGTTGAGGTTGTAGACGTCGTTGTCGTGGTTCCCCGACGACGACACGGCGACCTTGAAGAAGTCGGGGTAGACGAGCATGGCGGCCGTCGACATGAACCCGCCTCCCGAGTGCCCGTAGATCCCGACGCGGGCCATGTCGATGAACTGGTGCCGTGCGGCGAGCTGTTCGATCGCCGTCTTCTTGTCGGCGAGTCCGTAGTCGCGGAGATTTCCGTACCCGTAGTTGTGGTACCACTTCGACCTCGCCGGGTGACCGCCCCGGTTCCCCACCGTGATCACGATCATCCCGAACTGCGCGAGCGCCGTCTCGTAGCGCGAGGTCGAGAACGACTTCGCGACCGATTCCGTCTGGGGCCCCGGGTAGACGTAGGCGACGATCGGATAGTCCTTCGTCTCGTCGAAGTCGAACGGCCGGTACATAACCCCGTACAGATCCGTGACGCCGTCGTCCGCCTTCACCGTGTAGGGCTCGGGGAACCGGTAGCCCATCTCGAGCAGCTTCGAGAAGTCGGCTTCCTCGAGATCCAGAATCCGTCGCCCCGTCGAGCCGTGGAGCGCCGCGACGGGCGTCGTGTCGACGCGCGAGTAGTTGTTCACGAAGAAGCGGCCCGATTCGCTCATCTCGACCCGGTGGTCGAAGTCGCCGGCGTTCAGAAGCGTCAGCCCCGACCCGTCGAGCCCCACCCGGTAGAGGTGCTGGTAGTACGGGTCCTCGTCGGTCTCGCGTCCGTTCGCGACGAAGTACACGACCCCCGCCCGCTCGTCGATAGACTCGATGCCGCGCACCGACCAGGGGCCCTCGGTGAGCCGGTTTCTGAGGGCGCCGTCGGGGCCGAAGCGGTACAGGTGCGCCCAGCCGTCGCGCTCCGACCACCACAGCATGTCGCCGCTCGACAGCAGCTCGAGCCGCTCGGTCTCGACGTAGGTGTTCAACCGCTCCTCGATGAGGACGCGGCTCTGACCGGTCGAGGCGTCGGCGACCATGACGTCCACCCGGTGCTGGTCGCGGCTACGCCGCCAGAAGTAGAGCTCGTCGGAGTCCGGCGAGAGCCACAGCGACCGGAAGGGCTCGTCGCTGTCGGGATAGCGGAACTGCCGGGCGCTGAACGTGAACAGCCGCTGGTCCACCCAGTCGCCGGCATCCACCTCCACCATGCGCCGGTCGACGAGGTCGTAGATGAGGATCTCCGACTGGGTCACGCTCTCCTCGCCCGGCATGTCGTACTTGTAGGTCTCCAGCTGCGGCCGCTCGTTCCCCACCGCGTGGATCACCCACAGGTCACCCACCTCGCGCCGGTCCTGCCTGAGGAGCGAGAAGCGCCGCGAGTCGTGCGACCAGGAGATGCTCACCTCCTTGCGCTCGTCGACGTTCTCGGCCCGCTCGTCGTCCGTATCGCCGAACTCGCGATCGGTGTACGAGTAGTGCTCTTCGCCGTCGGTAGTGAGCTGCGTCTCGTCGACCTCGATGTCCTCCTCGGCCTCGTCGGCCTCGTCGCCGCTCAGCCCGCGGCGCGCGTCGAGGATTCGCCGGTAGTCCGCGCCCGACATCATGTAGAGATTGAAATCCCGACCGAAGATCACCGTCTCCCCGTCGGGCGAGACGCTCGCCCAGTCGGGGTGGTTGTCAGGCCCCTCGAAGTCTTCGAGCTCGCGCAGCGTCTGCGTATCGATGTCGTACTCGAAGTGGAACACGTGCTTCCGCGCGCGCTGCTGCCGCTCCTCTTCCTCCTGCTCCTCCTCGTCCTGCTCCTGCTGGAGCGTGTCGGCGGAGTCTTCCCGCTCCTCGTCCTGCGACGACTCGACCTCGAACTGGAGCGTGTTGCCGTCGATGAACCGGATCGAGCGGATCGGGAGGTGCTGCCCGTCCCACGGGTCGCGGGTGATCCGGGTGAGCTCGGCCGCGATGCGGTCGTTGTCGAAGATCTGTCGCTTCGTACCGGCGACCGGGTCGACGATGTAGTAGAAGGTCCCGTCGGATGTGTCCCAGTCGTACCAGAAGCTCTCGGTGCCCTCTATCCACTGCGGATCCACCGCCGTGTCGTAGACCATGTCCTGGATCTTGTAGGGCGCGAACCGCGAGGCGAGGTCGTAGTTCGCGCCGCCCTCCCAGTCGACCTGCCCCGAGGCCTCCGCGGGAACGGCGACGAGGATGATGACGGATGCGAGCGCGGCTAGGATCCGATACATGAGCGGATGGGCACGGTGCATTCGAGAGCTCCCGACGGGTGGATGGGGCGACTTCTGCCGTGTGTGCGCGGTGCAGGTCGAACCTGCGTGCCGTCTACCCGGACTGTCCAGCGTCGGCGAGACCTCGTCCTGAAACCGGGCATGTAAGTATTCCGTTGTAGGGGATACGTTCGACGGGTCATGGTTCATGGGTGCGGGGTACCGTCAGCGAGTCGAGAGACGCCGATATGCCGAAGAAGTCGTTCCTCCAGGAGTTCGAGCTCTACGTTCTGCTGGCGATCCTGCGGCTCGGCGCAGATGCCTACGGGGCCGAGATCGCACGCGAGCTCGAAGACACGGCGGATCGGAGCGTGTCGATCGGCGCGCTCTACGCGACCCTGGCCCGGCTGGTCGACAAGGGCCTCCTCGTCCGCCACGAGTCCGCGCCGATCCCGGTGCAGGGAGGGCGGTCGCGGAAGATCTACACGCTGACCGGAGCGGGGGAGACCGCCGTCACGCACGCCGCGACGACGCTGCGCCGGATGATGTCGGGCATCGAGCTGCTCGACGACGCGACGGGGACCCACGGATGAGCCGGCCGCACCGGCCGCCTCGCGCGGCGCGCTGGCTGCTCGGGCTGTGGGTCGACCGCGCCGAGCTCGAAGACGTTTGGGTCGACATCTCCGCCGCGTACGCGCGTCGTGTCGGGCGCGACGGCCGGCTGGCCGCCCTCCGGTGGCTCGCCCGCGAGGTGAGGTCGTCGTTCGAGCCGTGGGCGGCTCTTCGCGCCGAGCGGGCGGAGGGACCGATCGCACGCCCCTCGGCCGGGCCGCGGGGCCGTCCGCCGATGCTCGATCGGCTGATCCGCGATGTGACCTACTCGCTGCGCGCTTTGCGGCGACGACCGCTCTTCACCGGGACCGCGATCATCACGCTCGCGATCGGGATCGGCGCCAACACCGCGATCTTCAGCGTGGTGAACGGCGTCTTCCTCAAGGGAGTCCCGGGGCTCGACGACACCGACGGGCTCGTCGAGGTCATCCGGATGGTCGATGGCGAGGCGTTCGACATGTCGTTTCCGGTCGTCGACCACCTGCGCGAGACCTCCGCCGAGCTGGAAGACATCGCCGCGATCACGCAGGCTGCCGTGGCGCTAGGGTTCGAAGGGGAGGCCGATGTCGTCACGGCGCTCTCGGTGACCGACAACTACTTCGCGGTCCTCGGGCTCCGGCCCGCGGCCGGCCGCTTCTTCTTCGAGGGCGAGGCCCGGTACCCGCGCGTCGGCTCCGTGGCCGTCGTGAGCCACCGTTTCGCCGAGCGTCGCTTCGCCTCGGTCGCCGAGGCCGTCGGGTCGACGATCCGCGTGAACGGCCACCCCACCGAGATCATCGGCGTCACCGCGCCAGGCTTCGGCGGGCACGCGGTCGGTCTGCGGATGGATGTGTGGCTGCCGCTCGGTCTGCCCGCGCCCGGGCTGCGCACGACGCAGCTCGCCCGGCCAGAGAGCGGCATCGTCGAGGCGATCGGGCGGCTGACACCCGGCTCGACCGTCGACCGCGCGCGGGCCGAGACGGCTGCGATCGCAACCGCCTTCCTCGAGGACGCGACAGGGAGGTCGTACGAGGAGAACCCTTACGTCGTCAGGATCGACGCATGGGCCCCCGTGCCGGCGATCATCCGCGAAGGCGTGCGGGCGTTTCTGATCGTGCTCATGGTTCTCGTCGGACTCGTGCTCGCGATGGCGTGCATGAACGTGTCGGGGATGTCGCTCTCGCGGATCGCCGAACGCTCGCCCGAGCTGGCCGTGCGTCAGGTCCTGGGCGCCGGGCGTCGGAGGATCGTACGTCAACTCCTCGTCGAGTCGATGGTTCTCTACGGCCTCGGGGCGGCGGGCGGCCTTCTGATCGCCGTGTGGGCGTCCGGGCTGTTGCAGGCGTTCGACCCGCCCGTCCCCATCCCGGGCTTCGACCTCCAGCTCGACCTCGGCGTCGACTGGCGGGTCATGGGCTTCGGGCTCGCCATCGCCGTCGCGAGCGGTCTAGCGTTCAGCATCCTGCCGGCGCTGAGGGGCGCCGACCACTCGCTGACGGGAGGGACGCGTGACGGGGGCGCCGGCCCGAGGCGCCAGCGGCTGCGCTCCGTCCTCGTCGCTGCCCAGATGGGGACGACGGTGCTGCTGCTCGTGGGCGCCGGTCTGTTCGTCCGGGCGCTCGGGACGCTCCGGTCGGTCGACACCGGCTGGGAGACCGGGGACGTCGTCGTGGTGGACTTCGATCTCGAGCTCACGGGGTACTCCGACGACGAGGGGGCGGAGTTCTACGAGACGCTGCGAGAGCGGGTGGCGGGCCTGCCCGGCGTCGAGGCCGCCGGTCTGTCCACCAAGCTCCCGCTCGGGGGTCGCAGCAGCTTCGGCGACATCAGTGTCCCCGGCTTCGACCCCGCGCCCGGTCGCGTGGGGTTCACCGCTTACAACGCGACCGTGTCGCCCGGATACTTCGATGCGCTCGAGCTGGAACTCGTCGAAGGGCGGGGCTTCGAGCCCGAGGACGCGAGGCTCTCGAACCGGATCGTCGTGGTCAACAAGGCGATGGCCGATCGGTTCTGGCCCGAGGTGGGGGCGGCCGGCCGGTACTTCGAGATCGGTGACACGCGATACGACGTCGTCGGCGTGGTGGAGGACGCCAGGTACAGCCGCCTGATCGAGGAGACGTACAACTTCTACTACATCCCGTCGGCTCAACGGCACGGACCGCAGATGGTGCTGTACGCGAAGGGGAGCGACGACACGGACCCGGCCGGGCTGATCTCCGCGATCCGGGCGGCCGTGGCGGCGATCGATCCCGACCAGCCGACGCTCGCCGCGCGCCCGCTCGAGGAAGCGATCGAGATCTTCCTCCTTCCTCAGCGCGTCGCCGCGTGGATCGCGACCGTCATGGGGACGATCGCCCTGTTGCTCGGGGCGGTCGGGGTCTACGGGATCACGGCGTTCACCGTGGCGCGTCGAGAGCGCGAGATCGGGATCCGGCTGGCGCTCGGCGCTTCGCGGGGCGCGGTCGTCGGGCGGATGATGCGCACCGGTCTCGTCGCTCCGGGGGTCGGGATACTCATCGGCACCGCGATCGCGGTCGCCGCGACGAGGTTTCTGTCATCGTTTCTCGCCGGTGTGAGCCCACTCGACCTGGTGACTTTCGGGGCCGTCCTCGTCGGTCTCGCCCTGGTCGCGATCGGCGCGGTGACGATTCCCACGCGGCGCGCCAGCGGGGTGGATCCCGCGGAGACCCTGCGAGCCGACTGATGCCGATCGACCCGCCGGGCCGACGCGTCGGGCTAGGGGTTCGGGGTATCGGGTCGCGTCAGGGTCTTCGCGGTCAGCACCGCGGCGACCGCCCCGGCCACGCCTCCCGTCACGCCCGGGCTCACGTCTCCGAGGATGACCACCTGCGCGATCGTGGCGGCGATCGCGGCGCCCGCGCCGATGGCGGCGGATCGTACGACAACAGTTCCCATTCCCGGTGCCTCCTGGGGACGGTCTGCCCGCGGCAGACCAGTCGTTCGAGTGACTGCGAGAGCCCCCGGGACGGCGGGACCCGTCCCGGAGGTTCGTAGTGTGCGGCAGCTCAGGCTATCGAGGAGTCCTTCCCGAGCATCATCCCGATGACGGCGCCGGCCGCCCCGAACTGGATTACGGCCACGAACGGGTCGACGAGCGTCGCGGTGAGATTGGAGATGTTCGTGGTGCCGAGCATCGTGAGCCCGTACCCGAGCGAGAGTACCAGGCCGAAGAACGCCGCCGTCTTCGCCCCCGATCCGGTATCGGTCGCGCCCTTCCAGCCGAGCACGAGCGCGATCAGGGCGGCGGTGATGAACTGACCGAGGATCAGCCACAGCCAGCCCGGCGGGTCCTTCACCACGTTGGTCGCGGTCCCGGTGTTGGCGGTGAAGAAGTCCATCAGAAGCATGCCGTACAGCACGTATCCGACGATCATCAGGACCACAGTGCCCGCCACGGTCGCCA
Organism: Gemmatimonadota bacterium; assembly: GCA_033720355.1. Lineage (GTDB taxonomy): Bacteria > Gemmatimonadota > Gemmatimonadetes > Palauibacterales > Palauibacteraceae > Palauibacter. Next base: position 11,394 of record JAWWCR010000028.1, read on the forward strand.
TCAGGAAGTTCCTGTTCACGGCGCCAGCTCCTTCAAGAGGGTACCCCCTCCCGGCCCCACCGCGGGCGTCCCGGGCGTCCTCGCCCGAAACGTCCGCTGGAGCGTAGGCGCCGCCTCACCGCGACGGCAACCCCCCGGGGCGGCGGTGATCCGCCCCGGGGGCCGTCCGGTTCGATCAGGTCGCGTCCGCCGTCGCCCCCGGGTCGGTCATCATGGCCTCGAACGCCTCGTTCGGCTCTCCGGCCTGCGGGAACAGTGCGGCGAGCCAGGCGCCCCAGCGCTCGCGGATCCCGGCGACGGCGTCCGACTCGAGACCGAACGTGGCGACCGACAGATACAGGATGTTGGTCGGTCCCATCCGTTCGATCGTCACACCGAGAAGCCCGTCGTTCATCCCCCGGGTGGTGGACAGCAACCGGTACGGTGCGTCGACGAGCAGGATCTCTCCGGCGACATCCTCGCCGAAGGCCGTCTCGCCCGACAGCTCCGCGCCCGCCACCGCGCCGTCGAGGGCGTCGGCGAGCCGAAGACCCTCCGGTCCCATCACCGTCTCCCACGCCGCCTCGACCGAGTCGGGGAGGGTGACCATCTCGACGAACTGCTCGCGCGGCGTGCCGGCGTGCCGCTCGAGGTAGTGGCGAAGGCTCAGCATGAAGATCGTCCACCCGCGCTGCGTCCCCTCGTAGAACCAGTCCCAGTCCTCCGTCTCGGGGATCCCCGATGTGACGAGCCGAAGGACGGTGCGACCGTCCTGCTCCTCGAGGAAGTACTCCTCCACGATCGGTCCCGTGGCGATCTCCGGCGCGCCGGGCATCGGCCGGTGCGCGACCTGGAAGTGCCGCTCCTTCTCGAGAGCGGTGATGTCGCTCACGCCATCCATCCCCTCGCCCCACGAGACCCTGTACGTGCCACCCACGTGATCGTCGATCTCTGCGTCCACGACGTACCAGCGGGTCACCTCCTCGGCCTCCGTGATCGCGCGCCACACGTCGGCGATCGGGGCGTCGATCTCGACCACGTGCTCCTGTCCGCGCGTGCCTTTCTCGTCGTTCATCCTTCGTCTCCGTCGTCGATGGCGGGGGTCTCTGCATCCCGCCGGGGGTGCATTGCCAGCAGGAGCCGGAAGTGGCGGGCACCGGCCGCGTCTCCGGCGTCGTACTTCTCGATCAGTGCCGCGAGCGCGTCGGTCAGCTCCTCGGTGAAGCGACCGAGCTCGGTCGGCGACGCGAAACGGATCTCGGCCTCCTGCGTCACCGTCGCGAGCCGCTTTCCCACCGCGCGCGCTCCCTCGCGCAGCCGCGCCACGTCGCCGATGACACGGGCCGCCGCCGCGACCTGATAGGCGCTCGAGAACCGGTCCTGTACCTCCACCGTGTCGGAGCCGAGCTCGCCGAGCACCCCGGGGTCCACGACCAGCGCCTTCGCGGTTCGCTGGAGCAGCCGCTCGGTGCAGCCCCGTCTCTGCCGCTCCTCGACCAGACGGACCAGCCCCTGTTCCTCGAGAACTCGCAGGTGGTAGGCGAGCCGTTGCCGCGTCGTCCCGAGACGCTCGGCCAGACCGCTCGCCGACGCCGGCTCGCGCAACTCGCGGAGGAGCTCGACCCGGAGCGGGGTGAGCGCCGCGCGAACCCGCTCGGGGTCATCGAGAAGCCGTACATCCGGCTCCGACCCGGCGGGCTCCCGGCTCATCGAGAGGGGCCCCAAGACCCCGCGTGAGATGGCGACCATGCGGTACGATACATTAGACAAATTTATTTGTCAAATAGAGGGACGTGTCCCCGGAGACGTCGCCGCGGTGGAGTCACTCGGGTGTTGCGCGCTCCAGGGCGCGTACGGCGGCCTCGTTCGCCGCGGCCACGACCGTGCGTTCCTCGACCGCCCTCATGAACCTGTTCAGCCCGTCGCCCTCGAGGGGGATCCAGAGGAAGAAGGAGTCGCCCTCCGAGTCGAGCACCTCCACGACGGCGTCCTCCAGCACACCGCCGGGGTCGGCCACGCGAATCCCGGCGATTTCGTCGAAGGTGAGCGACGCGTACCACAACTGGCCGTCGCCCTCCTCGTACGAGAGCACACGCCGGTCGGTGAGTGCGTTTCCGTCCTTCCGGAAGTCGAAGAGGGCCGCCGAGTAGAAGAGAAGGATCTCCTCGTCGGGGTCGATCATCCCTTCGCTCACGAGAAGAGGCCGGAGCCATGTCGGCAGCTCCTCGCCGGTCACCAGTCCCGTCGGGGGCACCACGGCGACTTCGCCGAGCAGACCGATCGCCACGGTGCCCAACAGCAGAACGCTCGCCCCACAGCCGGCGATCGTCTTCCAGCGAGCGGGAGCCCGGTAGCCCGCGTCCTCGCTCGTGCGCAGTCGCCGGAGGGCGAAGGCGCCGCGAGCCGCGTTGTAGAAGAACGACGCGAAGATGAGTCCCACGCCCACGCCCGCCACGCGTCCCTCGATGAGACCGAGGGCCACACGATCCGCGAGGCAGTAGAGAAGGAGAGTGACGGCGGCGATGCGCGAGCCCCTGCGGATCTGCCAGGCCATGAAGGCCACGATCGCCGCGTCGACAGACAGCCAGCCATCGAAGCCCCGAGCGACGAACTGTTCGGGTCGGAGGAAGATCGCGATGAGCGCAGCGACGGCGCCAAGGCCCGCTACGACGAAACCGGCGTTCGAGCCGTGCCGGACGAGTCGGGCGGCTTGCTCTCGGTCCATGATACGGGTCTCCTGAAGCGCGCCCGGCCGTCCCGCGGAGACGCGGAGGACGCGATCACCTCGTCGCTGACCGGACCGTCCGGGCGAATCTCATCAGGAAACACGCGAATTCGCGCCCGACACGGTCAGTCGAGCCCGTCCATCCCCCGCCGAATCGACCGCCTGAAGGCCGCGAAGCCCGCCAGGGGCGTCAGCTCGTTGTCGACGATCGCCGCGATCTCTTCCTCCACCCGCCAGCGAGCCTCGAGCTCCGCCAGCTCCATCTCGAGCAGCCTTCGCTCGGTCTCCTCGTTGATCGCGATCTCGAGCGCGAGCGCGTTCGGCACCCCCATGCGCCCGATCGAGAGCGAATGCGACGCGAGGGTTCGAGTCAGCGCGGCCGTTGAGCCGGCGCCCTCGATCGCGTTCGTCGCGAACTTGAGCTCGCTGTCCGACGCACCGGCGAAGTTGCGGTAGGCGAGCGAGCGTCGAAGGAGATGATCTCCCTCCGCCCCGGTCCAGAGGAAGCCCGCGCCCGGCTCTCGGGATCGGCAGATCCGGCACCTGCGCGTGACCACGGCCTCGCCCTCGGACGAGACGCCGATCGTGAGTCGCTGGATCTCGTCGAACGGCACCCGATCGAGCTCGGCGCCGCAGCTCGTGCACAGGGCACGACCCTTCCAGGCGGTCTTCCCGAACTTGAGAAAGCGTCCGAGCTCGGGAGCGCGCTTGGCGAGCCGCCAGGTCCAGTAGATGCCGAGTCCGCCGCCTACGGCCCCCGCGGTTCCGGTCGTGAGCAACACTCCGAACCCGCCCATCCCGGCCATACCCCACGCCTTGTGGATGCTGCGGCGGCGCTTGAACTCGCGGCCGAAGCGCCACCAGGCCTCCTCATCGAGGTTGGTGCGGCCGACCCTGACGATCTTGAGGTCCTCGGCGCGGAGCAGAGCCACGTTGTCGGTCTCGGCGAGCAGACGGGCGCGATCGCGCGTCAGCCGCTCCAGCTCTTCGAGCGCCTCCCAGCGCTCCTCGATCGGGGCGAGACTCCAGCGGCGGCACGAGCGGCAGATATGCCACAGGCGGCCGCGATCGGGGTCGAAGGCGACCTCGCGGCCGGCTCTCAGGTGCTCGAGCGACTCGTTGTCGTCGAACGGTCGGTGGCAGAAGGTGCAGTGCGTGAACATCGTCCGGTCTCGGTGGCCTCACCGTAAGCGTCACTGACCGGTACACGCACGGCGCGGCGGTGATTCGTCGCGGCGGATGCGAGGGGAGCTCGCCGACCCCGGCGGCGGGCTCGGGTCAGCGCGGCACGCAGAGGGTGAGACCGTCGCCGATCGTCGTCAGCACCGCCTCCACCCGGTCGTCGCCGTGGATCTTCGCGTTGATCGCGCGGATGGCGAGCGTGTCATCCGTGCGGTCGTCCTCGTCGATCACACGGCCGCTCCACAGCGTGTTGTCGATCGCGATCACGCCGCCGGGCCGGACCAGCTCGAGACAGCGTTCGTAGTACGCATCGTAGCCGCTCTTGTCGGCGTCGATGAACGCGAGGTCGAAGGTCGCGTGCGCGTCATCGGCGATCAGCGCATCCAGCGTGTCGAGCGCGGGGCCGAGCCGCAGATCGATGCGGTCGCGGACGCCGGCCTCGTCCCAGTAGCCGCTCGCGATCCCGGCGTACTCTTCCGACCGCTCGCAGGCGGTGAGCACCCCGCCCTCGGGCAGGGCGAGCGCGACCGCGAGCGAGCTGTAGCCGGTGAACACGCCGACCTCGAGCGCCCGGTCGGCTTCGAGGATTCGCACGAGCAGCGCGAGGAACGCCCCCTGCTCGGGCGCGATCTGCATGCGGGCGAGGTCGCCCTGCCGCTCGTGCGTCTCGCGGCGACACCGCTCGAGGATCGGGTGCTCGCGCACCCCGATCCCGGCGATGTACTCGGCCAGCTCCGGCGTGATCTCGTTCGCGCGTCCCATCCACCACGGGTAGCCGCGCCGCGGGGCCGCGGCAACGTCGCCCTCTCACCCGGGTCGTGTCAGAACCGCTCCATGCGCGGGTTCACGACGTTGGAGAAGATCGAGCCGAAGGTGTAGGCGAAGCCGACCGAGAAGCTGTACTCGTAGCCCGACTGGAGCACGCGCTGACGCAGGAGGATCTCCTCCTCGGTGGCGTCGCCCAGCGGGACGTTGAGCTGGTCGCGGATGCGCTGATAGTTCGCGTTGAAGTTGAGCGACAGCCCGCGGAAGAGCCGGAAGTCCGCCCCGACGAAGATCCGGAAGCGGTTGAGCGCCAGATCGTGCAGGTACTGCGAAAACTCGACGAAGCCGAACGAGCCGCCCCACGGCTGCCGCACGCTCAGCCCGCCGCTCAACGCGTGTCGGGGGTGGGTCTCCTTCGTTTTCGTAAAGACCGTCTGCTCGATGTAGTCGGCGTATTCGACACCGACCTCGTACGAGAACGTGAGTTGTCGTCGGGTCGACTCCGAGTACGGGAAGATGTTGTACTCGATCGCCGGCCCTCCCTGGATCTGGAGGTCGTAGTTCGAGAACGTCGACTTCAACACGCCGTACGACACGCCGTACGACCAGTGATCCGTGAGGCTCCACACGTTCAGACCCTCGAAGTCCCACCCCTTGCGGACGCTGATGACGGTGGTCGAGTCGCTCGTGTCGAACGCGCTCTCGTTGTAGTTGATGCCGAAGCCGAACTCGAGCTTGAGTGCATCGGTGATGCGGTTCGCGGTGAGACCGCCGCTCAGTCGGTACGCTTCGGTCTGCTCGTCCACGCTCAGGAAGCCGTTCGCGCGCAGGCGGAAGACCCAGAAGTCCCACGGGTCGTCCTCGGGCTGCGCGACGGCGCCCGCGTCCACCGGTCCCTCGTACAGGATGCGGATGTCCTGGGCCTGCTGTGTTCGCGCGATGTATCTGAGCAGCCCGAGCCGCATCGACGCCGCGACCTGCGTCATCTGCTGCTCGCTCGCGAGGTTGGCCCGGGTGACCACCTCGAGCCGGTCGTCGACGCCGACGAACTCCTCGCGGCCGATGAAGTCGAGGGTGAAGCGGCGCCCGCCGGCCCCGGTGCCCTCCGAGGTGATCAGCAGGTGAACCTGCGCGAGCGTGCGGTCGCGCGTGTAATTCACGAACTGGACTTCGCGGCGGTAGAAGTCGTCGTCGCACGAGGGGCCCGAGCAGTCGAAGAAGACGCGGAGCGCCTGGCCGCCGGCCTGTGCGGTGTCCTGCGCGGGCGGGTTCTGGGCCGCGGCCGGGGCGATCGCCTGCGGCGCGGTCGCGATCAGGGCCGCGGCGAAGGCCGCTCGCGCGTATCGGCGCAGGTGCGAGATGGGACGACTCCGGGCCCGGGTCGAAGGGGTCGTGGTCCGAAAGGCTGGACACGGCCCGGGCGTCATCCGTTTACCGCACGTCATTGGGCACCGGGCGGACTCGGGGTCAGGAGAACTGGTCCACGAGGATCGGGTTTCCGTCGGGATCCTCGAGAACGAAGTGCGCGGGGCCCGTCGTGGACTCGTCCGCCTCGACCGCGAACTCCACGCCCTTCTCCCGCAGCGCCGCCTGGAGCTCGCGCACGTCGGTGAACGAATCGACGGTCCCGCCGTCGAGCGTGAGTCCCGGATTGAACGTGAGGATGTTCTTCTCGAACATCCCCTGAAAGAGCCCGATGACAGTCGTCCCGTTCTTGAGGATCAGATAGCCCTGGTCCTCGTCGCCGCCCGTCACCTCGAACCCTAGCTTCTCGTAGAAATCTTTCGAGACCGCCAGATCGGCGACCGTCAGGCTGACCGAAAACAGACCGAGCTCCACGTTGCCCTCTCTCGCTGCGCAGATATGAGACCGACGACCGGCGGCAACCTGGCGCATGCGCGGGCCGCGGCCAAGAGCGCCCACGTCCGTATCTCACTGCCCGCCGGCGATATCGCGCGTACGGCTCCGCCGCACGAGGTGCTCGATGTCATCGATCCGGCGCGGGCCGCGGCGGCGCGGACCGAGATGCGCGGGCTGCCGGGGTACGCCCCCACACCGCTCGTCTCGCTCGACGGGCTGGCCGATCGGCTGGGGGTTCGCGAGGTGGCCTGCAAGGACGAGTCGGGCCGGTTCGGGACCGGCGCGTTCAAGGCGCTCGGCGGCGCGTACGCCGTGCTCTCGTGCGTATCCGACGAGATCGAGCGGGCCGACGGCGCGCGTCCCTCGACGGCGGAGATCCTCGCGGGTCACCCGGTGGCGGAGGCGATCACGACGGTGACGGCCTCCGCCGGGAACCACGGCCGGTCGGTGGCGTGGGGCAGCGAGCTGTGCGGGTGCGCGTGCGTGATCGTCCTCCCCGAGGGCACCGACCCGGCGCGGGCCGCGGCGATCGAGTCGCACGGGGCGACGGTCGAGTGGTTCCCCGGTGTCTACGACGACGCGGTGGATTGGGTGGATCGCGTCGCGGCCGAGCGCGGGTGGACGGTCGTGTCCGACACCGCGTATCCGGGTTACGAGGAGATCCCGCGTCGCGTGTACGAGGGGTATACGCTGCTCGCCGACGAGGTGCTCGAGACGCGACGGGCGGAGTCCGCACCCCCACCCACGCACCTGTTCATCCAGGCCGGGGTCGGCGGTCTCGCCACCGGAGTGTGTGGACATCTGTGGCACGAGCTCGGCGCTGATCGCCCGGCGTTCATCGCGGTCGAGCCGCTGTCGGCGGACTGCTTCGGCCGGAGCATCCGGGCCGGCGTTCCGACGACCGTGGCCGGACCGTTCGACACGCACATGGGCGGGCTGGCCTCCGGCGTCCCATCGACGCTAGCGTGGCGGGTCCTCGGCCGGTGCTTCGACGGCGCCGTCGCGATCTCCGACGAGACATCCGACCGCGGGGCCGCGGCGCTCGAGACCGGCGAGCTCGGCGCGCGGATCCTGGCGGGCCCCTCGGGCTCGTCGGGGGTGGGCGCGCTGCTCGCTCTCGCGCGGCTGCCCTCCGCGCGTCGGCTCTTCGCGCTCGACGACGAATCGCGCGTCCTGGTGCTGGTGACCGAGACGCGGTTCGGCCCTGCCGCGCCCGTGGTTGAGCCCCCCGCCGCGGCCGTATAGTCAGCCTCCGACGGACCACATTCACCTGCCCGCGAGACCATGCCAGACTTCGACGACTACATCGCCGCGAACCTCGACCGGTTCCACGACGAGCTCGACGCCTTTCTGCGAATCCCCAGCATCAGCACCGACCCGGCGCGAGCCGCCGATGTCGCCGAATGCGCCCGGTGGCTCGCCGCGCACCTGCGCGACGCGGGCGTGCCCGAGGTGGAGGTCGTCGATACCGCCGGCCACCCCATCGTGGTCGGCGAACGGCTCATCGACGAGGACGCCCCGACGTTGCTGGTCTACGGCCACTACGACGTCCAGCCCTCCGAGCCCGACGAGCTGTGGACGACCCCGCCGTTCGAGCCCGCTCGGCGCGACGGCCGGATCTACGCGAGGGGCTCCGTCGATGACAAGGGCCAGGTCCACATGCACGTGAAGGCGCTCGAGACGCGGCTTCGTACCGGGGCCGCGGACGGGCTCAACATCAAGTTCGTGATCGAGGGGGAGGAGGAGGTCGGGAGCGCGCACCTCGGCGGTTTTCTGCGCTCGCACGCCGATCGGCTGGCCTGCGACGCCGTGTTGATCTCCGACACGACGATGTTCTCGCCCGATCTGCCATGCATCACGACGGGGCTGCGCGGGATCGTGTATACGGAGATCAACGTGTATGGCCCGTCGCACGACCTCCACTCGGGCTCGTACGGCGGCGCCGTGGTGAACCCCGCGAACGCGCTCGCGACGATCCTCGCCGGGCTGCGCGACACCGATGGCCGGGCGACCGTCCCGGGCTTCTACGACGCGGTGCGCCCGATCACCGAGCGGGAGAAGGAAGACCTGGCGCGGCTGCCCATGGACGACGTGGCGATGCGCGCCGACGTCGGCGCGACCGAGCTCGGAGGCGAGACCGGCTTCTCGACGCTCGAGCGCTTGTGGTATCGTCCGACCCTCGATGTGAACGGCCTGTTGAGCGGATTCACGGGGAAGGGCTCGAAGACCGTGCTGCCGTCCTCGGCGATGGCGAAGGTCTCGATGCGGCTCGTCCCCGATCAAGACCCCGTCGCGGTGGTCGAGGCGTTCGAGGCGCGGGTGCGTGAGCTCGCGCCCCGCGGCGTGACCGTCGAGGTGAGCCGGTTCCACGACGGCGCCCCCTGGGTGGCCGACCCCGACCACCCCGTGTTCGAGGCCGCGCAGGCCGCGCTCCAGGCCGGCTTCGGTGCCCCGCCGGCGATGATCCGCGAGGGCGGGTCGATCCCGATCGTGCCCATGTTCGAGGAGGTGTTCGACGCGCCCGCCCTGCTCGTCGGGTTCGGGTTGCCGGGCTCGAACGCCCACGCCCCCGACGAGTGGATCGACGCGGGCGTGTACCGGCGGGGGATCGCCGCGCTGGCGAACCTGTACGGGGAGATCGGCGACCGACTGAGCTGAATCGCGGGGCGCCCCTCGGTCGGCGCGCCAGCCCCGGTTCTCGGCGCCGGGCGCCCCGACGTGTCTTGTTCCGGACCCGGCCTCGGTGGAGGTTGCGTCAGCAGCAGCCCGTGCCCGGAGGCCCACATGAGCGACACGCCCCGATCGTCCGTTTCGCGACGCGACTTCGTCCACCTGAGCGCGATCGGAGGCGCGGGTCTCGGTCTCGCCCCCCTCGCACCCCGCGGTCTCGGTCCGTTCGACTGGCTGGCCGGCGTGTCCCGCGACGCGACGCCCGTCGAGGTAGCCCGCGCCGCGGCCGCCTGGCTGCGACAGCACGCCGTCCGCACCCCCGCGGGTATCACGTGGCCACGCGTTCCCGGAGAGGACGAGGGTGGCGACGTCGGGCTGTACCACGGCTCGCCCGGTCCGATCCTCTTTCTGCTCGAGCTGGCGCACCAGACGGACGATCGCGCCGCTCTCCAGGAGGTAGCCGGCGGCGCCCGCGAGCTGGTCGCGGCGCTCAACGGCGACGACTCCATCCAGCCGGGTCTGTACAGCGGGCTCGCCGGCATGGCGTACACGCTCGACCTCGCCGCCGACGCGGCGGGTGACGCCACCTTCGGACACGCCGCGCGGGTGTGCATCGACCGGATCATCGAGTCCGCGCGCACCCTCGACACCGGCGTCGCGTGGTTCGAGGACGACCCGGCGAACGCGTCGAGCGACATCGTGAGCGGTGCGGCCGGGATCGGCTTCACGCTCCTCTGGTACGCCGAGCGGCACGGGCACGACCGCGCCGTGTACACGGCGATCGACGCCGCGCGCCACCTCGCCTCGCTCGGCGAGACGGCCCCGGTCGGCCGCAAGTGGAAGATGATGCCGTCGTTCGAGCGGCTGATGCCCAACTTCTCGCACGGCACCGCCGGTGTCGCGGCGTTCCTCGCCCGCGCCCACACTGCCGGCGGCGGCAACGACCTCCTCGAGGCCGCGATCGACGGCGGGCGGTACCTCCAGAGCATCGCGGTGTGCGGCGAGGGCGGTTGCCGCGTCTTCCACCACGAGCCCGAGGGCGAGGACCTCTTCTACCTTTCGTGGTGTCACGGGCCGCCCGGCACCGCGCGGCTCTTCTACCAGCTCGCCCGGTCCACCGGCGACGACGAGTGGGCCGAGTGGCTCGAGAAAGGCGCCGGCGCGATCCACGCCTACGGCGTCCCCGAGACCCGCTCGGACGGGTACTGGAACAACATCAGCCAGTGCTGCGGCGACTGCGGCGTGGGCGAGTACTTCCTCGCCCTGCACGCCATGACCGGCAAGGCCGAGCACCTCGACTACGCGCGCCGTATCGCCGACTACGTCCAGAGCCGCTCGGATGCGCCCGACGCCGACGCGCAGGCGTGGACGCAGGCCGAGCACCGGGTGCAGCCCGAGCTGCTCGAGGCCCAGACGGGGTGGATGCAGGGCGCCGCCGGCGTCGGCGCGTTCTTTCTGCACATCGACGCGAGGGCGCGGGGGCGATCGCCGCTGGTGAGCCTGCCGGACACGCCCTGGGCGGCCGAGCTGTAGGGGCGTCTCCGCGGAGACGTGTTCGCAAGACGGATTCCTACGCGCAGGACAAGATGCTCACTGACGAGCAGAGGAAGAGCCTGGATTCGCTGTCAAAGCTATTCCTCGCTCGATTCGAGACCGCGTTCGCCGGGGAGAGGTTTGAGATCGAGCAAACAGATCATCTCGAGGTCACAATCCCGGCACGCCACAGCGCGGTGGGCGCGCTCTGCGTCGAACTGGCAAATGAGGAAGTGACGGTCTGGTTCGGCGAGCACTATCACCGGCACTACTCGCCACGGGATTACGGTAGCGCCACGGCTGAAGCGGCGGAGCGAGCGGTCGAGGGGGCCCTGAAGTTCATACGCGGGATCCTGCGGGACGACGTCATACTCGAGATAACCTACGAGGGGACGACGCCACGGCGCGCCAGCCTTCGGAAGGAGGGCCTGCACGAACCCGTGGGCCGCATGGGTTGGTTCCGCGATTCGAGCGATGGGACGGGTGAGAGTCGCACCGTGTCGTACGTCTGGTCTGGACCGCTGGGCCGAGGCTAGACCGGTTCAAGCGCCGCAGGGACGGCTTGAGGGGCCGGGGCTGCATGTGAAAGGTCGTGAAATGACTCCTGCGAACGACTGGACCAGGACGTGAACTGGGGCGCGTTGGGTGCGATCGGCGAGATCGTCGGCGCGGCGGCGGTGGTGATTTCCCTGTTGTATCTGGCCGGGCAGGTCCGGTTCAACTCGAGACAGATGCGTCACGCAGCCGCGCAGGCCGTCCTGGACAAGCTCAACGGCCTGATCGGTCAACTCGCATTCACGCCCGGGGCCGGTGATGTGTGGACGCGAGGGTTATCCGGTCTCGACGCGCTCGACGAAGATGAGGAGCTGGTCCGCTTCTCCTCGATGCTGCTACAGGCGTTTTGGGCATACGAGGAAGTCTACCACCATCGACAGGCCGGGTTGATCGAGGACTGGGCGTGGATCCACGCGAAGTCTCCGATCGAGCACTTCATGAGAACGCCGGGCTTTCAGCAGTGGTGGCGGATTCGGTCGGACTGGTTCGGCGATGACTTTCGCGCCTTCATCGACGCGGGGATGCCAGGCACGACCGGAGCTCTCGTCGAAGACTTCAGACGGAGAGTCGACGGGGGAACGAGCCCGCCGTCCGAAACCGGGTCTCGGACCACGGCGTAGGGCCAACTGAGCCGACCGACCTCGAGACGCCCTTCCCAGCGAGGAGTAGGTATGCCCCGGTCCCATCGCCCGCTCACGCCTGCCCTGGTTCTCGCGTTGGCACCCCTCGTCGCCTGCGGCGGTTCCGACGCCGTGCCGCGCTACGTGTCCGTCCCCCCGACCCCGTACACGTTCGTGTCGAGCGCCGGGGACACCGTCCAGGCCGAGCGCGGCGAGCTGCTCGTCCCCGAGAATCGCGCCAACCCCGACAGCCGGTCGATCCGGCTGGCCTACGTTCGCTTTCCATCCACCAGCCCGAACCCCGCCTCGCCCATCGTCTACCTGGCCGGCGGCCCGGGCGGCTCGGGGATCGCGACCGCGCGGGGCCGCCGCTTCCCGCTCTTCATGGCGCTGCGAGAGATCGGCGATGTGATCGCGTTCGATCAGCGCGGTACGGGGGACTCGAACCAGATCCCGCGGTGCGAGACCGATCACACGGTGTCGCTCGACACGGCGCCGACCGTCGAGATCGCGATCGCGGCGTATCGGGCGGCCGCCACCGAGTGTCTGGCGTTCTGGGAAGGCGAGGGCGTCGACATCCGCGGCTACACGACGGTCGAGAGCGCGCGGGATCTCGGCGCGCTGCGCGACGCGCTCGACGCCGACCGGATCAGCCTGTGGGGGATCAGCTACGGCACCCACCTCGCGATGGCCGCGGCGCGCGAGCTCGGCAGCCGTCGGATCGACCGGATCATCCTCGCGAGCGCCGAGGGACTCGATCAGACCGTGAAGCAACCGGCCCGCACGGACGCCTACTTCGGACGGCTTCAGGAGGCGTTGAACACCGATCCGGTGCTGGGCGAGGCGATCCCCGACGCGGCGGGTCTCATCCGCCGGCTGACGGACCGGCTGGCCGCGGAGCCGGCCACCATCACCGTGCCCGGGGAGGATGGCGCCGACCCGATCGAGTTCATCATGGGCCCGGCGGAGATCCAGCTTCTCCTGGCGTTCAACATCGCCGATCCGCCGGGCGCCGCGCGAACGCTGATGCTGCTCGCCGATGCCGACGCGCGTGGCTCGTTCGACCAGATCGGACAGATCGTCTGGCAGGGCCTCCGCCAGGGGACGATCTCCATGGGCGGTATGTCAGAGGCGATGGACGCCGCCTCCGGGATCTCGGACGAAGCGCTCGCGCGGTTCGAGGAGCAGTCGCGCACGGCGCTGCTCGATGGCGTCCTCAACTTCCCGATGCCCTGGCTCCGCGACGCCTTCGGCGATCTCGATCTCGGGCCCGAGTTCCGCGAGAACCCGCAGGTCGACCGCCCGACGCTGCTCCTCTCGGGCACCCTCGACGGGCGCACCTACCCCGAGTCGCAGCTCGAGGCCACCTCGGGGTTCACCGACCTCACCCACGTCGTGATCGAGAACGCGGGGCACAACCTGTTCATGGTCATGCCCGAGGTGACCGAGACGATCCTGACGTTCATGCGGGGCCAGGAGGTCGCGAACACGCGGCTGGTCTACGAGCTTCCTCCCTATGGACGATAGCGCTCCCGCCGCCCGCATGAGTCGATGACGCCGGCCGGGTCGTGACGGTGGAGCAAGCGTCTCCGCGGAGACGCCCGGATCCGGGATCCCGCGGCAGGCCGAAGCCGGGGGGCGTCGACGTGGAGTTGCAGCTTCGATCGCGGAACTCGGTCTCGCGCGCCGCGCCGCGGGGTCGCGTCGTCGCTGTCCTGCTCGCTGTCCTGCCGGCCGATCTCGCCGCGCTCCGGCAGGGCTCCGATTGGACGATCGACCCCGAGCCCCGGATGCGCGCCGGCTGGCTCGCCGACCAGCCGGAAACGGAGTTCTTCTCCGTCGTGGACGTGGCGCTTCTGCCCGACGGCGCGGTCGCGGTCGCCGATCGCGGTCTCGCTCGGGTCGTGGTGATCGAACCGGACGGCTCGCTTCGCGTCGCGTTCGGCGGTTCGGGCGACGGGCCGGGCGAGTTCGCCGGGCTGAGCCAGGTGTTCGTCGACGGTGACGGACACGTGCGAACGTTCGACACCCGGCACCAGCGGCTGACGGAGTGGACACCGACGGGAGATCTCGCGGGGACCACCACCCTGACACGGCCGGATGGGAGGAGCCTGGGCGCCGTGGGCCGTTTCGCCGGCGGGGCGTGGTACGGACGCGACGTGTCGCGTCTGGTCGGTACGGAGATCGGCGAGGCGCACCGGGACACGGTGAGCTTCGTACGGATCGGTCCGGACGGTCGGGCCGGCGAGACCCTCGCCAGGGTGTCCGACATGGCATCGACGCTCGTCCGTGTGGGAGGGCGCGTAGCGGGCCGACACGCGATGTTCTCGCCTCGCGCGCTCCATGCTTCGTGGGGTGACTGTCTGCTGGTGATGGCCGGCGACGAACCGAGGATTCGCCTGATCGGGTCGGGCGGCGATCTTCGTGGCGAGATCGAGCTCGACGTTGCGGTTCGTCCTACCACCCCCGCCGATCGTCGAGCGTGGATCGACGGCGTTATCCGCGAGAACGACGCTCCGCCCGCGGCGGCCGGGCCGATCGAGCAGATGGGCGAGGCGCTCGCCATGGCCGACCGCTGGCCCATAGCCAATCGACTGATCGCGGACGAGGCCGGCTACATCTGGCTGGAGAGGTACGCGGCGCCGGAGGGCTCGAGCGGAGATTGGGTCGTGATCGACGGGACGGGTGTCAGGGTAGCCGCGCTTTCGATGCCCGATGCGTTCGAGCTCCTGGCGGTGGCAGTCGACCGTCTCATCGGTGTCGGGTCCGACGACCTGGACCGTCAGGAGCTGCGGGTCTATTCCTATACCCGCGACCGGCAGGGTCCGCGAGCGCCCCTGAGCGAATGTCCGTAGCGCCTCCCCCAACGAAAGGAACGCCCGATGGATGCAGGGAACTCGTGGCGGTCGTGTACGCTCGCGGCGCTGGTCGGCGTCATCGGCTGTGGGGACGGTGGTGGGGAGGCAGCCCGATCCGACGTGGCGATCGATGCCGAAGCGCTGCGGGCAGAGGTGCTGGCGCTCGAGGATGAGATGAACCTCGCGGTCGACGCCCTCGATTGCGACGGCGGTCTCGCGGCGACCGGTGTCGCGGCGGACCCTCTCTTCGTGGCGAACGGCAACGTCGTACGAACGAAGGCGGATCTCGCCGCGATGTGCGAGCAGATGGTGGCGCCCCGAACCGGCGCGGTCTTCACGCCGGACAGTCGTACGGCGCACCTGATCTCGGACGACGGCGCGGTCGTCGTGCGGGAGGGGACATACGAGATCGACTTCAGGGACGGTACATCCGCGGAGATGTACCTGGTCATGACCTCCGTGTGGACCCGCGGCGACGACGGTTGGAAGATGGTGCACCTGCACGAGTCGTCCAGACCGCTGGCCGAAGACTGAGATCGTCGTGCTCCTGCCCTTCCTGAACACCCTCTACGCCCACATGGAGTGGGCCGACGCCCTCGTCTGGAGGACCGTGCTGCCCGACGAGGCCGCGTCCGCGGACGACTTCATCGTCGAGAGCCTGCACCATCTCCACCTCGTGCAGCGCGCCCACCTCGCGGCGTGGAAGGGAGAGGACGTCCTGGCTCCGCCCCGCGAAGGCTTCGCCGACCTGGAAGAGATCCGCGACTGGGGGCGGGCCTACCACCCCGAAGCGGCCGCCGTCCTCGGCGAGCTCGCCGAAGAGGAGCTGGCCGAGACCACCCCGCTTCCGTGGACGGAGATCATCGAGGAGCAGATCGGGGGACCCATGAAGCCCGCGCGCCTCGGAGAGCTCGTGTACCAGGTCGCCGCGCACAGCGTGCACCACCGGGCGCAGATCAGCCGTCGGGTCCGTGAGCTCGGCGGCGATCCGCCGATGGTCGACTTCATCGGGTGGGTGTGGCGGGGCAAGCCCGCCGCGGAGTGGTAGGTGCAACCGCGAGGGCTCGGGGCCGCGTCCGTGACGGGACGGAACCGGTCCCCCGTGACACGAGGCCGTACCCGGTTGGAGCAAACACGATGAAGTCCATACATGCCGGCATCCTTCTTATCCCGCTCCTCGTCGCCCCGGCGTCGATCAGCGCGCAGTCCGGCGTCGAGGTCGAGTTCGCCGAGACCGAGGACTTCGACTTCGGCAGCCAGCCTCCGGCCGATCTGGTCGTCGACCGGACACTGACCGAGGCGGAGAAGGATCGCCTCCAACGCGCGATCCGCGACGCGGCGCGCGATGTCGGAGCCCTCATGCCCGCGCTGACCGGGGACATCCACGTGACGGTCGTCCTGGTCGACCGCGAGCTGGATGTCGTCGGGGGGGTCAGCGGGCGCGCCGACGCCCCGGGAGAGCTCTTCCTCGAGCTCGCGATCGACTACGACGGAGGTGTCGCCGCCCAGATGCCGGCGTTTACCCGCACCCTCTACCACGAGATGCACCACCTCGCGCGCGGATGGACGATCGCCGGCAACCGGTTCGGTCCGGGGATCGCGATCGCGGCGGTCAACGAGGGACTCGCCGAGGTGTTCGCCGAAGAACAGACGGGGGTGATGTTCGAATCGTCGGAGTACCCCGAGAACGCCGACGAATGGGCGCGCGAGATCCTCGCGCTGCCGCCCGATGCGGACTACGGCCACTGGATGTTCCAGCACCCCGACGGCCGGCAGGCGATCGGCTACCGGACGGGTCGGTACATCATCCACCAGGCGATGGCGAGATCGGGAAAGTCGGTGCTCGAGCTGAGCGAGCTCGAGCCGGAAGAGATCCTCCGGCTGGCCGGAGTGGAGTGAGGGGTCACCTTATAGGCGTCGCTCACGGCCTGCGTAATCAGCCGCGGATCGGGTCGTGTCGCAGGCCCCCGGCGAGGCGCACCCCGCCGGTCAGCCCCGTCGGTACTCGAGCCGAAGCAGTGGCTGATCGTGAAGATCGCCTCTCTGGAGGCCTCGAAGAGACTCGTCCCGGTCCCGGCATCGATCGATGAGGCCAGCCGCGCCTCCGGCGCCGTGGGGGTCACGACGTACTGCGACGGCGCGGAGATCGAGGGGGTCGACCACCACGTCCGTTCGTTCGCGCCGGGGGCGAGCATCGCCGAGGATCCGGCGTGCGGATCGGGCAACATCGCGGTCGCCATACACATGGCGAGGCATTGCCGTGCGAACCGGTCGACTTTCTCGTTCACGAGCGAGCAGGGCCTCGAGGTGGGGCGGGAAGCCCAGATGCACGTGGACGTCAGCCGCTCCGCGGTGGGCGATCTCGCGATCCGTCTCGGCGGGCACGCGGTGCGCACGATGGAGGGACGTCTGCTGGCGTGAGCCCGGAGAGGCGTCTCCGCGGAGACGCTCGAATCGACGCGACGCGATGTTCGGAGGGACAGCCGATGATCGGATCGACCAGCAGCGGCCCGCTCGCCCGCTACATGGAGGCGATCAACCGTCACGACACCCGGGCCGCGCTGGCCTGTCTGAGCCGCGACTTCGTGCTCGAGTTCCCGGGCGGAGCGAAGCTCGACCGGGGAGGCATGGAGAGCGCGCTCGGCTGGGATGCCGGCACGAAGGGACGCGTCGAGTGGTCCGTAGTCGCCGAGCGGGGCAACGTCATCACGATCGAGGGCGAGGAGACGAACGAGTTCCTTCGGCTGCTGGAGATCGGGCCCCTTCCGTTCGAGAGTCGGTTCGAGCTCGACGACCACGGACTCATCGCGAAACAGATGCACAGGACCGATTGGGGCGGCGTCTCGGTCGAAGAGGCCCTTTCGCCGGTGCTCGCATGGGCGCGGCAGGCGGCACCGGCCGAGCTCGCGGAGGTGTACCCGGATGGTCGGATGACCTATACGGAGGAGGCCGGCCGCGCGTGGGTCGATCTGCTGCGTCGGTGGTCCCGGTCGCAGAGCGGGTCCGGCTGAGTCCCGGCGCCCTTCAGGCCGGGCCGAGGCCGCTCAGTCGCTCTCCGGCTCGATCACCAGCTCGGTCGTGATGTCGATGCAGCCCGAGACCGTCCGGTAGACCGGGCACTTCCCGTGATGGACGCCGTGCGCCCGCTCGGCGGTCTCGCGGTTCTCCTCGCCGGTCTTCAGCCGATAGGTGACGTGGATGCGCTTGATGACGAGCACGCCGTCCTCCGTCTCGACCTCGCCGGTCACGTCGCCGACCAGCCGGCCCTCGTCCGCCCGTATGCCGCGCGCTTCCAGCGCGCCCCCGAGGGTTCCGGTCAGTCAGCCGCCTGTGGCGGCCATCACGTAGTCGAGGGTCGTCGCTATCTCGGTCTCGGGCTCGACGCCGTAGTGGGCGGCGATCGCCGAGTGGACGCCGAACTCGACGGGCTCGGGCGTGGCCGGCAGCGTGGCGAGCCGGTACGGCCCCTCGCGCCGCTCGATGCGGATGTCGGCGCGGTACACCACGTCGCTCATGCCGGACCTCGTTTTCGGGTGCGGATCTCTGGCGGTCGGATCAGGCGCTCTCGGCCACCTCGAGAAAGTCGGAGATGATCTGGTGGGTCAACCCCCAGATCGTGAATCCCTTGTAGACGATCGATGGGAACATGAGCTTGAGTCCCCGGGTCAGGTGCTGGAGCTCGGACTGGTACTCCGGGTCCCGGAGGGCCGACACCGGGATCCACCGGTGACTCTGGATCTCCCTGTTCCGCGTGATCTGGACGGGCGTCTGGACCGCCGCCACGAACGGCGTGACGACGATCGAGGGCGAGCGCGCCGAGGGCCGGATATCGCTCAACCGGCCGAGGTAGGAATCGCGCGGGATGTCCAGCCCGAGCTCCTCGTGCAGCTCGCGCCGGGCCGTCTCCATGACGTCGGTGTCGCCGCGCTGGACGTGCCCGCCGGGGAGGGCCGTATGCCCCGACCAGGGGTCGTTGACCCATTCGGCCCTGCGTACGAACAGGGCGGCGAGCTCGCCCTCGTGAGCGCCAAGCACCAGCGTCACGGCGGCGTGCTTGTCGCCGCTCTGCGGCGTGATCCTCTCCGGTCGCGCGCCCTCGAGCGCGCCCTTCAACCGCGTCGCGAAATCCCCCGTCATTTCCCCTCCGCCTCGTCCAGCAACCCCAGGTAGCTGTCGTACCGGCGCGTCGCGACCTCGCCCGCCTCCACGGCGGCGACGACCTCGCACCCCGGTTCGTTTCTGTGGCGGCAGTCCGAGAACCGGCAGCCTGCCGCGTACGGCTCGAACTCCACGTACCCGCGATCGACCTCGAGCGGGTCGACCTCCCACAACGACACGTACTGGAGACCGGGCGTGTCGGCCACGTACCCACCGCCGGGAAACGGGTAGAGCGCCGCGGCGACCGTCGTGTGTCGGCCGCGTCCCTTCCGCGCCCCGACCTCCCCCACGCGCAGGTCCAGCCCCGGCATCAGGGCATTTAGCAAGCTCGACTTGCCGACTCCGGATTGACCGGTGAAGACCGAGATCCGGCCCTCGAGCCGCTCCCTCAGCGGCTCGAGCCCGATTTCCGACGCCGCGCTCGTCTCCAGAACCTCGTATCCTATCGCAACATACGCCGTCAACGCCGCCGGGGAACCCGCTTCCTCCGAGAGCTCGATCTTGTTCACCACCACGAGCCCCCGGACGTCGCTCAACTCCGCCAGCGCGATCAGCCTGTCGACCATGAGCAAGTCCGGTTCCGGCGTTGTCGCGGCGACGGTCACCACGACCTGGTCGACGTTCGCCACGATGACCTGCTCACGCCGGCGGGCTACTCCGTGACGCGTGAGCGCGCTGGTTCGATCGAGAAGTCGCGAGATGCGCACGTCGTCGTCGATGCGCTCGAGCTCGACGAGGTCGCCGACCGAGACGATCCGCTCGTCGGAGTTCTTGACTCGCCCGCGGAGGCTTGCCTCGACGGTCTCGCTGCCGGTCTCGACGACGTAGGTGCCCGCGGCGATGCGCATGACGCGTCCCGTGTCGGACGCGGGCGAGGGGGGCACGGCGGCTGTGTCGGTCAAAGGGCGGGCGAGGGGCGTGGACCCCGGCAGGCTGCCGCCACGCCGGTCAGTCGGTTCCGCTCGTGTCGCCGGGTTGGCCCGAGCCGCGGCC
Source organism: Gemmatimonadota bacterium (assembly GCA_033720355.1). Classification (GTDB taxonomy): domain Bacteria; phylum Gemmatimonadota; class Gemmatimonadetes; order Palauibacterales; family Palauibacteraceae; genus Palauibacter. The sequence continues at coordinate 31,292 of JAWWCR010000028.1, forward strand.
GGTGAGCTCTTCGAGGCAGTTCCACCCCAGCAACGCGCACTTGATGCGGACGGGGAACTTCGACACGCCGGCGAGGGCGCGCAGATCACCGAGCTCCGTGTCCTCGAGCAGATCCTCGTCGCCGTGGAGAAGCTGCGTGAAGCGGCTCGACAGGTCGACCGCCTCCTCGAGCGAGCGACCGGTCACGCGGCCGGTCAGCATCGACGCCGACGCCTGGCTGATCGAGCAGCCGCGTCCCGCGAAGCGGGCTTCCTCGATGCGGTCCCCCTCGACGCGCAGCATCAGCTCGATGACGTCGCCGCAAAGCGGGTTGTTCATCGTGATCGTGTGCGTCGCCCCCTCCAGCACTCCCTTGTTACGGGGACGCCGGTAGTGATCGAGGATCACTTCCTGATAGAGCTGGTTGAGCGACGAAGGGATCTCGCGATCCGGCTCCGTCGAGGCGCCGTGGGTCGATTCGGTCATCCGGTCAGGATACCCCGCCGAAGACGTCCGCCGCCACTTCGAGCCCCTCCAGCAGCCGGTCGATCTCGTCGACGGTGTTGTAGAGGTAGAAGCTCGCCCGGGCCGTCGCGCTCACACCCATGTGATCCATCAGCGGCTGGTTGCAGTGATGCCCCGCCCGAATCGCCACGCCCGACTGGTCGAGGATGGTCGAGAGGTCGTGCGGATGAACGTCGCCGAGGGTGAAGGAAAACACGGATGCGCGGTCCTCCCGCGGTCCGTACAGAGTGAGCCCCGGGACGTCCGACAGCCGATCGAGCGCGGCTTCGGTGATCTCGGCCTCGTGCGCGGCGATGCGGTCCATCCCGACCTCGGCGAGGAACTCGACCGCCTCGCCGAACCCGACGGCGCCGGCGATGTTCGGCGTGCCGGCCTCGAACTTGTGCGGCACGTCGGCCCACTTCGACCCGTCGACGGTGACCTCGGAGATCATCTCGCCACCGCCCTGGTAGGGCGGCATCGCCTCGAGGTGCTCGGGCCGGGCCCACAGACCGCCGATACCGGTCGGTCCGCACATCTTGTGGGCGCTGAACGCATAGAAGTCGCACCCCAGCTCGCCCACGTCGATGGCGAGGTGCGGCGCCGCCTGCGCGCCGTCCAGTAGCACCAGCGCGCCGGCCGCGCGTGCGCGCCCCGCGATCTCGCGCACGGGGTTGATCGTGCCGAGCCCGTTGGACACGTGCGTGACGGCGACCATCCGCGTTCGCGCCCCGATCAGCCGATCGAGGTCGTCGAGGTCGAGGCGGCCATCGGCCGTCACGTCGACGAACCGAAGCACGATCCCGATGCGGGAGGCGAGGAGCTGCCAGGGGACGATGTTCGAGTGGTGCTCCATCTTCGTGAGCACGACCTCGTCGCCCTCGCGCAGATTCGCGCCGCCCCACGCCGCCGCCACCAGGTTGATCGACCCGGTCGTCCCGCTGGTGAACACGACCTCGTTCGGGTGTCCCGCGCCGATGTGCGCGGCCACCAGGGCGCGCGCCAGCTCGTACGCCTCGGTCGACTCGATGCTGAGCGTGTGGGCGCCGCGGTGGACGTTCGCGTGGTGCTCGCGATAGTGCCGGTCGATCCGCTCGATCACCCGCTCGGGACGCTGCGAGCTCGCGGCGCTGTCGAGGTAGACGAGGGGGCGGCCGTTCACGACGCGCTGGAGGATGGGGAACTGCGCGCGGATCGCGGCAACATCGAGGTGCTCGGCGCGGTCAGGCGGTTCCTCGCCGCGTGTCTCGGGTCTCGCGTTGGCTTCCATGGCTCTTCCGCAGACGTCCGTCAGGTCGGGCTCAGCCGTCCAACCTGACCTGGATCTCGTCCCCCTCCACCCGCGTCTCGTAGGTCTTCACCGGCAGCACGGCCGGCAGCGCGCGCGGCTGACCCGTCTCGATGTCGAACCGGGCCCCGTGCAGCACGCACGTGATCTCGCCCCCGGTCAGCTCTCCCGACGAGAGCGGGAACTCCTCGTGCGAGCAGCAGTCGTCGAGCGCGAAGATCGCGCCCCCGCGGTTGACGATCACGATCGCCAGATCGCCCATGACCACCCCATGGAGCGAGTCCTCCGGCACGTCGTCGAGCCTGGCCACCGTCTGGAATTCGCTCATGACGCTGTCTTCGCTTCGATCGCCTCGAGCACGCGGGCTCGTACGCCTTCCATCGGGAGACGTCCGAGCACCTCGCCGAAGAACCCGAGCACCAGCAGCCGCTCGGCCGCCTCGCGCGTGAGACCGCGGCTCATCAGGTAGAAGCGCTGCGTCTCGTCGACCTGACCGATCGTCGCTCCGTGTGAGCACCGGACGTCGTCCGCCTCGATCTCGAGGCTGGGCAGCGTGATCGCGTTCGCGTCTTCGCTCAGCAGCAGGTTGCGGTTGGTCTGGTACGCATCGGTGAGCTGCGCGCCCCTGTCGACGCGGATCAGTCCCCGGAAGACGCTCGAAGCCCCCCCCGACAGCGCGCCCTTGAACAGGAGGTCGCTGCGCGCGCTCGGCTCGGCGTGGTGCTGGAGAGTGTGGTGATCGAAGTGCTGCTCGTCGTCCCCGAGCCACAGCGCCAGCATCTGGCTGTCGCACCCCTGGCCGAGAAGCCGCGAGCTCACATCGGCCCGGGCGAGGTCGGCGCCGAGCTGGACGTTGAACGTGCCGAGCCGGGTGTCGCGACGGGCCGTCGCGTGCTGGATCGAAAAGTGCTTGACGCCACGCCCGTACCGCTGAAGCGACACGTAGTCGACGACGGCGTTGTCGCCGCCCTCGACGAGGGCGCCGTGCAGCGAGATCGCGTCGAGGTCGTCGGAGACGAACTCGTCGATGACCGAGACCGACGACCCCTGTTCGGCCAGCACCACCGAGTGGGTCGAGACGAGCGAGCGGGGCTCGTCGATGATCCGGAAGCAGTGGATGGGCGAGTCGATCCGCACGTCCTTCGGGACGTAGAGGAAGTATCCGCCCGTCAGAAACGCGACGTGCAGCGTCCAGATCTTCTCTTCCATCGGTGTGGGAGCCGCCGAAGCAAGCGTGCGGGCGAACAGCTCGGGGTGTTCGCGCGCCGCGCGCTCGAGCGAGCACAGCACGACGCCGCGCGCGGCGAGGTCGGCGTCGAGCTCCTCGTGTACGATGCGCCCGTTCCGCTGGACGATGACCGCCGAGCGGTCGCCCGATCGGCCGAGAACGGCCCGCACCGACTCGGGGAGGTCCTCGTCGGCTGCCGCGCGCGGGCGCGCCGGCCGGTACGTCTCGAAGTCGATCCGGGAGAGGTCCGTGTAGCGCCACTCCTCGGTCTTCCGCGACGGGAACGGGATCTCGCCGTACCGCGACCACGCGCGCTCGCGCAGATCGGCGAGCACCGTCGCCTCGTCGAGGTCGTGCGAGAACGCCCCGAAGTCGAGGTCGTCCCCGACTTCCGGCGCCGCCTCGGCCACTGCAATCGCTGAGTCGTTCACCCTACGGAGCCCTCCATCTCGAGCTCGATGAGCCGGTTGAGCTCGATCGCGTACTCGAGCGGGAGCTCCTTCGCGACGGGCTCTATGAACCCGCGGACGATCATCGCCATCGCCTCTTCCTCGGACAGGCCGCGGCTCATCAGATAGAAGAGCTGTTCGTCGCCCACCTTCGAGACCGTCGCCTCGTGGCCGATCGAGGCACTGTTCTCGTCGATCTCGATGTACGGGTACGTGTCGGTACGCGAGGTCTCGTTGAGCAGAAGCGCGTCGCACTCGACGTTCGACTTCGCGCCAACCGCGCCGTCGTAGACCTTGCACAGCCCACGGTAGGACGAGCGGCCCTCGCCCTTCGAGATCGACTTGGAGGTGATCTGCGAGGTCGTGTACGGCGCCACGTGGACGACCTTGCCGCCGGTGTCCTGGTGCTGGCCCGTCCCCGCGTACGCGATCGACAGGATCTCGCCGTGCGCGCGCTCGCCGACGAGGAAGCACGACGGGTATTTCATCGTGAGCTTCGAGCCCAGGTTGCCGTCGAGCCACTCCATCTTGGCGTCCTCGTGCACCATGGCCCGCTGCGTGACGAGGTTGTACATGTTGCTCGACCAGTTCTGGATCGTCGTGTAGCGGAACCGCGCGCCCTTGTTGACGACGATCTCGATGACACCCGAGTGGAAAGACTCGGTCGAGTACACGGGGGCGGTGCAGCCCTCGATGTAGTGCGCCTCGGCGCCCTCGTCGCAGATGATGAGGGTTCGCTCGAACTGGCCCATCCGCTCGGCGTTCACCCTGAAGTAGGCCTGGAGCGGGATGTCGACCTTCACGCCCTTCGGCACGTATACGAACGACCCTCCCGACCACACGGCCGAGTTGAGCGCCGCGAACTTGTTGTCGTGCGTCGGGACGACGGTCGAGAAGTACTTACGGAACAACTCCGGGTGGAGCTTGAGACCGTCCTCGATCGACTCGAAGATGACGCCCTGCTCCTCCCACTGCTCCTTGAGGGAGTGGTAGACCATCTCGGACTCGTACTGCGCCCCGACCCCGGCGAGCGCCTTACGCTCGGCCTCGGGGATCCCGAGCTTCTCGAACGTGTCCTTGATCTCCTGCGGGACATCGTCCCACGACCGCTCCATGCGGTCCTGGGGCTTCAGATAGAAGTAGATGTCGTCGAGCGTGGCCTCGAGCGTGGAGAGGTCCCCACCCCACGTCGGCATCGGCTTCGACTCGTAGACCTCGAGCGCCTTCAGGCGGAACTCGAGCATCCACTCGGGCTCCTCCTTGTGGGCCGAGATCTGTCTCACGATCTCTTCCGAAAGACCGGGGACGGCCTTGAAGACAGGCTTGTCCTCGGTCACGAACCCGTACTTGTATTCGTCGAGTCCGAGTCCTTCGATCGTCTCGTTCTGCGGCATGTACGTCTTCCCTTCGTCGTGGCTCGTCCGGTCGGGCGCGCGTCGCGTCA
>JAWWCR010000029.1:0-35478 GCA_033720355.1 Gemmatimonadota bacterium
GGTGCACTACGACGCGGGGTGGCGGCCGGGGGCGCCGCCGGGCGGGGGGATGCCCGGGAGGGGGAAGACTCGCGGTTCCCTCGAGGAACTCATCGCCGGCAACCGGCGTCTCGGGATCGACCCGGCCGCCGACGCGCCGCGGGCGCGCTGGAAGTGGGAGTCGCAGATCCCCGACGACGTGCTCGAGCGGGCGCGAGAGGCGCTGCTGTAGATTCGGCGCGGGTGCGCCATGTGGTGGGACCTCGAGCGCCGGGGGCGCGACGGCGTGACGGGAGGCGGTGGGGGGCAGGTCGTTTTTTTGACCGGCGGGCGAGCCGTCGGCGATGTCATCTCTTTTGGACCATCGGTCACCCGAGGCCTCACGCGGCTTACCCGGAACTCGAGCGAGGCGGGCCGCCGCACGTGCCCGCCTGGTCGAAGGGTGAACGGGTGGACGTTACCCGGCGCCGTGCCCTGTGGAGCCCCCACAACGAGCGGTCCCCGTCACCCGAAGTGGACCCGGCTCGCGCGGCCGGTCCGCGACCGCGTAGGATCTGTGCTCGTCTCGACATGTTCGGGCGAACCCCTGCGGGTTCGACAACCCTCTGGAGAGGACCGATGAGCTCGACCGACAACAGCTCGGTGTGGATTTCCGTGGAGCACACCGCATCGCTCCGACAACGGCGGTTCATGCGCTACTTCACGGGAGCCCTGGTGGATCTCGTGGTCCTGGGCCTGTTCGCCGAATACTGGGACGCCGTTACCGTCGACGGGTTCACGATCGCCCTGCTCGCCGCCGTGCTGCTCCAGGTCCTGCTCAAGCTGACGATTATCTTCGAGCATTGGGTCGCCGGCTTCTTCAAGGCGATGGAAGGCGGCTTCGCGAAGTTCCTGCGTATCTTCTGCGCGTGGCTGGTGCTGTTCGGGTCGAAGTTCGTGATCCTCGAGGCGCTCGACGTCGCGTTCGGCGACCGCGTGCAGTTCCACGGGGTGTTCCACGGGCTGCTGACCCTTATCCTGGTCGTCGTCGTGATGCTCGTGGTCGAGGCGTTGATCGTGAAGCTCTACCGCCGCCTCGCCTGATAGCCGGAAGACCACCACCCTGGCGACGGCCGCGCGGTCGCGCCTCAGCCGCCCGACCCGCCCCCGCCGGCCGCGAGCGAGTCGGCCCGGGCCTGTCGGCACAGGAGGTCGGCCCGCCGCTCGCGCTCGCACCGATCGGTTGGCGGATCGCGCTCCGCACGGACGCGGCGCTCGCCGCGCCAGATGAGCTGTGCGACGCAGTTTAGCCATCCCGCGCCCTGGCTGGCCGCGATGACATGGAAATCGTCGAGCCAGCGCGAGAGCTCGGGCGGAAGATCGAGACACCTGATGAACTCGACGCCCCGGATCTGCCCGAACGGGATCTCGTTCACGGACTCGTAACCGGTCCGGGCGGCCGGGCGGCCGTTCACGAAGGGGATGAGGATGTCGACGTTCACGAACGTCTTGTACTGCGTCAGCGCGCCGAGCGTCGCGTACGACTCGAAGTCCCAGTAGTCGTAGAACTCGCCCTCCACCTCGGGATCCGCCATCCGGTCGTAGAACCCGAGCCCGAGCAGGTACGGATCGCGTCCCGTGATCCTGACCTCGAGGGGCTCCATGGCGATCGCCGTGGGCTGTAACGGGATCTCGAACTCCTCGGCCGCCAGGCGCTCGACGTTCAGGACCCCGTCGAACGACGCATAGGCGAGGTGGTCGACGCGGACCTCGTACTCGCCCGGCGGCACCTCGCGGAACCCCGCGCGTCCGTTGTCGCTCGTGATCCCCCCGAGCGGTAGCGGGTTCAGACGGATCATCGCGCCCTCGACCGGCGCGCCGGTGCTCGCGTCGGTCACGTACAGGACGATGAACCCCGGCTCGCCGTTGTCGACCTCGAGGACGATCGCGTCGCCGCCCGGCGTCGCGGTGATGAACTTCGTGTCGCTGTTCCTGCGGCCGGCCCGCGCCTGCAACCTGATCCGTTGGTCGACCGGCATGCCGCACACGACGAACCCGCCATCGTCGTCCGTCTCGGCCTGCTGCCCCACGAAGCCGTCGTCGCCGGCGAAACGGCTCGCGGTCACCCGCGCCTCGGGTATGGGAATCTTCGTCCGTCGGTCGACGACGCGACCGGAGAGCGAGGTGAACCCCGGCTTCGCGCAGAGACCGGCCTCGATCTCCACCTCGAGCGGGTCGAGCGCGATCGCCCGTGGCCGGAGCGCCAGATCGAGCTGTCGCGGCTCGGAGGGGACGACGAAGACGGCCTCGTCGAACGAGTCGAACCCGATGTGGTCCGCCCGAAGCCGGTAGTCGCCGGGCGGCACTAGCCCCAGACCCGCGCGACCGGCGCGGTTCGTGACGGCGCTGATCAGCCCCGGCAGCAGGCGGATCGTGACGCCTTCGACCGGCTCGCCCGACTCGGTGTCGGTCGCCGTGACGATGATGGACGCCGGGGTGCCGAGGTCGAGCGCCACGACGAACGGCTCGCCCCCGTTGTCTCCCGGAATGGCCCGCACCGGGCTTCGGACGCCCGCGTGCTCGGCGCCCGCGAGGACCATCGCTCCGGGCGGGATGTCGCACAGCCGAAAGCGGCCGGCGGCCGTCGTCGTCGTCGATCGGGTCTCGCCGGCGATCGACACGAATACGCTCGCCTCCGCGATCGGGACCCGGGTCGCGCCGTCCACGACGACGCCTTCGAGGGCTTCAGCCGTCTCGCAGGTCGGGAGGTCGTCGTCGAGGGTGGGGATCGGGCGCTCCTGAGCGTCCGACGGATGCACCGGGCCGACCAGGCCGAGCAGGGCCAGAAGGGGGAGTCGCCGATGCATGTCGGATATGCCCAGGCGAGCCTCCGGGGCGTCGGGTCCGGGGCGTTTTCTCAATCTCCTACACGAGTGAACCGGGGTCCAGGTCACGGGCGGTCGACCTCCCGGCGCCGCGGGGTCCATTCTTGCACTCGAGCTTCGTAACCCCCGCCACCGGGCGGGCTTACGAGCGATCCTAGGGGGATTTTGCGACGATGCCGCGCATCATCCTGTACATAGCTTTCTTCCTGTCGGGCGCGGCCGGTCTCGTGTACGAGGTCGTGTGGAGCCGCTACCTCGCGCTGTTCGTGGGGCACAGCGCCGAGGCGCAGGTCCTCGTCATCGGGATGTTCCTCGGCGGGCTGGCCTTCGGGTCGGTTCTGATCGGGCGCGTCTCCGAGCGCATCGCACGCCCGCTTCTCGCATACGCGGCGGTGGAGGGTGCGATCGCGGCGGTCGGGCTCGCCTTCCATCCGGTGTACCGCTGGATCACGGCGACGGCGTACGGCTCGTGGTACCCGTCGATCGAGTCGGGGATGGTGGTCGGGGGGCTCAAGTGGTTGCTTGCGGCCGCGCTCGTCTTCCTGCCCGCCGTCCTGCTCGGGACGACGTTCCCGCTGATGGCCGCGGGACTCACCCGTCTGCGCGCCGCACGGGCGGGTCACATCGTCTCGCTGCTCTACTTCGCCAACAGCTTCGGGGGCGCGGTCTTCGTTCTGGTCGCCGGGTTCGGGCTGATCCCTGCCGTGGGATTGCCCGGAACGCTCGCCGTCGCGGCGTTGCTGAACGTGGGCGCGGCGCTGGCCACGCTGCCCGCCGCCCGGAAGGCCGGGAGGGTCGCGACGGTCGGTGCCGGCAGATCCACCGGGGCGGACACCTCCGGCGGCGTGGCTCCCGGCCCGGCGCTTCACCCGGCGGCGATGCGGCTCCTCCTCGTGGTATCCGCCCTCACGGCGGTGGCTTCGTTCGCGTACCAGATCGGGTGGATCCGGATGCTGTCGCTCGTGATGGGGAGCGCCACGCACTCGTTCGAGCTCATGCTGTCGGCGTTCATCCTCGGGCTGGCGATCGGCGCGCTCGCGGTGCGCCGGATCGCCGACCGGACCCGGCGTCCGCTCCTCGTCCTGGGGCGTATCCAGTGGATGATGGGCCTGCTCGCGCTCGCGACGCTCCCGATCTACGCGGCCTCGTTCGGCTGGATGGGCGATCTCGTGGCGTTCCTCCCCGCGAGCGACGGCGGATACCGATGGTTCGGTCTGGCGCGGTACGGAATCGCGCTGGCGGTCATGCTTCCGGCCACGGTGCTCGCCGGGACGACCCTCCCGCTCGTGACCGCCGCACTTCTACGTGCGGGCGCAGGAGAGCGCGCGATCGGCCTCGTATACGGGATCAACACGGCCGGAGCGATCTTCGGTGTTACGGTGGCCGGTCTCGTCGCCCTCCCGGCGCTCGGGCTGAAGGGGCTGCTCGTGGCGGGCGCCCTCCTCGACATGACCCTCGGCGTGGCGCTGCTCGCGGTGCATGGCCGAACGCAGATGGCCACGCCGCCGGTGGGGCTCCTGCGTCGCGCCGCGCTCGGCCCGGTCACGGCCGGGGCGGTCGCCGGGCTCGCTTGCGGCGCCGCGGGTCTCGGCCTCCACCTCGACAGGTCGATGCTGACGAGCGGCACCTTCCGCTTCGGGCCGGTCGACCCCGACGACCTCGAGATCCTGTATTACGAGGACGGGCGGACCGCCACGATCGGCGTGCACCGGACCGGCGCCGACGGCCTCGTGGTCCTGTCGTCGAACGGCAAGCCCGACGCCTCGCTCACCACCCGGTGGCTGCTCGACGCCGGGCGCGACGTAGAGCCACGACCGATCGGCTCACAGGACGAGTCGACCCAGATGATGGTGGCGCTCGTGGCGAGCGCGTATGCGCCGGAGGCGGCGAGTGCCGTGGTCGTGGGCCATGGCTCCGGCATCTCGGGGCATTTCCTCCTCACGCGTCCCCGGGTCGAGTCGCTCGTGACCGTCGAGATCGAGCCGCGCGTGGTGGACGCATCCGCCATCTACTATCCGTCGAACCGGCTCGTATTCGACGACCCCCGCTCGCGCATCGTCATCGCGGATGCCAGGTCGTTCTTCGCCCAGTCGCCCGAGCCCTTCGACCTCATCCTCTCCGAGCCCTCCAACCCGTGGGTCAGCGGGGTCGCGAGCCTGTTCTCGATCGAGTTCTACCGGCAGGTCCGCGAGCGCCTCTCGCACGATGGCATCTTCGCGCAGTGGATCCATCTTTACGAGATCGACGACCGCCTCGTGGGGAGCGTGCTCGCCGCGATCCACCGGACGTTTCCCGACTACGCCGGGTACCTCGTGGGCGATACGGACCTGATGATCGTCGCCGGAAACCGGTCGCCGCTGACGAAAGCCGACTGGGGCGTCGTATCGACGGCGTCGGTACGGGCCGAGTTGAGTCACATCCCGCCCCTCCACCCACATCACATGGAAGGCCTGAAGCTGTTCGAGCGAGCCGAGCTGGCCCCGCTCTTCCCGGGGTGGACCCCACCGAACTCCGACTACGCGCCGTACGTCGACACGCGCGCCGAGCGCACCCGGTTCCTCGACGCGTTCGGCACCGGCTTCTACGGCCTCGTGGGGGACCGCTTCCAGCTCGCGGCGGCTCTCGGCGGCTGGACCCGCGAGCCCGCGACGACGCTGGACGACCCGATCCCCGGGCTCGCCCCGCTGCACGCGCGCTCGCTGGCGGTTGGCGCCAGAGTCGCGCTCTCCGACCCGGATGCCGAGCTCGCGGGCCAGCAGCGAGACGCGGGGCGGCGGGCGGCCGCGGCGTTCGCCGTCCTCCTCGCGCCGACGCCGGACACTCCGCTCGCGGACTGGACGGTGTGGAGGGACGCGTTCCTCGCCGTCGAGGGCCTGTTGCACCGCGGGACCGCCGGATTCGCGGACAGGGTGTTCTACGACCGCGTCGCCGAGATCCTCGACCGAAGCGATCCGCCGGCCGCGATTCGAGCCCTCGTGGAGCTGTACGAGAGCGCCGCGGCGCACGACTTCGCGCGTGCCGCCGCGGCCTCGACCCGCGTACAGCGCGCGCTGACGGCGGGGGGGCCGGAGAGCGCGCTCGTCGCCGGCGTCGACCCGGGGTTCCTGCTCGACGTCGCCGTGGTGAGCTGGCTGCGCACCGGCGACCCCGTTCGCGCCCGAGCGGCATTCCTCGAACTCGCTCCGCGGACCGACCGCGAGCCCGACGACTTCCGGCTCGCCCTGCTCCGTGCCCACATCGACCGGGCTCTTCAGCTTCCTTCACGGGTCGCGCTGCCCTGACCCGCCCGACCACCCCCGGGCGGAGCGGGAGCCCGCGAGCCACGCGGCCCAAACTGGACCGAACCTCGGGGATCGCGGTATTCTATGGGACGTAACGAGCCCGGCCGCGGCAAGACCGCCGCGGTGTGGTCCGTGTGAATCGGAACCGGAGGGGCACGCGAGCCCTACACCTGGTAATGCGAACGACACATCGAAGGACCCTCTGGACGCTGACCGCAGCGGCAGGCGCGGCCGTTGTAATTCCGGTCGCCACCACGGCGCACGCCCAGGAGCCGGGCCCCGGCTATCTGGCGTACGTCGCCGCGGAGTCCGAGGATCGAGTCGATCTCGTTCGCTTCGATGGCCGCGACGCGATGCTCATCGAATCGATTCCCGTCGGCCGCCTCCCGACCGAGATCGACGGCCCGCACGGGCTCGCGCTCGATCCGACCGGCGAGCGCTGGTATCTCACGCTCGCACACGGAAACCCGTACGGCGTGGTCGTCGCCTACTCGACGGCCACCAACCGGCCCGAGGGGCGCGCGACACTCGGGCTCTTCCCGGCGACCATGCAGGTCGCTCCGAGCGGACTCCTCTTCGCCGTCAACTTCAACCTGCACGGCAACCACGAGCCCAGCTCGGTCAGCGTCGTCGATGTCGAGACGATGACCGAGGTCGCCCGGATTCCGACCTGTGCGATGCCCCACGGCTCGCGGCTGTCGGCTGACGGATCGCGTCACTTTTCGGTCTGCATGATGGACGACATGCTCGTCGAGATCGACGCCCACCGGCTCGAGGTGCGGCGGCGGCTGTCACTGGCCCCGGGGCACGAACGGGAGGTGACGGCCGAGGAGACATCGAGCCCGGGGGGGCACCGGGCCGTCGGAACCGCGACATGCGGCCCCACATGGGCTCAGCCGGATGTCGCCGGAGCGCGGGTCTACGTCGCCTGCAACCGAAACGCCGAGATCCTCGAGATCGATCTCGAGGAGTGGCGCGTCACCCGGCGTTTCGAGACCGGGCCCGGCCCGTACAACCTCGACGTGACGGCCGATGGGACCCGGATGATCGCCACCTACAAGAGCGGGCAGGCGACCGGGATCTGGGATCTCGATAGCGGCGTCGAGCTGCACCGGATCGAGAACAGCCGGCGCCTCCCGCACGGGATCGCCGTGACGCCCGACTCGCGGTTCGCCTTCATCTCGGTCGAGGGCGTCGGCGGCGAGCCCGGGACGGTCGACGTGGTCGATCTCGATTCCGGCAGGCGTGTGGCTTCGGTGGACGTCGGGAAGCAGGCCGGCGGAGTCGTGTTCTGGAAGACGGAGGCGAGTTGAGGGCCGGGCGGATCGGACGCCTGGCGGCGGTGGCCGCGACCCTGGCGGTCGCTTCGGCCTGCGGCGACGGAGGGACCGAGCCCGGCTCGCCGGCGGCGGCCATCGTCCCGCTCTCGCTCGCCGCAGACTCGGTGGTGATCGGCGAGGCGGTCGACCCGCCCCTCTCGGTGCGCGTCGAGGACGCGCTCGGCAACCCGATCGAGGGTGCGCCTGTCCGGTTCGCTCTCGTATCGGGTGCCGGGACCCTGACCCCGGAGGTCGCCGTCTCGGGGATCGAGGGGATCGCGGAGGCGCGGTTCACTGCATCGACGCTCCCGGGGTCGGCTACCATCAGGGCCGATGTGCCGAGCTCACCGAACGTCGAGCCCATCGACTTCTCGGTGGTGGGGCGGCCGCCGGACCGGGTGCTCCTCTCGATCGTCGAGGGCGACGATCAGCGCGCCGAGGCGGGGACACAGCTTCCGCTGCCGTTCGCCGTGCGGGCCGAGACTCCCGGCGATCGTCCCGCGGGCGGCGTGACGATCGAGTTCGCGCTCGCTCGGGACGCGGGTCCGTCGGCGGTCTTCACGGCGCCGACGTTCGTGACCGGAGCCGATGGGAGTGCCTCGACGCTCCTCACCCTGGGCCCGGCAGCCGGCGAGTACGAGGTGCTGGCGTACGCCACGGGCGTGGAGTCCGATACCCTTCGCTTCCGTGCGACCGCCACGGCGACGTGGGACGGCGCCGTCGCGCTCGACTCCGTGTCCGCCGGCGTCCTGCTCGGCGGCGAGGAGACGGTGCTGTACGGCGTCGGGTTCGCGCCGGACCCGGCCGGCAACGAGGTGCGAATCGAGGGCGAACCCGCCGAGGTCCTTTCGGTCGGCGAGGGCGAGATCCGCATCATCGTTCCGCGCTTCACCGACGTATGCGCCCCCGAACGGGAGGTCGGCGTCCGTGTCTTCGCGGCCGACGAGGCGAGCAACGGACGGCTCGTACCCCTGATCCCGTCGGGGACGAGGCTCACTCTCGAGCCGGGCGAGTCGACGACGGTCCGTGGCGCCGACGCGGTCTCGTGTCTCCAGCTGGGCGGCGGTCCCGTCGACCGGCAGTATCTGCTCGGAGTCTCCACGGCCGACCGACGCCCGACGCGGAGCGCCGATCTGCGGATCCGGACGCGGACGCACGGCTCGCTGGCCAACCCGCCCGCCGTCTCTCTGGCCCCACCCGAGATCGAGGCGGGGGTCGAACAGGAGGCGATTTCCCGGGCACGCGCCGATGGAGCGCTGCGCCGCTCGGCGCTCGACGCTCTCGACGACGCGTCGGCCGGCGTCCCGCGCCCGGCGCCGCGACGAGCCGCCGCCGTGCCCGTCGTGGGCGATGCGCTCGGCTTCTCGTTTGCCGTGGGTCCGGATCGAGTCGCGTCGTGCGGGGTGGTCGGGGCGCCGATCGAGGCCACCGTGCGCGCGGTCGGGAGACACCTCGTGCTCGCCGAGGATGTGACGGCGCCGGCCGGCGGCTTCGGAGCGCCGGCCTGGGAGCGACTGCTCGCCGAGCTCGACGGCATCGTCGCTCCCGCGGACACGGCGATGTTCGGTTCGCCGTCGGATATCGATGGGAACGGTCGGGTAATCCTCCTGTTCACGCCACGGGTGAACGCCCTCGAGCAGCCGGGGACGGCTCGCGTCGGAGGATTCTTCCTCCCTATCGACCTCGCGGCCACCGATGGCGAGGACGCGCTGACGAACACGACGCGGGGAGCCTGCGGGGCCAGCAACCAGGCGGAGATCATCTACCTGGCAGTGGCGGATCCCGACGGGGCCGCGGGTCCGGCGCGCACGGTAGAGCAGGCGATCGCCGAGGCCCGCGGCACTACTGCGCACGAGCTCCAGCACCTGATCAACGCGAGCAGCCGCGTCTCGCGAGCGGGATTCGGGTCGGTCGAAGTGGTGTGGCTCGACGAGTCGCTCTCGGCCGTCGCGGAAGAGCTCGCGGGTCTCGCCGTCGCGGGACACACCTCCGGGGCGAACCTCGCGTTCGCACAGGTGGCCGACTCGCGTGAGACGGAGGCGACCTTCCTCGCCTACCACCTCGACAATTTCCTCGGGCTCGCGCTCTACATGTCCGAACCCTCGTCTCCCCTGGCGGCAGGGGAGCCCGACCAGGCGGGTCTTGTCGGGAAGGGCTTCGGCTGGGCGATGCTGCGCTGGATCGCCGACATGGGCGCGAGCGGCCCCCGTGCGATCTTCCGCGATCTCGTGGGGGGCGGAGCCAATCTGGATCGGGGGATCGAGAACCTCGAGCGGGTGGCGGGTGCCGAATGGACGCGGCTGGTCACGGGAGCGGCCGTCGCCATTGCCCTCGACGACGGCGGGGTGGAGGGCGTCGATCCCGCCCACGCCATCCGAAGCTGGGACGTGCCGGACATCCTCGCGTCGCTCACCCGGACCCGCCGGGGCATCTTCCCCCAGGCGGCCGCCCGCGCGCCCGCGTTACTGGGGGCTGAAACCGAGGCCGTCGAGTTCGACGTACGGGCCTCGTCGGTACGGTATTTCGCCCTCGCTCCGGGCACGGACCCGATGTCGATCTCGCTCTCAACGTCGGACGGGACTCGGCTGTCTGTGACCTCGGAACCGATAATCACGATCGTGAGGAATAGATGACGCGACGCGGACGAGTCCGCCTGCCCGCAGTACTCGCAGCCGCCCTCCTCGGAGCGGCGACCACGACAGCCCCCCTCACAGCACAGAACCCTGTGGATTTCGACGAGACCGGCGGCGAAGGATTCGAGATCCTCGGCGCCATCGGCCTCCTGACGCCGCTCGGAAGCCTGGTCTCCAACGAGGACGGAGTGGGGGCGACCGTAAACGTGAACGTCTCCTACGGGCTGGACGCGGTGTACTGGGCGTCGAGCCGGTGGGGAGTGGGGGCGACCGGCTGGTACTCGCCGGCGCAGCTCTCGATCGTCGGACTCCCGCAGGGCACCGAACAGCCCGATCTCGGCAACGCGGACTACTTCGTCGGCGCCTTGAACGCGATCTACCGGTTTCGGGGGGAAGGCTCCAGGAGCCCCCTCGAGCCGTACCTCGCGGCGGGGGGCGGGATCCGGCACCTCGACGTCGGCGGGATGGCGGCGCCCTTCGTCGAGGACTCCACCGACCCGGCCGCGACCGTGGCCGGCGGGGTCCGTCTTCAGGGCGTCATCTCGAAGATGATGATCCGGCTCGAGATGCGCGACAACATCTCGCTGTACGAGTCTCCCGCCACCGGCGACTCGAAGCTCCTGAACGACCTCCTCCTCAGCTTCGGCGTCGGCGTCCGCTTCTGACGCGGGCGTCCCCGCGACCGATCGAGACGAGAACGCCCCGCTCCGGCACATGGTCCGGAGCGGGGCGCTTCGCTGTAGACGATCCTCGGACCCTCGAGCCGCCGATCAGAAGATCTCTACCCAGGTGTGGGGCTCCTCCACCGGCCAGCCCACGCCCTTCAGCGCGTTGAGCACGTTGCAGGAGTTGTACTGGTAGTTCCACGTCCCGTTCCCGAGATCCACCGGTCCCACCGCCTGCCCGAGCTGGATGTTGAGCCCCGCGATGATCGCGCCCTGGATGATCTGCCCACCGTTGGAGGACAGCTGACCGCCGATGAGGATCAACCCGTCCCACATGAAGTCGCCGTTGAACGTCACGTCACCGCTCACCACCAGCGTGCCTCGCCCGTTGTAGCTGTTGTCGAGGGAGAACGTCGACGCATCCATGTGGATGAGGGGCCACTCGTCCGGCTCTACGTCCGTCGAGAAGTTGGGAAATCCGTCCTGCGAATACACGTAGTCGGCCTCGGCGAAGCTGCCGTCCAGCATCCCCTGCCAGTTGATCCCGACATCGTCGATGATCTCGTTGGTGTTCCGCGTCGAGTCGATCGCCGGGTGGCCGCCGATGCCGCCACTTCCCTTCCCCTTCCCGCCCCCGCCGACGACGACGCCGTCATCGCGAAACGTCGTGCTTCCGTTGTCGGTGAAGAGACCCTCCGGGGTCTGGAGGCCCGCCACGTCTTCCGAGGCCGCCACCGGACAGTCGCCGGCGACCGATCCGTCCGCCCCCTCGAGCGTGCCGGCCGTCCCGTTCTTGAGCAGACCGGCCGGCGCCGTCAGCGCGGCGTTCACCGCGAACCCGGCGGCCTTGTGGATCACGATCGAGCTGGTTCGACGTGACGCGGTGCCGCCCTCGGGCGAGTTGTGCTGGCTCGACGAGACGAGCCTGTACAGCGTCGACGAGTCGTCGACGGCGATCAGCATCTCGGACCACACGTCGGCCGCGCCCTGCGCATAGCTGTAGGTCGTGGTATCCGACCGGAGCTTGCCCCGGCCGAGGTACTGCGACCGCGCGTCGTCGGAGATGTTGAACGCTCTGAGCGCCGCGCTGTGATTCTGGTTGATCTTGTAATCGGTATTCGACCGGAGGTATCCGGCCATCGCCATCGTCGTCATCCCGACGAGCGCCAGGACGACCAGCGCGAGCGCGAACCCTTCTTCACCGCTCGCCGGGTTCCGCCCGCGGGGCGCCCCCTCGTTCTCGTGCTGCCTCTTCGCCATTCCGCCTCCCTGGGACACGCGCGCACTGCTTCGCGAAGCGAGGGAAAGAGCAAGCCGGAGACCCGACGCTTGGCCCCGGGCCAACCTCAGGCCGGGAGGGGAGTTACACGAGGATGATCCGCTCCGTGTTGAGCCCCGGCGACACCGAGGCGGATTGCAACGTGCACGACGCTGTCTCGTTGTGCGGAGCGGTGCGCCCCGGGCGGCCGCGACGACGGTCGCTTCGGCCCACGTCCGGGGATCAGAAGACCTCGGTCCAGGTGCCGGGCTCCTCGACCGGCCACCCGATCGCCTTCAGCGCGTTCAGGACGTTGCACGAGTCGTAGTGGTAGTTCCAGTTCCCGTTCCCGAGATCGGTGACACCCGGCGACCCGCCGACCAGGATGTTCAGGCCCGTGATCGCCGCGCCGTCGACCCGCTCGATCCCGTTCGACGTGATCGTTCCGCCGACGAGGAGGAGCCCGTCCCAGCGGAAGTTTCCTCCGATCGTCAGGTTGCCCTGGACGACCAGAGTGCCGCGCCCGCTCTCGTTCGAGCCGACCGTATATGCCGAATAGTCCGCGAGAATCAGCGGCCACTCGTCCGAAGGGACGGCACCGCCGGAGAAGTTCGGATACCCGTCCTGCGACACGATGTAGTCGGCCTGGGCATAGCTACCGTCGAGCAGGCCCTGCCAGTCGATCCCCGTCGCGTTGAGGATATCGATGGCCGACTGGGTGTCGTCGATCGGGGGATTGCCGGCGAAGCCGGTGGGCGTACCTGTTCCGCCCTTGCCGCCGGATTGGAAGAACCCGGCGGGGGGGACGGCCAGACCCGCCACGTCCTCGGTGGCCGCTACCGAGCACGCCCCTGCCGCCGCGAAGTCGTGGCCGTCGACGTCGCCCGACGTCCCGTTCTTGAGGAGCCCGTTCGCGGCCGTGAAGGCGGCGTTCACGGAGAACCCGGCGGCCTTGTGCAGCACGATCGAGTTCAGCGTGCGGCGGGATGCGAGCCCTTCGGGCGAGCTGTGCTGACCGACCGTGCTCAGTCGAAACAGATTCGACGAGTCGTCGACGATGAGGAGCGGCGTGAGCCAGACGTCGGCATCGCCGTCCGTATAGGTGTAGGCGACCGTGTCCAGCCGGATCTTGCCGCGTGCCATGAAATTCGACCGCCCGGCGTCGGCAACGTTGAAGGCGTGCAGGGCCGCGCGGTGGTTCGCGTTGATCCGATAGTCGGTGTTCGAGCGGAGGTACCCGGCGAGCGCGAGCCCGGTGAGCCCGATGAGAGCCAGGACCACACCCGCGAGGGCGAAGCCTCGCGTGTCGTGTGCTGAGATTCCGTGCGTATACATGGGGGATGACCTCGCGGATCGGTTCAACAGGGTGCCGACGAGAGAGGCAATCCCGAGACCGTCGGGTCACGTGGGGGGCCCGAAATCATGCAACTCCTTGCCGGGCAGGCACCTGGAGGGAGTGCGAAGCCCTGATCCGGACGCGTTCACCGGGCGATCGGAGTGAAATCTTTAGCCTCTCGGGGCCAGACGGTTCACGCTGCCGCGAACGCCCCCTTCCTGACCCTCCGACGAGGCGCCCGCGCCGGACCCGGCGATCCAGTGAGGCCTCGACGGCGCATCCGACCGCTTTGGCTGTGGGATCTCGTCAGCAGGTGCGTCGCGCCCCCGTCCGGACCTCCTCCATTGCGCGCGCATAACATCAAGTCATAAATACAGTTACGCTGACACTCCCCCGGAGCCCCGCCCGGCATGCGGGTTGCGATGCACTGGTGACGGCAAGTTTTGCGTTTCTCATGAGTGGAAGAACCACCCCACCGAAAAAGGCACCCCGACCGCGAGGTCGGTTCGCAAAGCCCCGGGTCTCTCCGAGACTGCCCGGCTGCCGAGGGGAATCAAGGGCCGGTGTCCGATCCGGCCGTCTTTGAACCCCAGGAGTTCCGATGAAGACACTCTCCAAGGTTTCAACCCTCGCGCTGGCGCTGTCGGTCTTCGCCGTCGCCTGTGACACGGCGACCGATCCGGCGGTGTCGGGACCGGAGGTCCCCGGCGTGTCCGCGGCGCGGCACATCGACTTCGACGTCCCCGAGCAAGCGCTGTTCGAACGGCTGCGGATCTGCAAGAAGTGGGTCGGCGGCTCCTCGATCTTGACCGACTTCGATGTGACGACGAACAACGACCTCGACGCCGGCGGAGGCCAGTCGACCGAGACACACACGCTCGCCGACGTGTCCGGCGGCGGCGACTTGTGCCGCGGTGTCGTGACGTTCGACGGCACTCAGAACGGGAACCAGAACACCGACTTCATGGAGGTCGTCGAGGATCAGCCGACCGGGACGCACCTGGTCAGCATCGAGGCGTACCAGGTCAACAACCAGAATGTGGTCACGGACCAGGTTTCCGTCTCCGCGGCCGGTGCGACTGACAGCGACGGGTTCATGACGGTCGACTTCGACGCGAAGAGCTTCACGGCGACGCTGGGCGACAACACGGTCGGCTACCTGGTGATCTTCACGAACGAGGAAGATCCGCCGGAGGGCGGCCAGGGGTGCACGCCCGGCTACTGGAAGCAGGAGCAGCACTACGACTCGTGGCCGGCCGTCGCCGGGATCGGGCCGAACATGCTCTTCACCGCGGCGGGCTTCACGAGCCCCGGCTCGGACGCCCGTTACAAGCGTGGCCAGAACGAGCAGAACGTCTCGACCCAGGTGATGGCGCTCGAGGCGAACCAGGGCGACCTTGCGGCGCTCACGCGGCACGCCATGGCGGCGCTTCTGAACGCGCTGAACCCGGACGTCGCGTACGACCTGTCGGCCGCCGACGTGATCAGCATGTACAACGCGGTGCTCGCGGGCACCGGTGACCTCGAGGACACGCACAACCTGTTCGCCGGGTACAACGAGCAGGGCTGCCCGCTGAACTAGTCCTCACCACAGACGGCGCGCCGACACCGGCGCAGCCGGCACGACGGAAGGCCCGGACCGCGAGGGCCGGGCCTTGCGTCGTATCAGCCGGGAGCCACGACCGTGATGGCCCGGGCGTCGGGCGCCACCTCGACCTGCGTCGTCTCGCCTCCGGGCCACCTCACTCGCACCGATGCGGGGTCGGATCGCAGACCCAGCGTCGGCGTGGTCTCGTCCCGCGACCAGTACCCGGCTCCGGAATGCAGCTCCCGCAGGGGGCCCGACGAGCCGTCGGCGTAGATCAGCGATACCGCGGCGCCCACGGCCCGGGAGTTCCCGGGAGGTCCGTCGAGCCGCACGCGGAGCCCCGGCCGGCCCCGCTCGTTGCGGAAGAGCCGGGTGCTCGAGCCGTTCACCCCGAAGGCTACGTCCACGCGCCCGTCATGATCGAAGTCGGCCGCGCTGACGGCGCGCGCGTCGCCGTACACTGCGATCCCCGACTCGATCGCCGATTGCGCGTCGAAGCCGCCCGACCCGTCGCCCAGCAACAGGAGGGCGCGGCCGGCGTCGTATCGCGGCACCCCGGGCCGTCCGTCGTAGAAGTTCTGTGCGAGGACGAGGTCCTCGCGCCCGTCGCCGTCGAAGTCGGCGACGGCGACCCCGAACGCCGGGGCCCGCTGGGCTTCGGCGGGCAGCGGCCGGGGGTCGAAGGTGCCGCCCCGGTTGAGGAGGACGAGATGCCGCATCTCGATTACATCGACGCGTCGCGTCGTGTCGAGCGCCGGACCGAGAAGCTGCTCGAGCGGCGTCTCGGCGTACCGCGCGAACGTGACGTCCCGCAACGCCGGGATGCCGGCTTCGACCTCGTCGCGACGGCGGAGCGCGCGCCACCCTGTCTCGCCCCGCACGGCCTCGAGGAGGTCGTAGGAACCGTTCCGGTCGATGTCGCCGTGGAAGACCGTGTACGCGGGGGGTCGCTCGGTGTTGTCGCCCCACCCGGTGAGAACGAGGTCCGGCGACCCGTCCCCATCGAAATCGCCGGCCGTGACGCCGTTCCACCGCCCGACGAGCGCCGTCAGCCCGACCTCGCCGGTAATCTCCGCGAAGCCCCCGCTCTCGTTTCGGTACAGACGCGGCGGACCCCAGTCGAGCGCGAGCGCCAGGTCGGGGTCGCCGTCGGCGTCCAGGTCGGTGAAGACGGCGCCCGACACGAGCCCGACACCGGAGAACGGGACGGACCACCCCGCCGAGTACCGCAGATCGCCGTCCTCGTTGATCAGGACGCGCGAGTCGGCCGCGATCGGGACGCCGCCCGGGATCGCGCGACCGCCCACGAACACGTCGAGATCCCCGTCTCCATCCACGTCCGCCTGGGCGAGCGGTCCGGTCGTGGACGGGGCCCCCTCGAGCACCAGGCGTGGCGTGGCTCCGCTCTGGCGCGGCCGGATCGCGACGACCGAGGGCTGCGCGACGGCCGCACGCTGGTCTGGCGCCTCGTAGTTGCTCGCCCCGACGACGATCTCGAGCCCGCCGTCGCCGGCGATGTGCGGCAGTATCGCCGTGACGTCGAACGTCAGCGCCGGAGACAGCGCTCGCGGCGGGCCGAGGGTCCCCGCGTCGTTCGGGATGACGACGGGCGACCCGCCCCGCCCCGTCCCGGCGATGAGATCCGCGAACCCGTCGCCCTCGACGTCGACCCACCCCACCCCCGGCCCGAGCCGATCCAGCGACACGGGGAGAAGCGGCTGACGCAGCCGGTCGTCGAACGCGGTCTCGACATGCCGGTGCGATAGGGTCTCGGAGACATCGACGAAGAGCGCGACCGTCGTCTCCGCGGGCCCGTCCTCCACCGGGGACGCCGCGCCCGCGCGACCGGGGTGACGGATCACATACTCCCTGTTCGCCACGGCCGCGGCGAGTACCGAGCGCGTGCCGCCGGGCCAGTCGACCGTGACCCGCAGCGCCCCGTCGACCGGAGCCGCGAACACCACGGCGGGCTCGGAAGACGACAGGTACGAGCCTCCCGCCGCGACCTCGTCGATCTGGGGACCCGCCGGGTGGCCGTCGGCCGTGATCCGCGCGCCCACGGCGGCGGTGTTCGGCGCCGCGCCCTCGAGCCGGATCAGGACCCGCGGCGCCGGGCTGTCGTTTCGCATGAGGAGCGGCGGGTCGCTGAGCCTCGTCACCACGACGTCCAGATCGCCGTCGGCGTCCAGATCGCCCGCCGCGATCCCGTGCGAGATGTCCGGGCCGGCGGTCCACGACCAGGCGTCCGTCACATCGACGAAGCGGGCCCCGGGTGTTCCCCGGTACGCGACGTTTTCCTGGCGCAGCGCTGGAAACGATGCCAGATGACGCCGCCAGTCCGTGGTCCCGGGCGGCGCCCGCATCAACCGCTCGGTCGCGTCGCCGTCGAGCTGGTCCCAGACGTGACCGGTCGTGACGAGCAGATCCTCGTAGCCGTCGAGATCCGCATCGAGGAAGAGCGCGCCCCACGTCCAGTCGGAGGCGGCGATGCCGGCGGCGTGCGCGACCTCGGCGAACGTGCGATCGCCGCGGTTCAGGTGGAGCGCGTTTCGGTTGAGCTGGAGACGCGTCTCGACCGTGCCCGGCGGCTCGGCGGACGTGCTGAAGCTCGGCACCTGCCGCAGCCGGTCGACCGGATCGCGCGCGAGCATGTCGGTGGTGACGATGTCCAGCAGGCCGTCGCGGTCCACGTCCCCCATGTCGACCGCCATGGACGAGAGGCTCGTCGACCGCAGGGCGAGGGCCGGGACGGCCTCGAAGATCCCGTCTCCCCGGTTCTCCCAGATCCCATCGTGGCTGTTGAAGTCGTTCGCGACGTAGAGGTCCTGGTCGCCGTCACCGTCCCAATCGGCGAATCGCGCGGCGAGTCCCCAGTCGCGCAGCGAGTCGGCGGCGGCGGCGGGGTCCCGGCCGCGGAACCGCTCGTAGGGGTCGGCCTCGACGAACCGGCCCGCGCCGTCGTTCAGGTACAGCTCGTCGACCTCGCCCAGCTCCCACCACCGCATGAAGCGGCCATCGAACTCGACGCGATAGTGCTCGGACAGCGGAGACGGTACGTCCACGGACCCGTCGGGTCCCGGGCGAAGGGCGTCGAGCCCCGCCCGAACCTCGTCGCTCAGCAGGTCGTCGGCCTGCCGGGTCTTGTAGTTCGTGACGTAGAGATCCAGATCGCCGTCGGCGTCGATGTCGGCGAGCGCCGGAGAGGCCGAGCCCCTCAAGACCCGGAAGCCCGCCCGGGGGTCCTCGGCGAAGACACCCGTGCCGTCGTTTCGCAACAGCCTGTTGGCCGCGCCGTGGACCGCGACGACGAGATCGAGATCGCGGTCGCCGTCCACGTCGACGAGGGCCGCCCCCCGGACGAGCACCCCCTCGAGCGCCACGCCGGCTCGGTCCGTGGAATCGTCGAACCGCCAGTCGCCGCGGTTCAGGTAGAGGCGGCTCTCGACCCCGAATCCCGCGAAGAAGAGATCGGCGAGGCCGTCGCCATCGACGTCGCCGATCGCGACCCCGGCACCCTCGACCCGGACGCGGTTCTCGTACCGTTCGTCCTCGGGCACGTCGTAGACGAAGTCGATCCCGCGGCGTGGCGCGGCAATCTGTTCGAACCCGCCTCTGCCACCGGGGCGGAGCTCGCGCCACCGGTACCCCTCCTCCTCGACCCACGGACCCGGGCCCGCGTCGCCGCAGCCCGCGAGGACGGCCGCGAGGAGGATCGCCATCGATCGAGACCCGCGGCCATACGGCCGGCAGGCCCCGAGACGCGAGTCGAGCCCGCTTGCGACCCCGGACATCACGACCCGACGCCCCGGGCGATCGTGACCTCGCGGGCGCCCGGCTCGACCGGCACCTCCCGCTCGGCGCCGCCCGGCCAGCGTACCCGCACGGCCCGCGGCTCGGCCCGCAACCCGAGCACCTGCACCGCGTCGTCGACCGACCAGTAGCCCGAGCCCGCCGCGACCTCGCGCAGCGGACCGGCCCCGTCCTCGTACAGCACCCGCACCGCCGCGCCGATGGCATCGGGGTTCGCGGGCGGGCCGACGAGACGCACACGCAGGCCGGGGGCCGCGCCGGCGTTCATGTAGAGCTTCGTGGGACCCCCGTTCTGGCTGACGACGAGATCCACGCGCGCATCGCCATCCAGATCGGCGAGCGCTGCGCCACGCGGATCGCCGTACACCGCGACCCCGCTGATCGCCCCGGGCACGGAGGTCAGCCCGCCCGACCCATCGCCGGCCAGCCACAGGCTCCGGCCGGCGTCGTGCCGCGCCTCCCCGGGCACCGTGGCGAAGAAGTTCTGCGTGAGGAACACGTCATCGTGCCCGTCTCCGTCGTGGTCCGCGACGCCGACGTAGAACCCGGGGGCCATCTGCGCCTCGCGGGGCAGCTCGACCGCCTCGAACCGGTCGCCCCGGTTGAGGAGGAGGGTGTGCGCGAGCGTGCTCGCCGAAGAGACCTGTGCCTGCCCGGCCGCGGGCCCCAGAATCGTCTCGATCGGCGACGTCGCGTACTCCCCGAACGACCCGACCATCCGGCCGACGACCGGAAACGCGCGCAGCAGCCGCGGCAGGGGCTCGAGCGGCGCCACCCCCCCCACCGTCTCGTCGTACCGGGCCCGCAGCGACTCGTAGGTGCCATTCCCATCGAGGTCGCCGTGGTACACGAGGAGAGGGTGCTCGGCCGACGCTTCGAGGCCGGTGTTCAGACCCCACGAGGTCGCGACGAGGTCGAGCCGACCGTCCTCGTCGAGGTCGCCCGCGGCGAGGCCGTTCCAGCGCCCCGTGAGCGCGTCCAGACCGAGTGTCCGGGTCGCGTCGGTGAAGCGCCCGCCGTCGTTGCGATAGACGCGGATCGGCCCCCAGTCGAGCGCCAGGGCGAGATCGGGGTCTCCGTCTCCATCGATGTCGGTGAAACGCGCGGCCGACACGACGCCCACGCCGTCGAGAAGCGTGTTGAACACCGCGTGCGGCCGCCACGCCCCGTCACCGTCGTTCAGAAAGAGCCTGGACGATACCGGTGCCGGGTAGCGACCGGGGAAGGCGCGTCCGGCCACGAACAGATCGAGATCGCCGTCCCCGTCGACATCGGCCGTCGCGAGCGCGCCGACGCTCTCGAGACCGCCCGGCACGACCTCCGCATCGGTCGCGCCGGCCCGGGCGACGCCGACACGCCGCACGACCCCCGCCGCCCGCATGGCGTCGGCGGGCGCCGAAGCCTCGTAGCTCATCACGCCGATCAGGAGGTCCATCGCCCCCGCGCCATCGGGCGATGGGAGGATCGTCGTCTGATCGAACGGCGCGGTCTGCCCGGCATCGGGAGCGGCGACCAGAGCACCGTCCTCGTTCAGGAAGAGCGCCGTACGCCCGCCGCGACCCGCGGCGATCGCGATGTCCGCGTCGCCGTCGCGGTCGACGTCGATCGCGCTCACCCCCGGCCCCGGCTGCGCGAGCCGCTCGGCGAGCAGCGGCTGCCGCACGAGCTCGGGCACGGTCACCTCGACGTGCGAATGTGCCAGCGGCACCTGCCTGAAGACGGGCTCGACGGCCGGCCCTCCCACGCCGCGGCCCCCGCCGGCGCCCCCACCCGCGGTGGCCTGGCTCTCGTAGACCTCGACGAGGTGTCCCGGCTCGATACCCTCGACCCGCGAGACGGCCCCGCCCGGCCAGCGCACCTCTACGTCGACGCTGGCGGCATCGCCGGTCGCGAACGCGTAGAGCGGCTCGGAGCCGGAAAGATACGATCGCGTGACCGCCACCTGGCGCAGCTGCACGGGGACCGCTACCCCCGAGACGCGGATCGTCGCGCCGATCCCCGACGGATTCCGGCGCGCGCCGGCGAGACGCACCGCCACGCGCGGGGCCGACGCGAGGTTCCGCAGGACGAGCGGCGGCTCGTTCAGCCGCGTGATGACGATGTCGGGGTCGCCGTCGAGATCGAGATCCCCCGCCGCCATCCCGTGCGAGATGTCTGGAGCGCCGCTGAACCGCCACGTCTCGCCGTGCTCCTCGAAGGTGCCGTCGCCGCGGTTTCTGAACGCCAGATTCCGGATCGGCATCGGCGGATACAGGCGCTGCTCCTCCCGCCAGTCGACGCTCGCGCGGGCGGCCGCCACGCGCTGTCCGACGTCGCCGTCCAGCAGGTCCCACACATGGCCTGTGACGGCGAGAAGGTCCTCGTGGCCGTCCAGATCGACGTCCACGAACATCGACGCCCACGTCCACTCAGACCCGTCGACCCCGGCGAACCGGGCGACGTCACTGAACGTCCCGTCGCCCCGACCGAGCTGGAGCGTGTTCCGCGCCCGCTGCACCCGTGTGTCGATCGCGCCGGGAGGCGTCGTGTCCGACGGCATCGGCGGCACCGTCCGCAGCCGCCGCGAGCGGCCGAGCGGCTCCATGTCCGCCGTGAAGACATCCTCCACGCCGTCGCGGTCCACGTCGGCGAAGTCGATCGCCATGCACGCGAGGCTCGTCGTCCGCACGCTCTCCGGCGACGCCGCCGTGAACGTCCCCGTCCCGTCGTTCATCCAGATCCGGTCGGGGGTCTCGAAGTCGTTGCACACCCACAGATCCTGCGCGCCGTCGGCATCGAGGTCCTTGAACCGGACGCTGAGCCCCCAGTCGGTGGGCGCCTCGGCGAGTGGGGCGCCCGTCACATCGAGAAACCGGCCGCCCGTGAACGGCACGAGCTCGAAGCGCCCCGATCCGTCGTTCAGATAGAACTCGTCGGGCTCGGCACGCTCGAGCCACGACGCCGCGGGCCCGAAGCACCGCACCTCCCAGTGCTCGGCCACGTCGGGGACCGCACCGCACTGCCCGCCGTCGTCGAGGACGATCCGCTCGCGAGTGCGTTCCTCCGGGGGGAAGAGATCGCGCGCCACCCGTGTTTTGTTGTTCGCGAAGTACAGGTCGAGATCGCCGTCGCCGTCCGCATCGGCCACGGCGAAGCTCCGACTGGCGCGGGCGACCTCGAACCCCGCGTCGGCGGAGGCGTCGGTGAACGACCCGCCCTCGTTCCGGAGGAGGACGTTCGAGCCACCGAGCACGGCGACGACGAGATCGAGATCGCCGTCGCCGTCCACATCGAGGAAGGCCGCGCCCGTCGCGTGTCGCTCACCGAGACCGGCGCCGGCGCTCCCCGTCACGTCCTCGAAGCGGAGGTCGCCGAGGTTCCGGTAGAGAACCGACGGCTCCGCGACCCGCGGGATGAAGATGTCGGGCAGGCCGTCGGCGTCGAAGTCGCCGATCGCGACGCCGGAACCGTCGGCCAGCGTGCGGTTGTCGAGCGCCAGCGCCTCGGCGACCGTGTTCGCGGCGTCCAGACCCGTCCGTCCGACCTCGAGCACCTCGAACCCGTCGGGGCCCGACCCGGTGACGGCGAGCGGCCGGATCCGCCCCCCGTCGACCTCGACCCACTCGCCGGGACCCCGCTCGCCCGAGCACGCCGCGAGCGTCGACGCGACCACCGCCGCGAGCGCGAGGGCTCGCGGCCGTCGACTCACCCCCGCTCGACCTCCGCGAGCGATCTCAGCCACCCGCCCCCTGGTCGGCCCCGCCCTGGGTCGTCTCGCTCATCCCCGTCCCGATGACGCGGTCGAACAGCTCGTAGATCCGACGGTACTCGTCGGTCCACGAGGAGGGCTCGACGAACCCGTGGTTCTCGACCGGATACGACGCCAGCTCCCAGTCCTCCTTCCCGAGCTCGATGAGCCGCTGCGCGAGCCGCACGACGTCCGAGTAGTGGACGTTCGTGTCGTACATCCCGTGCGCGATCAGCAGGTGCCCCTCGAGCCCCTCGGCGAAGTAGATCGGAGACGAGCGGCGGTACGCCTCCTCGTCGTTCTGCGGGAGGTTGAGTATCCGCGCCGTATAGCCGTGGTTGTAATGGGCCCAGTCGGTCACGGGGCGGAGCGCCGCCCCCGCCTGGAAGACGTCGGGTTCGTTGAACAGCGCCATGAGCGCGATGAACCCGCCGTACGACCCTCCGTAGATCCCGATTCGACCCGGCTCGACACCCTCCTCCGCCACCAGAAACGAGACCCCGTCGACCTGATCCGTGAGGTCCCACCCGCCCATGTGCCGGTAGATCGCGGTCCTCCAGTCACGCCCGTACCCGGCCGAGCCGCGGTAGTCGATGTCGAGGACGGTGTAGCCCTGCGCAGCGAGGAAATGGTGGAACATGTACTCGCGGTAATAGTTCGACCACCAGTTGTGGACGTTCTGGAGGTACCCTGCCCCGTGGACGAACACGACGGCGGCCCCGTTGGCCTCGACGCCCATGTCCGAGGGTCGATAGATCCGCGCCGGCACCATCATCCCGTCGCGCGCCTCGAAGCGGATGATCTCGGGGACGAGCCATTCGAAGCTCAGCCACTCCGCGGTCGGCGACTCGGTGATCTGCTCGAGGTCGCTACCGGGCGATGCGTCGCTCAGATACAGCTCGGGCGGCCGGTTCGCCACGGAGTGGACCACGGCGAAGCGTGAGCCGTCGGGGCTCGGCGTCACGTCGAACTGCCCGGTGCCCTCGATGAGCTGTGTGCGGTCGGACCCGTCGAACGCCATCGACCAGGGGTGCTGATCGTGCGGGGACAGCTCGTTCGTCTGGAGGAGGAATCGGTCCCACCCATCCGGGATCGTGGCGGACAGCACCTCCCAGTCGCCGCTCGTGAGCGCGCGCTTCCCGGTCCCGTCGGCCTCGACCGTATAGATGTGGGCGTAGCCGGTCTCCTCGCTCGCGTACCACACGCGATCGGTCCCGGGAATCCACCCCATGCACCCCGCGCCGAACCGCGACGAGCAGGCGCCGCCGACCCACGCCTCGTCGTACAGCGAATCGAGAAGCGTCAGGTCGCCCGTCGACGGATCGAGGGAGTAGAGCCGCCACCGCTTGAAGTTCGAGTCGAGCGCGTAGACGAGACCCATGGTGCCCGCGTCGTTCCACTCGACGAACGACGTGAACGGTGGATCGTCGTTGGGGAAGTCATCCGGGACGTCGCCCGCTTCGTCCGGCAGCTCGATCCACGTCGCCTCGCCGGTCGCCAGCTCGACGATCCCGACCCGGGACGACGATTGCTCGTCCCCCACCTTCGAGCGCCGCTCGGTGTTCTCCGTGTAGCCGGACTCGGTGATCCACAGCGGGATGTCGGTCTCCTCGGCCTCCGAGGGCCTGGAGGCCGTGACGGCCGCCCAGGTCGCGGTCGGATCCACCTCGAGCCCCGCCGTCCGCTCGCCCTGTTCGAGGTGCAGCTCCTCGGGCGTGTCCTCGTCGCGCAGCTCCTCGAGCTCTTCGCGACGCTCGCGCCTCATCTCCTCGATGCGGATGTGCTCGAACAGCTCGCGCTGCTGCGCCTCGAGGAACGCGCGGTGCCCTTCGGCCTCGGGGTCGTCCCTCGGCTCGGGCCCCGACGCGACATACGTGAGCTGTCGGATCGCGCCGCTCTCGATCCCGAACGCGAACAGGTTGTTGCCCGATCGGTAGAAGATCTCGCTCTCGTCGCCCGAGAAGACCGGGCCCGCCTCGCTGTCGGACGTATGCGTGAGCTGGCGCGTCTGCCCGGTGCGCCGGTCGATCAGGTAGAGGTCGCCCCCCGCCGACGTCGCCCGCCACCGGCCGTCGCTGGACACGTCACCGCCGGAGAACGTGGTCGCGAGGTCGAGCGCCTCGGCGTCCGACACCTCCTCGGGTGTACCGCCGGACGCCGGCACGCGGTAGAGCCGCCGATCGGCGTGCCAGTCGTGCCCGCCGGGGAGCCATCTGAAGTAGACCCATTCCCCGTCGTCCGACCAGGTGACGCCGACCGGCGACTGCCCGACGTGCTCGGACCCGCGCATGATGTTGCGGATCGAGAGCTCGAAAGGGGCCTGCCGCGCCGCGATGGGCTCGTAGGTGGCGACCTGCTGTCCGGCGAGCATCCCGGCGCTCGCGGCGAACCCGAATACCAGGGTAGCGGCGACCGCCGCGGCGGCCGGGCGAGGGGTACTGCGGTACATGGCTTCTCTCCGTCGATAGGGACGGAGAGAAACTATCAGAGTACGACGTGAGCCGCGGCCCCCGTCACCGGGAGGGAGTCCTCCCCGCTCTCGGCGTCGACCCTCGAGCGGTATCGGGGCAGGAGGTCCTTCTCGGCCAGCTTCGCCAGCGTGCGCCCCGCCGCGTCCTTGGGCGAGACGACGGGTCTGGCCGTCGGCCACTCGATCGCCAGCTCGGGATCGTCCCAGCGCAGCGTTCGCTCCGAGATCGGGTCGTACTGCGCCGTGCAGTGGTAGAGGATGTCCGCCTCGTCGCTCGTGGCCACGAAGCCGTGCGCGAAGTCGAGCGGGATCCAGAGCTGAAGACCGTTCGCGGCCGACAGCTCGACTCCGTACCAGCGCCCGAACGTCGGTGAGCCGACCCGGATGTCGGCCGCGACGTCGAAGACGGCGCCCCGAGTCACCGATACGAGCTTCCCCTGGGCCGTCGGGTGCTGAAAGTGGAGCCCCCGAAGGACGCCGCCCATCGTCGTCGAGCAGTTCGTCTGGACGAAGCGGACCCGCAGCCCGAGATCTTCGTAACGCCGCTCGTGGTAGCTCTCGACGAAGGCGCCGCGTTGATCCCGGTGTACCTCGCGGTGGAAGAGGATCGGACCGATCGGGTCGAGGATGGGTTCGGGCTTTGGCACGTGCTTCTCCGTGAGCGCCGGTCCGTCGGTCGAGTGCTCTCGGGAGAGGTCCGTGCAGAAGCCGCGCCATCACGGCGCCCGCGGGCGCCCGACCCGCGGACCGGACGGCGGCGCCCGCCGCCCCGACGGCGCGAAAGCCGCACGGAGCCTGCCGAAGCCGGATTCGCCCCCCCGCCCACGACGCGGTTGGGGGGCGTTATCGCGGCGCTCCGACCCGATGCGGGGCAACCGGCGTCAGGCCCACCGGACCGAAACCCCTTTCCCTACGCTGTGCAAAGAGGTGCCGCCCGCCGGCGCTTCGGCCGGGCGGCGGCGAGCGCTCGTCAGCGGCTACGATCCGCCATCGAGCTGTTGCAGCATGCGTCGGATCTGGGGGTTGTCCGGCGCCAGCTCCTGCGCACGCACGAGCGCCGCACGCGCTTCGTCCGTCTCGTCCCGGGCCAGGTGGACCTGCGCCTGGCCGACCCACGCCTGCACTGACTCGGGGTAGAACTCGAGCGCCAGGCGGAACATCGCCAGCGCCGCATCCGGGTCGCTCTCGGCGAGCGACGACCCCGTCTCGATCATGGGCTGCTCGCCGAAGTCGTACGACCCGCTGCCGTAGTACTCCTCGCGCAGCTCGCGATAACGCGCGACAGCGGCATCCGCGCCCCCGTCGGCCGCGGCAATCGAGATCTCGTCACCGATCTGTCGGGGGACGGCGACGCCCCGGTGGCAGGTGACGCACTGGACCTGCGCGGGCGGATCGACCCGGCTGGCCACCTCGGTGATCCCCGGCAGCACGTCGCCGTTCAGCGTCTGCGTCATCTCGAGCATGAAGCGCGCTTTCCGCTTGGCCTCGATGTCGTCGGACGCGAAGTCCATCTCCGAGAAGGGCTGGCCTTCCTCGCCCACGTGGCAGTACGTGCACCGAACGCCGAGCCCCTGCGAGAATGCGCGCATGTACCCGAGGATCTGTCGCGGTCCGATGTCCTCCGGGAGGACTTGGAGATTCGTGAACTCGTCGGGGATCTGCGCCTCCGCAGGATCCGCGGCGAGACCGAGCCCGATCGCGATCGTCGCGATGGCGACCGACGCTTTCGCCCACACCGTCCGTATCCTTCGTCTCATGCAGCCTCCGTAGGCGTACCGCGTTGACGAGCGACCGGCCGGGCCCGGCCGGTCGGGGATGTCAGTCGAGCGAGGGGATCAGCCCCCGTCCCTCAGATACCGATCTGGGATCGTGAGACCCGAGCTCTCGGCGGCCCAGAAGATGTTCAGGATCCACCACCGATCCCCGTCGTTCAGGAGCTGGATCGAGTTGATGCCGCGGTCGAACGGCTCCTCGTCGTCGGCGTTCCACCGCGACTCGTACGTCGAGAAGGCGTGAGCGATCTGACCGAACTCGTCCGTCGTGCGGGCCGCCTCGACCTCGAAGAACCCGCGCTGCTCGAGAAACGCGCCCGCCTGCTCGGCGTACTGGTCGGGCGTCCATGCCTGATACCCGACCCCGTTCTGCCCGCGCCCCGTCGGGATCAGCCGCGCCTGCGGGGCCATCAGCGACTTGAACCGGTCCCAGTCGCGCGCCTCGCCGGCCGGTCCCGAGATCACGTCGTACAGCGCCTCGATGATCGCGTCGACCGATTCGACATCGGCCGGATCGGCCTCGGGCCACCCCGCGGCGGCCGCGATCTCGGCGGCGTTCCCCTGCGGATGCGCCGGCGCGGGGACGGCGAAGAACACCGCCCATGCGACCGCCCCCGCGAACAGTGCGAGTCTGACCTTCTTCATGAAATCCTCCGCGATATTCGTATTCGGTGCGAGACGCCGGCGTGCAACGGATCCATGTGTCTCCTGAGGGCCGACCACCTACGCGGAATGTCGGCGCACGGGCTCGCCGCCGCCAATGAGCGCGTTGAGGCTCACGGCGAGCACGACCCCGAGGACGATCGGGTTGGTGAGGACGAGCGCGACGGGATCCGGCAGCCATTCAGCCACCGCCCGACCCGGACCGAACCGCAGAAGCGCCGGGACCCCGAGCCCGAAACCGAGGCTCGCCGCCACCACGACACGATTCGCGCCGGTGCGCGGAGCGCGTCTGACGAGCCGCGCTCCGGAGACGGCGATCATCCAGCACACGAGGAGAAAGACGCCGCCGAGCACCGAGCGGGGGATCGCGACGAGCAGCGCGCCGAACTTCGGACAGAGACCGTAGGCGACGAAGATCAGCCCGGCGATACGGACGACCGTCCGGCTCGCGACGCCGGTGGCCGAGATGATGCCGATGTTCTGCGTGTAGCTCGTGGACGGCAGCGCACCGAGCGTCGCCGACAGCGCACACGCGAACCCCTCGGCCGCGATCCCGCGGTTCATGTGCCCGACCCCGTACTCGACCCGCGCCGCCTCGCACGTCGCCGCGTAGTCGCCGATCGACTCGACCATCGAGCCCGCGTAGCCGGCGAGCGCCGCGAGGATCGCCGCCACCGGGAACGACCACCCGAACCCCGGACCGCCGAACGGAAAGAGAGCCGGCGGCGCGAACCAGGCACTCGCGGCCACCAGCTCCCAGTCGACGACGCCGAAGACGCCTCCCGCCCCGAGCCCGATCGCCCAGATCGAGACGAAGATCGCGGCGCGTGCGGGGAGCCCGCCCCACACCGAGCCGAGCGTCCGCCGCATCGTCAGGACCAGCACGAGGACGGCGCCCGCGAGCCCGATCTCGAGGGCGGTCCCCGACCCGACCGCGAGCCGGACGGCCAGCTCGCCGAGCGAGAGCCCGATGATCAGGACGACCGCCCCCGTGACAGCGGGCGGGAACCAGCGGCGCGCCCGACCCACGAGCCCCGTGACGCCGACCAGTCCCTCGACGATCCCCCCCACGAGCGCGGCGCCCCACACCGCTCCGAACCCGAGCTGTGCGGCGACCGGACCGAGGGTACCCATGAGCGTGGCGGACGGCCCCTGTACGATCGGGAGTCGGTTACCAACCGTCGTCTGAATGAGCGTGGCGAGGCCCATCCCGAGGAGCCCGAAGCTGATCAGCCGCGCGGTGTCGGTTGCGGACAGACCTGCCGCCGTGGCAATCGCCAGCGGGAGGACGAACGGTGAGATGTCGACGAGCGTGTGCTGCCACCCGTAGAGTGCGGTCTCCCACCAGCCCGGCGGCCGCTCGTCGATCCCGTAGGCGAGCGGCGTCCGGGAGGTCGTCTCCGGGTCGGCCAGATCAACCCCCGACGCGACGAAGGACGTACTCGATCACCGGGTCCCGGTTGTCGGAGAAACTGCCCGAATCGAGCTCGATCGGGACGTCCGGCGCGATCCACACACGAGTATCGGTCGCGTGCGAATCCTGCCAGTAGCGCGACGACACGCTCGCGCGGAGCCCGCTGAACGGCAGCTCGACCGGCGTCGTCTCGCCCGTGAAGTTGGCGGCCGACCCCGTGGGCTCGCCGATGAAGACCGCGTCCGTCAGCCGGTTCACCCAGTTCGCGAAGTTCTGCGCCGCCGAGAAGGTGTGGCGACCCGCGAGGACGAGGATCTCGCGATCGTCACTCCCCGCTTCGAACAGGATCAGCGACCGTACGAGCGGCCAGTTGAGGAAGTTGTTCCCGCCGCCGTTTCTACGGATGTCGAAGACGACGTGGCGCACGTCGCCCCTCTCGAGCCGCTCGTCGAGCGTCCCGGCGAATGCCTCCAGCGTGCTTCCCTCGGGGTTGCTGACGCTCGGATACCGAACGTAGAGCGCCCCGTCGGCGAGCTCCTCCATGTGGATCTCCGAACCGCCCCGTAACCAGAGCGGGGTCTCGCTCTCGCGTCCCGGGAGCGGACCGGGGCGCCACGCCGAGCGATACCCTGCGGCCTCCAGTCGAAGCGCGCGGGTCGTCCCGTCGGGGGCTCTCAGCTCGAGCTCCGCCCCCGACAGATCGGGCGCGGCCCCGAGCTCCCTCAGCACCGACATGCGGCGCAGCAGCGAGGGGGCCGCCGCGCGCGTCCCCATCGGGTTGTCGCGCGTGATGAACGCCTCCGCTCCGGCCACGAGATCGGCGACCGGGATCCCGCCGATCGCGACCAGCTCGTCGCCGACCCGATCGGCCGCCGCACCGTCGCCCGCCGTCACGAAGATCCCGTCGCTGAACCAGTAGAAGTCGATCGGGAGCGACGTGAACGCGACCCGGTCGTTCGGGATCGACCAGAGGGCGCTGTGCCCGTCGCCCAGCATGACCATGAGCCGCTGGAGCTCGAGCGCGACCCCCTCGTCGTCGAGCTCGGGGATCCGCTCGTGGAGACGCGCGACCGCTCGATCGAACTCGGGCGAGAGCGCCGGGCGGTCCGGCCCCGCGTGCAGGCGCTTCACCTCGGTGACGAGCCAGGCGAGGTCGGTCCGCCACCCCTCGTCCCGGTCGGTGATCGGGTCGAAGATCCCCGCGAGCTCGCGAAACCGCGGGTCGTCGCGGTAGGGCTCGAACTGACGCATCGTCGCGATGGAGGGACGGGTCTCGAGCCTGTCGTCGAGCGCCCGCTCGAGCCACTCGAACGCCTCCTCCGGCCGCTCGAGCTCGGCATACACCCCGGCCAGCCGCACCATGAGCCTCGATCGCTGGTCCGACCCGAGCTCGATCGCGCGCTCGAGCGCGCGGGCCTCGTCCGCGCGGTCGCTCTGACGCGAGTACCGGGCGAGCTCGAGCCACAGCCGGTCGTCGTACGGGTTGATCGCCACGACCCGCCGGTACGCCTCCGCCGCCTCCGCGAACCGGGCGGCGCGGCCGAGCGAGTCCGCCCGTTCGACCAGCGCGAGGTACTCTTCGGGGGTGACCGGCTGAGCCTCGAGACGCCCTGCGTCGGCGAGGGCGCAGGACGCGAGGACGATAGCAACCGCGACGGGTAAGGGACCCTTCATGGAGCCTCCGGAATAGGCGGGGGTCGAGGTTCGTCCGACCCTACGGTGTCGCCGGCCTCCGGGTGTCGCGCCGCGGCTCCTCGTCGCCCGCGGCTCGCTTGCGGATGGGGTGGGTGCCGCCTACCGTCCGGTCCTCTCCACGCGCCCGTAGCTCAAGTGGATAGAGCGTCTGACTTCGGATCAGAAGGCTGGGGGTTCGAGTCCTCCCGGGCGCACTTCAGCAAGCGCGTGCGCCCGGTGGGACTCGCCTGAGGAAGGGGCGCTACATCACGACGCGATGCGCATCCGCTGAATCACCTTCGTCATGTACTTCTCGAAGAAGTGCTTCTGGATGTCGTTCATGTCGAGCTCACGGCCCTGGATGTAGGCCTGCTCGATGTTCGCCGTCATGTCGAGCGGGTTGCCCGTCGTGATCAGCAGCGTGGCCTGCTTCCCGGGCTCGAGCGACCCGATCCGGTCGTCCAGGCCCATGAGTTCGGCCGCGTTGATCGTGACCGCCTTCACGGCCTCCTCTTCGGGCAGGCCGAAGGCGACCGCGACGCCGGCCTCGTACCCGAGCCGGTCGGTGTAGAGCGCGCTGCTGCCTCCGGAGATGGCGATCTTCACGCCCGCCTCATGGAGGTCCGCGGCCCGGCGATAGGCGGCATCGTAGCCTTCGTAATCGCGGCCGGGGGCATCCAGCGTCGAGGTCAGGATGACCGGGACCTCCTCGGCGACGAGCCGGTCGGCGACGTGGACCGCGTCGTCTCCGCCCCGGATGACGAGGCGAAGGTCCTCCGCCTTCGCCCACGTGATCGCGTCGTTGATCTGCGCCGCGCTGTTCGCCGACACCACGACCGGGATCTGCCGGTCCAGGGCCGGGATCATCGCCGCGTAGCGGGCGTCCGTCCGCACCTCCTCACCGGCCTCGACGGCGGCCTTGTAGGCGCGCGCCTCGGAGAAATAGTCCTTGAGCTGCTGGACCCGTTCCTCGTAGGTCGGCCGGTCGTCCTGGTTCTGCCCGAAGCCTCCGAAGCCACCGAAGCCCCGGCGACCCGGATTCGGGTTCGGCCAGTTCACGTTGAGCGCCGCCGCGGTCTCGAGCGACATCTCCTCCCACGTCCAGCCTTCGAGCGCGAGCGCCGACGACATGCCCGAGATGAGTCCGCCACCGGGCGTCGTGATCGACGTCAGCACGCCGGCGGAACGCGACGTGCCGATGTGGCGGCTCTCCGCGTTGACAGCCGTCGCCGCCTTGACGTTCGGGTTGAAGTCGCCGACCTCGTTGACGTCGTTCGACATGTCGACGGCGCCGATCTCGGAGGTCCCGACCGTCGTGTAGGCGTCGACCAGACCGGGGTAGATGTGCTTTCCCGTCACGTCGACGACGCGGGCACCGGCGGGGATGTCGATGTCCGCCCCCACCGCGACGATCCGACCGCCGTCGAACAGGATGGTTCCGTTCTCGATCACGCCGTTCGTCACCGTGTGGATCGTCCCCCCCTGGAGCGCGATCGGCTCGGACTGGGGAGGAACGGTCATCCGCACCTGGGCCGCGGCGCTCGCCGCCACGCCCAGGGCCAGTACCGTGGCGATCGCGAGTGTCGTCACTGGCCGCCGGAACCACGTCATGTCGCGCATCTTTCTCCCTCGTCGCGTCGTGTTCATCGGTCCATCCCCCCGCCCGCCGCGGTCCGGTCGCCGCGGCCCTCGTTCCCGCTGGCGGCCAGCACGGCCTGAATGAGCATGCTGCGCTCCGCCTGGATCGCCTCGCGCATCGCCGCGTCCTCCTCGATCGAGAAGTAGCGACGACCGTCCACCCACGTCTGCTCGCCACGGGTGAACTGGCTCAGCGGGTTCCCGTTCCACACCACGAAGTCGGCGTCCTTGCCCTCCTCGAGAGAGCCCACGCGGTCGTCGATCGCGAGCACCTTCGCCGCGTTGATCGTCACCGTGCTGAGCGCCTGCTCCTCCGTCAGTCCGGTCCGCAGGAGCTTGCCGGCCTCCCAGTTCATCCGACTCGCGATCTGGGAGTTGTCGGAGTGGAGCGAGACCGTCACGCCGGCCTCCATGAGGATCCTGGCGTTGTACTTCGTCGCGTCGTACGCCTCGATCTTGAAGGCGCCCCAGTCGCTCCACACGGCCGCCGCGACACCGGCTTCGGCGAGCTCCGGAGCCAGCTTGTAGGCCTCGACCGCGTGCTGGAGCGTCTGGACCCTGAACCCGAACTCCTCGGCCAGCCGGATCAGCGCCAGATACCCGTCGGCCCGGTAACCGTGCGACGAGATCAGGAGCTCCTGGTCGAGAATGTCGAGGATGGCTTCCATCCGCAGGTCGCGTCGTGGAGGCAGGCCCTCGCCGGTCGCCTCCCACCGCTGCCACTCGCGTTCGTAGTCACGAGCCGCGAGGAAATGGTCGCGGATGATCTCCTGCGTGCCCATCCGCGTGTTCGGATAGCGCCCCTCGTAGCAGCAGCGCTTGGGGTTCTCGCCGAGCGCGAACTTCACGGTCCGCGTGGCGCCGTCGAACTTGAGCTCATCCGGGAGACCACCCCAGCGCATCTTCACGATGACGTTCTCGCCGCCGATCGGGTTGGCCGACCCGTGCTTGACCATCGCGGTGGTCAGACCGCCGGCGACCTGGCGGTACATCCAGATGTTGTTGTGCGTGAGCACGTCGCCCATGCGGACTTCCGGCACGATCGTGGCGCCGGTCTCGTTCACGCTGCTCACGCCCGAATGGATGTGCGGGTCGATCAGCCCGGGCGTGACGTGCTTGCCCGTGCCGTCGATCTCGACCGCTCCGCCCGGCGCGGAGAGGTTCATGCCGACCTCGGCCACGACCCCGTTCTGTACCAGCATGTCGGCGCCCTCGAGGATCCCCTGTGGCCCCATGGTCCAGATCGTGGCGTTGCGCACGATCACGGCGGCGGGCTGCTCGGGGATCGAGGGACGCCCGTACTCCATCATCGGGCGGATGAACGGCAGGTCGAGATCGGGCACGTTGTTCGCCACGGCACCGACGGCGTCGCCCTCGAAGGCCGCGGTCCGCGTGCCCTGGAAGGACGGGTCGGCCCCGTTCGGGAGCGACGTCCAGCCGTAGAAGTCGTCTTCGCTCACGGCGCCGGCCAGCAAGGCCATGCCCTCGTAGCCGAGGTCTTCACCGTCGAAGCGCACCTCGAGCCGGCCGGTCTCGGCGACGACGGACGCCGACTCGAGGGTGATCCGGACGCCCTCGTTGTCCGGCCCCGGCGCGATGTCGATGTAGCCGCTCAGCCGATTGAGGGTGCCTTCGAGGCGAAGCTCGGCGTCGAAGCCCCACTGGTCGTCGGACGCGATCGTCCAGGTGCCGCGGGGGTCGATCTGCGCGGGGCGGGTGACCCCGTAGGCTCTGCCATGCACCCAGACGTCGCGGACGTCGGCCTCTTCGGTGAAGAGATCTCCCTCGGCGACGACGAGGTTGGCGACCTTGCCGGCCTCGATCGTCCCGTGCGTCCGCTCGATGCCGAGCCACCCGGCGGGGGTCGTCGTCAGCGCCCGAAGCGCGTCGTCCGAGGACAGACCCCGCGCCACTGCCGCCCTCAGGTTGGGCAGAAAGTCCGATACCGACGTCAGCCCATCGGTCGTGATCGCGAACGGCACGCCTGCGTCGGCGAGCCGACCCGGGTTCGTCGGCGCCAGGTACCAGTGGCGCAGCTCGGCCAGCTCGGCGTCGAGGGCCGACTCGGGGTCGTCTACTTCGGGGGCGTCGGGGAAATCGAGCGGTATGACCAGCGGATCGGTCGTCCCGGACAGCACGTCGAGGATCCGGTATTCTTCCCCGCTTCCACGGAACCACGGGGTCAGACCGAACTCGGCCGCCACCGCGCGAGCCCGCAGGTACTCCTCTTCACTGCCCGTCTCGAAGTAGACCGGCTGTCCCCCCTGAAGGGCGTCCTCGAGCGCCTCGAGCGCCGCGCTCGTCTCCGGCGGCAGGAAGGCGCGCCCGCTCGCCTCGTAGGCACCCCAGGCACGGATGTACCAGTCGGCGTCCATGAAGGTCTGACGCATCAACGCGATCACGCCCATCGCCGAGTTCGGATACCGCCCGCCGAGCTCGAACGATCGGTCGAAGCCGACGGACTGCGCCACGTCGGGACGGAGCACCCGGTCGCGAGCCCCGGCATCTCCGAGGTTCACGACGGACGCGGACCCGCGGAAGATCCCCTGCTTGGGTACTACCAGCGCGGTCCCGAAGCCCTGCGAGCGAAGCGCCCGACGGCGCTCCTCGTCGTCCTGGAGGTTCGCGGTCGTGCTGAACCACGCGCGGACCTGCGGATTCCAGTGGGTGGGGCCCACGTC
The DNA here is from genome assembly GCA_033720355.1 of Gemmatimonadota bacterium. Lineage (GTDB taxonomy): Bacteria > Gemmatimonadota > Gemmatimonadetes > Palauibacterales > Palauibacteraceae > Palauibacter. Next base: position 34,773 of record JAWWCR010000029.1, read on the forward strand.
GCCGCCCTCGGGGACGTCGTCCATCCCGAGATCGGCGTGCGCATCGATGAAGCCGGGGTAGACGGTGTGGCCGGACAGGTCCCACACCCGGGCGCCGGCCGGCGCCGCACCGCTTCCGACGGACTGGATCATCCCGTCCCGGATCACGATCGTCGCGTTGTTCATGACCTGGCCCGGCGCGGTGACGACGCGGGCGCCGACCAGTGCGTGGTAGCCCGTCCCGTTGTCGCGAATGCCCTCGACGGGCTCGGTGCGGGTCGCTTGTTGTGCGTCGAGCCCGGCCGTCATCAGGACGGTCAGGGCGAGCGCTGGCAGAACGGCTCTCACGGCGTTTTCCCTTCGATCATCGGATGGCGCGTTTCGTCGCCCCGCTCGGGACGACAGACATGCGTCTCAAGTTGTGGCGCGAAGGGCGAGTGGGGCAACGGGACCGCCTCGGCAGCCCGATTGCCACGGGCTCACGGTGTGTCTCTTGCTCGCGACAGACGTTGTTACGGGGGTGCGGTCCTTTGCTCAGGAGGACTCGAGGTGCGGTCGATCGGACTCTCACGCGCGGTTCAAGCCCGAGCGCTTCTCCGCTCGCGGATTCAGCGGACGCTGGACCCCGGACTACGGGATCGCACAGGCCGTGCGGATAACCGGCGAGCCCCTCCACGTGGGTGGCGAGTTCTGCGCGCTTCGGGTGCGGAGTTGACCCGCATGTCGA
>JAWWCR010000030.1:0-34843 GCA_033720355.1 Gemmatimonadota bacterium
ATCAGCTTCTGCTTGCGCAGATACGCGATCACGTGGTCCTTCGAGGGGAGATCGACTTCGGCTCGACGAATCTCGCCGCCCACGGTACGGGCGCTGTAGGTCCAAACGGGCATCAGGTGTACTCCGGATCCGGATCCAGCTGGCTATCACTAAAGAAAGACCGACCGCCAGCCCCCACTTCACCACCCCCGTCGACCGCCGGCGGCCGGCCCGTTTTCCCTGTTGTCACCCAACTGCCTCGACACCCTGTCGGGCGTCGCGCTCTTCCTTTGCAAAGGCGGTGCCCGCCCCTCTCCCGCGGCCAGGGCACCCCATAATTCCTTATTCCGCAACAACTTGTGGGCATTCGCCCCCATCGGGGTCCGACGAGGCGCCGCACCGGGCCACTCGCGAAACGCGAGCCCCGTGCGCCCGGTTCGTGATTCGCGCTACCCCGCCGCCTCCATCGGCGCCCCGACCATCCGCTTGAGCTCGGTGGGATCCGAGCTGACCCGGAGACACTCTTCGAGCGTGACCTGCCGTTGCACGTAGAGCTGGTAGAGCGAGTCGTTGAGGGTCTGCATGCCGAACTTCTTACCGGCCTGCATCGCCGAGTAGATCTGGTGCACCTTCTCTTCGCGGATCAGGGCCCGGATCGCCGGCGTGGCGACGAGGATCTCGCACGCCACCACTCGGCCGCGGCCGCTCGCTTTCGGGAGCAGCGTCTGCGTCACCACGCCTTCGAGCACGAACGCCAGCTGCGCGCGCACCTGCTCCTGCTGGTGAGCGGGGAACACGTCGATGACACGGTTGATCGACTCGGCGGCGGAGTTCGTGTGAAGCGTGGCGAACGCGAGGTGACCGGTCTCGGCGATCGTCAGGGCGGCCTGGATCGTCTCGAGATCGCGCATCTCACCGACCAGGATCACGTCGGGGTCCTGACGCAGGACGTACTTCAGCGCCGTCGGGAAGCTCTTGGTATCGCTTCCCACCTCGCGCTGGTTCACCACGCACTTCTTGTGGAAGTGCACGAACTCGATCGGATCCTCGATCGTCATGATGTGCGACGAGCGCTCGCTGTTGATCTTGTCGACCATCGAGGCCAGCGTCGTCGACTTACCCGAGCCGGTGGGGCCCGTCACGAGGACGAGGCCGCGCGGCTTCTCGGCGAGCTTCGAGATGATCGGCGGGACGCCGAGCTCCTGGAAGCTCTTGATCTCGAAGGGGATCATCCGGATCGCGCAACCGATGCTGCCGCGCTGCTTGTACATGTTCGCGCGGAACCGGGACACGTTCTCGATCGAGAAGCTGAAGTCGAGCTCGTCTTCCTGCTCGAAGCGCTTCTTCTGCTGCTCGGTAAGCACCGAGTAGGCGAGCGCCATGGTGTCCTTCGGCTTCAGGATCGTCTCGACCGCCGCGTCGACCAGCTGGCCGTCGACGCGCAGCTTCGGCCGCTCGCCGACCGTCAGGTGGAGGTCGGAGGCGCCGCGCTTGATCATTTCGTCGAGCAGCGCCCTCAATGAGATCGTGGTCGTGGTTTCCATCGGTTCGTCTGTCCGTCCCGGGTTAGGCCGCGGTTTCCTTGAGTACTTCGTCGAGGGTCGTGATGCCCCGCTTCACCTTGAGCATCCCGTCCTGCCGGAGGGTGACCATCCCCTCGTCGATGGCCTGTGCCTTCAGTTCGTCCGAGGACGCGCCGGTCAGCACCATGCGTCGCAGCTCGTGTGACATCGGCAGCACCTCGTAGAGCCCCTGCCGGCCGGCGTAGCCGGAGCCACCGCAGGAGTCGCACCCCTCGCCCCGGTAGAGCGTGTGCTCCTGCACGTCCCTGCCGGAGAGGCCGGCGGCGCGCAGCATCTCGGGCAGGTAGTTCGCCTCGACCTTGCAGTTCGGGCAGATCCGCCGAACCAGCCGCTGCGCCGTGATCACGGTGACGGCCGCGGCGACGTTGAACGGCTCGATCCCCATGTCGATCATTCGGGTGATCGTCGCCGCCGCGTCGTTGGTGTGGAGGGTCGAGAGCACCAGGTGACCGGTGAGGGACGCCTTCACGGCGATCCCGCCGGTCTCGAGGTCCCGGATCTCACCCACCATGATGATGTTCGGGTCCTGCCGGAGGAACGCCCTGAGCGCGGAGGCGAACGTGAGCCCGATCTCGGGCCGCACCTGCACCTGGTTGATTCCGCGCAGGTTGTACTCGACCGGATCCTCGGCGGTCATGATGTTGACCTCATCGGTGTTGATCCGGCTGAGGGCGCTGTACAGCGTCGTCGTCTTCCCCGACCCGGTCGGCCCGGTGACCAGAACCATCCCGTAGGGGTTCGCGATCGCATCGAGAAAAGCCCGCTCGGCGCGCTCCTCCATGCCGAACGCCTCTAGATCGAGCGCGAGGTTCCCGCGGTCGAGGATTCGGAGGACGATCTTCTCGCCGAACAACGTCGGGAGCGTCGAGACACGGAAGTCGATGACCCGCTGACCGATCTTCATCTTGATGCGGCCATCCTGCGGGATCCGGCGCTCGGCGATGTTCAGGTCGGCGATGATCTTCAGGCGCGACGTGAGCGCGGCGGTCATGCGGAGAGGCGGCTGCATGATCTCCTGGAGCGCCCCGTCGATCCGGTAGCGCACGCGGAGCTCGCGCTCGTACGGCTCGACGTGGATGTCCGAGGCTCCCCGCCTGACGGCGTCACCCAGGATGCCGTTGATCAGCTTTACGACCGGGGCCTCTTCTACCTGGGCCCGAAGGATCGCGTCGGAGTACTCCTCTTCCGTCTCTTCCTCGAGAAGCTCGATCTCCTCGTTCTCGAGCTCGGTGAGCAGCTCTCCCAGCCTCCCGCCCGCCGACTCGTAGGCCTTCTCGAGGTACTGCCGAAGCGTGTACTCGCCGGCGACGACGGGCTCGATGTCGAACCGCGTGATGAACTTGAGGTCGTCGACGATGTTGAGGTCGGTCGGTTCGGCCATCGCCACCGTGAGCGTCCGACCGAGACGGCGCAGCGGCAAAACGAGGTGCTTGGTTGCAAAATCCGCCGGAACCAGCGACAGAATCTTGGGATCCACCTGAACCTGGCTCAGATCGATCGCCGGAACGCGGTGTTCCTGTCCGGCGACGCGCGTCAGGTCGTTCTCGGCGATCAGGTCGAGCGCGACGAGGCAATACCCCACCCGCATGCCCGATTCGCGGTGCTCCTGCGTGGCGCGATCCAGATCGTCAGGTGAGATCAAGCCATCCTTCAGAAGGCGCTGGATGACCTTGCGCTCGCCGGGCGTATAACGGTCCTGACCGAGCGTTACGGGGTGATCCTGTGCCGTACCGATATCTGGGGACATCTCTCTCGCTTTGGCCCCTTGGGATTCGACAGCGGTGTAGATCGCGAAATCCGCTTGAGTTAGGGGGTTCGGAGTCAAGAAGCATGCCTCCCGGCGCCTGTGGCGGTGCGCGTCAGCCCGTGCAGACGAGGGGGGCCAGCCTGGCGAACGACACCGCCCCGATCCCCGCGACGTCGTCGAGCTCGGAGCTGTCGCCGAATCCCCCGCGCTCGCGCCGCAGCGCGAGGATCCTCTCAGCCAGCTTCGGCCCGACTCCCGGCAGCTGTTCGAGATCCGGAGCGTCCGCCGAGTTGAGATCGATCCGCTCGGCCCCGCATCGCGCCGGACGGGCACCCGTCACGAGCGGCGGAGGCGCGGACGCGACTGTCACGTGAGGGCGTAAGCGGTCGAACGTCGCGGGACCCACCCCGGGGACGCGATCGAGGTCTTCCACCGATCGGAAGGGCCGCGCGGCCCGTTCGCGGATGATGGCGGCCGCGAGACTCGGACCCACCCCGGAGAGGCGGCGGAGCTCTTCCGGCGGCGCCGATGCGATGTCGATCTTCTCATCCGGCCCGAGAGGCTTTTGCGCGCGGGCCTCCCGGGCGAGCGCGGCGGCCACGCTGTCGGTCGGGGCGCCGATCGCGGAGGCGTCCGCACTCACCGGCCGCCAGGCGAGAACGCCCGCCCCGGGGCTCCACGCGACACGTGACAGGCCGGCGAGCCCGACGAGGAACACCGAAGCGGCGACGGCGCGCTTCTCGGCCCTGTTCAGATCCCATCCCCGCATGTGCGACCCCCCCGACGCATGGACTCGTTCGGGTCAGGGTGCGGGGTCGGATCAAGCGGCCGTCAAGGCTCTCAGAAGATGAAGGTGATCTCGGCCCAGCCCTCCACGGGCTGCCCGTTTCGGGAGGCGGGGCGGTATTCCATCCGGCGGACGCGATCCTCGATCTCGCGGTTGAAGCGGCGGTCCGGGGTCGGCGGGTCGAGCTGCACCTCGCCGGTCGGCTTCCCCGACGCATCGACGTGCACGCGGACCGTCACCTCGAGCCCGCGGACCGAGCTCGGCGGGTCCCAGTGCGGCAGGATCGACCGGGGAACCGGTGCGACGAAGTCCTCGGACCCGGTCCCCTCCCCCCCGTCGCCCTCCCCGGCGCCTCCCCCGATGCCGGGCAGCGACGCGACCTGGACGGCGGGCGTGAGGTCCGGGCCCGGTATCGATGCCTGTACCTCGACGATCTCCACGACGGGGTTCTCGATCGCCATCACGGGACGCGGCGGGGGCGGGATCTCGCGGACGGCGGGCAGAACGGCGTTGGTCGCCTGAAGCGCCCCACCTCCTCCGACGGGGGTTGCGGGCCGCGCGCCCTCTACCTGCTCGGGGGTGAAAGGCACGGCACCCCGCCACAGGACGAACACGAGGATGTGGAAGAGCAGCGAGACGGCCATCCCCGACCACCACGCGAGGCGGTCCTCACGAGCATGCCGCTCGGAAGCGAACCGCGGCACCTGTCCGTCGCCGCTCGTCGTCACGTCTCCACGCTCCGTTTCCGCCCGTCCGACGCACGCACCCGCGCCTCGTCCCGATCCGATCCCACCCGATCCACGAACATGGTACGGACGCCCGCCACTCGAGGTTCCGGAGGGAACGGCGCGAGGTTGCCGCCGGTTCACCGCTCCCGGCACATTACGCGCCGCCGTTCTCCGAGCGCACCGCCGCTCCCGAGCCGTCTCATCCCTGACACCGGATCTGGATGAAAGCGATCGCCAAGCAGGACGCCGCACCCGGTCTGTCGATCGTCGACGTCGACGAGCCCCGGATTCGCCCGGACGAGGTGCTGATACGGGTGCGCCGCGCCGGCATCTGCGGCACGGACCTGCACATCTACGATTGGGACGACTGGTCGCGGGATCGGATCCGCCCGCCCCTCGTTCTGGGCCACGAGTTCATGGGGGAGGTCGTCGAGACCGGCGCGCTCGTCGAGAACGTCGAGAAGGGCGACCGCGTCTCGGCCGAAGGCCACCTCGTCTGCGGCCATTGCGAGCTCTGCCGGACGGGCAAGTCGCACGTCTGTCGCGATACGCGGATCATCGGGATCGACCGGGACGGCGCGTTCGCCGAGCGCGTCGCGATCCCGGCGTCCAACCTCCACCCCATCCCGAAGTCGATCTCCGACGACCATGCGGCGCTCTTCGACCCGCTTGGCAACGCCTTCCACACGGTCCTGCACACCGAGGTCGCCGGTCGAGTCGTCGCGGTCATCGGGTGCGGCCCGATCGGGCTGTTCGCGGTCGGGATCGCCCGTGCGGCCGGCGCTTCGGCCGTGATCGCGGTAGAGCCCGCGCCGGATCGCCGCCGGCTGGCGGAGGCGATGGGGGCGCACCATTGCGTCGACCCGACCTCCGAGGATGCGGCGGAGGCGATCGCGGAACTGTCGCGGGGGTACGGAGCGGATGTGGTCTGCGAGATGAGCGGCCACCCAGACGGGATCGCCACGGCCTTCCGAGCGTGCCGGAACGGGGGCCACGTCCAGCTTCTCGGTCTGCCGAAGGGCGCCGTGGAGGTCAACCTGTCGAGAGACGTGATCTTCAAGGGACTCCACGTATACGGGGTCGTTGGCAGACGCATGTACGACACCTGGATCGAGATGCGGAACTTCCTCGCGGCGGGCCTGCTCGACATCGAGCCCGTGATCACTCACAGGCTCCCGTTCGACCGGTTCGAGGAAGGGATCGCGGCGATGAAGGCCGGGGAGGCCGCCAAGGTCGTCCTGGCCTTCGACTAGGGTCCCGTGGGCCTCAGGTACGCGTCCAGGCCACCGGTCCTGGCGCTGGCGCTCGTCGCCGCCGCCACCCAGGCGTGCTGGCGGACAGGCGAGCCGACCCCGAGCGACGCGATCGTCGCGTGGGCGGCGTACCCCGAGTCGGTGAGGGTAGGCGACACCTTCCTGTTCGAGTTCGCCGGACCGGTCACGCCGACGGCGTGCGGCCGGCTCGACACGGCCACGCTCGCCATCGAGGCCGGCGCGATCACGCTCGAGGCGAGACGCTCGACCTTCTCCGCCGTCTGCGCGAACCAGAGGATCAGCTTCTACGAGGCGCGCCCCCTGGCGATCGATTCCGCGGGAGCGTATCCGGTGACGACCGCGGACGGGCGCGAGCTCGGAACTCTGGTCGCGACCGACTCGGGACCCTTCTCGGGGATCGTCACGATCGGGGAGGGGACCGTGCGCGAGGCCGCAGGTTGCGTATTCTTCGGGCCCGGGTGGATCGGGGGGCAGCGGATCTTCGCGCTCACGGGCGTACCCGAGCCGGTGCGCCGGGTCGCGGGGTCCGATCGGGTCGTATACGTCCGGGGGACGTTGCGTGGGTTCTCTTTCTGCGGGAACTGGGGGTCGAGACCGCGGATCCGGGTGGACACGGCCTGGGTGACCGATCGCGAGGCCGCCGACTGGTACGGGGCGAGCGAAACACCGACTGACGAAGGAAGCGAATGACGCTCTACGACGAGGGGGACGTGGCGACGGCGAACGTCAACCGGGGGCTGGAGAGTCGGCTGAGGGCCGAGCTCGACGACATGCGCGAGCGCGGGGTGCACAAGACCCTCCTCCACATCATGGGCCGCCAGTCGGCCGTGGTGGACATCGACGGGTACGGAGAGACGATCAATCTGTGCTCGAACAACTACCTCGGTCTGTGCGACGATCCGGCCGTGATGCAGGCCGTGAAGGACGGCACCGACAGGTACGGCGCGGGCACGTCGTCGGTCCGCTTCATTTGCGGAACGTTCGAGATCCACCGCGAGCTCGAGGCGCGGATAGCCGATTTCCTCGAAGTGCCCGCCTCGCTGACCTACACGTCCGCGTGGAACGCGGCGGAGGGTCTGTTCGCGCCGATCTTCGGGCCCGAGGACGTCATCATCTCCGACCGCCTCAACCACGCGTGCATCATCGACGGCATGCGCCTGTCGAAGTGCGGGCGGAAGATCTACGAGCACAACGACATGGCGTCGCTCCGCGAGGCGCTCGAGGGATCGCGGGACGCGCGCCACCGCATCGTGATCACCGATGGCGTGTTCTCGATGGAAGGCGAGATCGCCCCCCTGCCCGACATCCGCGAGCTGTGCGACCGGTACGACGCGATCATGGCGATCGACGACTCGCACGCGACCGGCGTCCTCGGGGACACCGGACGCGGCACCCCCGAGCACTTCGGGATGCACGGCGAGATCGACATCATCGTCTCGACGCTCGGGAAGGCGCTCGGAGGGATGGCGGGCGGGTTCACCGCAAGCTCGCGCGCCGTCATCGACTATCTGATCCAGAACTCCCGGACGCAGCTGTTCACCAACGCGATCCCCCCGCATTCGGCCTGCGGCGCGCTCGCCGCCATCGATCGGCTCGAGACCAGCCCCGAGCTCGTCACGAAGCTGCGCGACAACACCGAGTATTTTCGTGCGGGGCTCATCGAGCTCGGCTACAGGCCGATCCCGGGCGGGACGCCCATCGTCCCGGTCATCATCGGCGAGACCGCGGACGCGATGAATCTGAGCAAGCAGCTGCTCGACGAAGGGGTGTTCGTGATCGGATTCGGATACCCCGTCGTGCCGAAGGGCGAAGCACGCATCCGCTGTCAGATATCGGCGGGGCACGAGCGCGAGCACCTCGATGCCGCCCTCGCGGCGCTGAAGAAGGTCGGGACGAGGCTCGGAGTCATCTGACGCGCCCACCACCTGCGACGCGGGGGCGACCCGCGGGAGGAAGCTCCACGTGAGTGACACGAAGCTGCGAGACGCCGTGCCGATGCCGGGGGGGACGGTCATCGCTCCGTCGATCCTCGCGGCCGACTACGCCCGGCTCGGCGCCGAGGTGAAGGAGGCCGAGGAAGCGGGCGCCCGCTGGTTCCAGGTCGATGTGATGGACGGGCACTACGTGCCGAACATCTCGATCGGGTTGCCCGTGCTCGAGTCGCTCAGGGCCGTGACCGACTCGTTCCTCGACGTGCACCTGATGATCTCGAACCCCGAGGCCTTCATCGATCCGTTCGCCGAGGCGGGCGCCGATCTCATCTCGATCCACGTCGAGGCGTCGACGCACCTGCACGGGGATCTGCACCGGATCCGTGACGTCGGGTGCTACGCGGGCGTTGCGATCAACCCGGCGACCCCGGCCGAGGCGATCTCGGAGGTGCTGGGCTACGTGGATCTGATCCTCGTGATGACGGTGAACCCGGGGTTCGGGGGACAGACGTTCATAGCCGAGGCGCTCCCGAAGATCGGGACGATCAGGCGGATGATCGATGAGCGCGGTCTGCCCGACGTGCCGATCCAGGTGGATGGCGGGATCGGACCGCGGACGGCGCCGCTGGCCGCGGCCGCCGGGGCCTCGGTGTTCGTCGCCGGCTCGTCGGTTTTCCGGTGGGAGCCGGGCATCGCCGCCAACTTCGCCGCGCTGCGGGACTCGCTCTCGGTCGCGGTGTAGGAGACCGGGACGACGACGGCGTGGAGGTCTCGTGACCGGAGTGCGCATCCACCTCCCGGCGGCGCTTCGCGATCTCGTGCCCGGTACGGGCTTCGTGGTCGTCGACGCCGCCTCGGTGCCCGAGGCGCTCGAGGCCCTCGTCGAGCGCTACCCCGACCTGGGTCGGATGCTTTTCAGCGACCCCGGTGTGCTGCGCCCGCACGTGAACGTCTTCGTCGAGAGCGGCGAGACCGGGGCGCGCGCGGATGAGGGCCCGCTCGGAGAGGGCGACGAGATTCGCATCGTCCCCTCGATCGCCGGAGGATGAGCGGCCGTCGCGGCCGGGAGCGAAGCCACCGGAGGAATGGATGTCCAGGGTCATGATGGAGAAGCGAGCGACGCCGGAGCTGAGCGGCGACGAGATCCGGCGGTACGGTCGACACCTCAGCATCCCGGAGGTCGGGCCCGACGGACAGCGGAGGCTCAAGGCCTCGAGCGCGCTGCTGATCGGCGCGGGCGGTCTCGGCTCGCCCGCCGCGCTCTACATGGCCGCGGCGGGTGTGGGTCGCATCGGCATCGTCGACCACGACTCGGTCGATCTCTCCAACCTGCAGCGCCAGATCCTGCACGACACCGCGGCCGTCGGCCGGTCGAAACTCGAGTCGGCCCGGTCGCGGCTGGCCGGCGTGAACCCGCACGTGGAGGTGGAGACCTTCGAGACGAGGCTCGAGTCGGCGAACGCGCTCGAGATCATGGGGGGGTGGGACATCGTCGTCGACGGCTCCGACAACTTCCCCACCCGGTATCTCGTGAACGACGCGTGCGTGTTGCTCGGGATCCCGTTCGTGTACGGCGCCATCCTCCGGTTCGAGGGCCAGGCGTCGGTGTTCGCGACGTCGGAGGGGCCCTGCTACAGATGCCTCTTCCGCGAGCCGCCACCGCCCGGTCTGGTGCCGAGCTGCGCGGAGGCCGGCGTGCTCGGCGTGCTGCCGGGCATCGTCGGGACCATCCAGGCGACCGAGGCGATCAAGTGGCTTCTCGGGACGGGCGAGACGCTCGCCGGCCGGCTGCTGTTGATAGACGCCTTGCGCATGGAATTCCGCTCGTTGAACATCTCGCGCGATCCCGAATGCACGGTGTGCGGGGAGCACGCGACGTTGACCGAGCTGATCGATTACGAGCGGTTCTGCGGGCACGAGCCCGCGGCCGCGCCGGAGGCGGAGACCGACGTGGACCACCCCGAGATCGACGTGGAGGAGCTGAAACGGCGGATCGACGCGAACGAGCCGTTCCAGCTCATCGACGTGCGAGAGGACTACGAGTGGGACATCTGCAACCTCGAGAGCGTCGGAGCGCGTCTCGTCCCGCTACAGTCGCTACCGAACGCGGTCGACGACCTCGACCGTGAGACGCCCATCATCATCCACTGCCGATCGGGTCCGCGCGGCACGAACGCCGTCGCGTATCTGCGCACGATGGGCTTCGACAACGTCGTGAACGTGGCGGGGGGCATCCTGGCCTGGGCCGAGGCGTACGACCCGGACATGCAGGTCTATTGAGCGGCATCGTCTCTCTCCTGGCGTCGGCGACCGAGATCGTCGACGCGCTCGGCCTCGGCGACCGGCTCGTCGGGATCTCGCACGAGTGCGACTACCCGGACACCCTTCTCGACCGGCCGCGCGCGAGCAGTCCGCGTTTCGACCCGGAGGGGCTGACGAGCGGCGAGATCGACCGGATCGTCCGTGAGACGATGCTCGAGCACGGCAGCGTCTACGCGATCGATGACGCACTTCTCGCCGAGCTCGACCCCGACCTCATCATCACGCAGGCCGTCTGCGAGGTGTGCGCCGTCCCCACGGGCGGCGTGGAGAAGGCGGTCGCCGAGCGCCGCCTCGACGCCCGGATCGTCTCGCTCGACTCGCACACGATCGAGGAGATCCTCGCGTCGATCGCTCAGGTCGGGGAGGCCGCGCACGCTCGGGAGGCCGCGCGGGCGGCGATCGACGGGCTGCGCGGGCGGCTCGACGCCGTGGCGGCGGCGGTCTCGGGAGCGCCGCGTCCGCGCGTGCTGGCCATCGAGTGGCTCGATCCGCCGTTCACGCCGGGCCACTGGGTCCCCGAGATGATCGAGCGGGCGGGAGGCGAGAACCTCGCCGGCGACGCGGGACGGCCTTCGGCGCAGGTCGAGTGGTCGGTGCTGGCCGACCTCGACCCCGACGTCCTCGTCATCATGCCGTGCGGGTACGGGCTCGACGCCGCAGAGGCGGACGCGGACGCCGCGGCCGGGCGGCTCGCGGAGGTCGCCCCGCGCGCGATCGTCGAAGGTCGGTCGTGGGTCGTCGACGCGTCGGCCTACTTCAACCGCTCGGGCCCCCGTTTCGTCACGGGTGTCGAGATCCTCGCGGGGCTCTTCCACCCGGATCGCCTGTCGCCGCCCGCGGGCGAGCTGGCGCGGCGCTGGTCACCGGACGGGAGCTGACGCCGCCGCGACGCAGGACGCGGTCCCCTCGAGCCAGGCGATCGCGGCGTCGAGGACGGCACCCGCCGCCAGGCCGGTCGGCTCGTCCGGTTCGATCGGTCCACCGTACGGGTTGCCCCCGCGATCCGCGAAGGTGGAGATCGTCAGGTTGAGGAACGCGCCGTCCGGGAGCGGAAAGGGGTAGTTCGCGGTCGACAGTCCGGCCGTCGCCCCCCCGAAGCTCCTGGTCCGCGGGCGTCCCCGGAAGGCTACCGCGACCGCCTCCCCCGAGCTCGCCGTCTGATCCCCCGTCAACACGGCCGTGGGCGGCGAGGGCCCTTCCAGCCGCAACGATCGGTTCGTGGCGACGATCGTCAGCGAGTCGATCCCGATGCGATCCCCGTCCAGAACCCAGGCCTGTTCGTCGCCGATGGGGTCCACGAAGTATCCCAGTGTGCCATCCCCCAGGACGGGTCCGATGCCCAGGAGCATCGGCCACATGTTCCCCCCGCGATTCTCGCGCAGGTCGACGATCCACCCGCACGGGCTCTCGCTCGCCAGCTCGGCCACGAGGTTACGGAGGCTGTCGGCGTAGCTGTCGGCGCCCAGAGTCGGGATCAGGACGTACGCCCACCGCCCGTCGATCACGCGGCCCGCCGGACGCGGGGGTGCCGGAGGCCCGCCGCCGCCGATCCCGTTCGCGGTCGGAGGAGCGATCAGATAGCTGTGTCGGTCCCCCAGCTCGCGGAGCGCGAATCGAATCGCCTCGTGCGTGTCCGCCGGCTCGAGCGCGCCGCCCGCCCTCGCGAAGACCGCGGACTCCAGCGCTTCCCAGTCGACGACGAACCTCCGCAGCGAGTTCTCGCGCATGATATCGAGAGCTTCGGCGAGATAGCCACGAGCCGCGGGGGACATTTCCGTCTCGGGCGGCTGGGCACGCACCTCGCCGCTCCACGACAGGAGCGCGCACGAGAGCAGCGCGAGCCACTTCCTCATGCCTGCGCCTCCAATCCGCTGGAGTCATCCGTGCGTATTGGAGGCGTGTCGACCCCGGTCCGTTTGAAGGGTCGTCCGAAGGGTGGTCCGGTCAGACGTCGTACACGACCTGGCGCACCTGGTCGACCGCGTCGATCGAACGGATCGCCTCGAGGACCGAGGCGGGCGCCTCGCCGTCGATCCGCACGACCCCGAGCGCGGCGCCACCCTCCTCGGTCCGGGCCTGATGGTATTCGGCGATATTCACCCCCGCCGCGCCGAGGGCCGTCCCGACCATCCCGATGACGCCGGGGATGTCGCGGTTGTGGACGAACAGAAGCGTCCCGTGCGGCACGACGTCCACGTGGAACTCGCCTACCCGGACGATCCGGCTGTGCTCGCCGTCCCCGAGAAGCGCCCCCGCCACGACCAGGTCGTCATCGCGCCCGTCGTGCGTCGCCCGAAGCTGGACGTGGTTCGTATAGTCGTGGACCTGCCCGGTCCGGACGCGTGCCACGTCGATACCGAGCTCGCCGGCGATCGACAGAGCATTGACGACGTTGATCGGCGGCTCCACGCGCCTCGCGAGAAACCCCTCGATGGCCGCCGCCGTGAGCGGCCGCAGCACACCGGGGATCGTCCCCGCGTACTGCACCTCCACCCGCTGACACCGCCCGTCATCGAGCTTCCCGAGGAGGGTGCCGAGCCGTCGGCCGAGCTCCATGACCGGCGCGACTCGTCCGCGCTCCCCTTCCTCGTAGGGGGCGTTCAGGGCGGTCTGATAGTCGGCCGACAGCAGCGCGTCGCGCACCGCCACCGCGATCTGGCGTGACACCTCCGCCTGGGCCTCGTCCGTCGACGCGCCGATATGCGGCGTGAACACGAGGTTGGGCGCGGTCCGCAGCGGCGAGTCCTCGGGCAGGGGTTCGCGCTCGTACACGTCGAGTCCGGCGGCCCCCAGCTTGCCCGAGACGAGCGCCTCGGCGAGCGCGGTCTCGTCGACCAGACCGCCGCGGGCCGCGTTGATCAGGATCGCTCCGTCCGGCATCAGGGCGATCTCGTCGGCGCCGATGAGGCCACGGTTCTCGGAGGTGAGCGGGACGTGCAAGGTGACGACGTCGGAGCTCTCGAGCAGCTTCTCGAGCGACACGAGCGACAGCCCCAGCTCGTTCGCGCGGTCGGCCGGAACGTAGGGATCGTACGCCAGCACACGCATCCCGAAGGCGCGCGCGCGCCGCACCATCTCGGCGCCGATCCGGCCCGCGCCGACGACCCCGATCGTCTTGCCGAACAGCTGCGTCCCCTGAAGGGCCTTCCGCTTCCACTCACCGGCCCGCACGGTCGCGTCGGCCTCGGCGATGTTCCTCGCCGTCGCGAGCAGCAGTCCGAACGCGAGCTCCGCGGTCGAGAAGGTGTTCGCGGCCGGCGCGTTGAGGACCGCGATCCCGCGGCGGGTCGCGGCCTCGATATCGATGTTGTCGACGCCGACACCGGCTCGCCCGATCACCTCGAGCGTGTCTGTCCCCTCGATCAGCTCGGCATCGACCTTCGTGCGGCTCCTCACGATCAGCCCGGAGGCCCCCGCGAGCGCGTCGGTCAGGGCCGCCCGGTCGTCGGCGGTGTGATCCTCCACGGCGAGACCCGTCTCGGCGCTCAGCACGTCGATCCCTTCCGGTCGTAGCGGATCGGCTATGATCAGTCGCTTGATACCGGTCTTGATCCGTCTACTCACAGCACCTCATCCAGAACGCTCAACAGTTCCTCGAGCTCGTCGATCGTGTGATCGCCCATGTGCCCGATACGGAAGGACATGTCGTTCAGCTTCCCGTAGCCGCTCGCCACCGTGAATCCGCGTGACGCCGCCCGCGCGACCACCTCGGGACCGCTGAGCCCCGGCGGCAGCATGATCGCGGTGACGCAGGGTGATCGGTAACCGTCGGGGGCCAGCACTCGCAGACCCCGGCCTTTCCGCTCATTTCCCTCATTCACCCAGCGGGAGGTCCGCTCGGCCATCGACACGTGACGCGCCCAGCGCGCGGCAAGGCCCTCTTTCCGGATCTTCGCGAGCTGGGCCTCGAGCGCGAAGAAGAACGAGACGGCGGGCGTGTTGGGTGTCTGCCACTTGTGGACGAGGTTCTTCTGGAACTTCAGGAGATCGAAGTAGAACCCGCGGTGCTCCACTTCCTCCGCTCGCGCGATCGCCCGCTCCGAGGCCACCGCGAACGCGAGACCGGGGGGGATGGCGAGCGCCTTCTGCGACCCGGTGAGCACGAAGTCGAGCTTCCATTCGTCGGTCAGCACCGGCGCCCCCGCGAGCGACGAGACCGTGTCCACCGCGAGCAGCACATCGTCGAACTCCTGGACGACCGCCGCGATGTCGGCGAGGGGATTGAGGACCCCCGTGGAGCTCTCGGAATGCACGACCGTGACCAGGTCGTACTTCCCGGGGTTCGCGGCGAGCTCTTTCCGCAGGGCCTCGGGTCTGTTGGGCTTCCCCCAGGCCGCCTCGAGCAGGTCGGCCGGCCGGCCCGTCGCCTTCGCGATGTCGTAGAACCGGTGACTGAAAGCTCCGCACGACAGACACAACACACGGCGGCGCGTGAGGTTCGTGATCGCCGCCTCCATCATCCCGGTCGCCGATGACGTCGATACGAAGACGGGCCTCTCGGTGACGAAGAGCTCCGACAGTCCGCCCTGGAGCCGCTTCATCAGCCTGCTGATCTCCGGGCTCCGGTGCCCCATGACCGGCCGTGCCATGGCCCGCAGCACGTCGTGGTCGACCTCCGTGGGCCCGGGGAGGAAGTACTTCCCGAACGGTTCGATGTCCGACATCGGCGCTGCGTGTCTCCGTCGTTCGTTCTTGCGGGCGCGCGGGCGCCCCACCGGTCGTTTTTCGCGAGGCCGGGATGGTATCCCGCGGAGCCGCGATTTGCCATGCCCCGGCAACCGCACGGGACGCCCGCGGTGACGGGTCGCCGGACCCCTCCCGTCCGGTTGACGGACCGCGGCGGCGTGCTGATCTTCCGGCGCGATCGCACTGCCGGGCGGCCGGCGGGGCTGGATCGCGATCCGAACGAGAGAGAGAGCGTTGCGCTACGTCACCATCACGGACGTGTCCCCCGAGGACGTGCTGGCCCGCGCCAGGCGCTTCTTCGAGGAGCACTCCACCCTCACCGTGAGGGAGGAGGATGCGGACTCGGTGACCTTCGCGGGCAGCATCGGGCTCGCCCGTTTCCGGGTCGACCGGCACGGCGGCCACACGAACGTGCACGTCGAGACCGATCGCGTCGTGGGGCTCGACGTCACCGATCTGGCCAAGCGCTTCCTGTACACCCTGAGGGGCCACGGGTGAGCGGCGACGAGACGATCACCGTCCGGCTGATCATGCCCGATCGCTGGCTCGAGCACGTCGCCGAGCTGCCGACCGGGATGAGCGTGACCGAGGCCAAGCAGCTCGGTCTGCGGGAGATGCTCCAGCGTTCGTCCGACGACCCGTCCGACTTCTACACCGAGTATCTCGAACGCGAGGTCGTCGATGAGTCGAGATCGCTCGAACAGATCGGGATGCGGCCGAGAGGCGTCCTTTCGATCCGCGCGTACGACCTGGGTCATTACCCCCGATTCATCGGCTGACGGCTCGGCCCGACCCTCCCCCGGTCGCGCTCTTCCTCTTCGAGAAGTAGAGCCGCGTCTCGCGCCGCACGATCCCCGACAGTAGCAGGAGGCCCAGGAGATTCGGCGCGGCCATCAGGGCATTGAGGATGTCCGATACCAGCCATACGACATCCAGCTCGACCACCGCGGAGGCAGCCACGACGAGGACGAACACGAACCGGTACCAGCGGATCGTGCGCTCTCCCCCGAGATAGGCGAGGCTGCGCTCGCCGTAGTACGACCAGCCGATAATCGTGCTGAACCCGAAGAGCGTGAGCGCGAGCGCGACGAAGATCCCGCCGACCCCGCCCGGCAGACCGGCCTCGAAGGCGAGCTGCGTCATGTTCGCGCCATCCCGCCCGGACTCCAGAGCGCCCGTAGCGAGGATCGCGAGCCCCGTGAAGGTCGACACGACGATCGTGTCGATGAACGTCCCGATCATCGACACGAGGGCCTGGCTGACCGGCTCCCGCGTCTGCGCGGCGGCGGCGGCGATCGCGCTCGATCCGAGGCCGGACTGGTTGGAGAACATCCCCCGGGCGACACCGAACCGCGCCGCCTGGAGCATGGTGTACCCCAGCGCGCCGCCCGCCGCCGCCCGGCTCCCGAACGCGTTCTCGAACACGAGCCGGAAGGCCACGGGCACCTGGTCGGCGTTCAGGATCAGCACCAGCCCGGCTCCGCCCGCGTAGAGCAGGATCATCGACGGGACGAAGACGCCCGCGAATCGCCCGATCGTCTTGATCCCTCCGATGATGACGGCGCCCACACCGAGCGCGACGACGATCCCCACGATCCACTCGGCGATCCCGAACGAGTCGTTGATCGCCGAGGCGACGGCCTGCGACTGGACCGCGTTGCCGATCCCGAACGACGCCAGCGTCGCGAACACCGCGAAGGCCACGGCGAGCCCGCGGCCGAGCTTGCCGCCCCCGAGACCGTGCTCGAGGTAGTACATGGGGCCGCCCGCCTTCTCGCCCCGCTGGTCGGTCTCGCGGAAGCGCACGCCGAGCACGGCCTCCGCGTACTTGGTCGCCATCCCCAGCAGCCCGGCGACCCACATCCAGAAGAGTGCCCCCGGTCCCCCCGCGACGAGCGCCGTCGCCACACCGACGATGTTGCCGATCCCCACGGTGGCGGCGAGCGCCGTCATCAGGGCCTGGTAGTGGGAGACATCGCCCTCGCGCTCTCCGCCCTCCTCGCGGCGGCGCACGAACGCCAGCCAGATCCCCCGTCCGAGCCCACGGAACTGGATACCGCGCAGCAGCACGGTGTAGTTGAATCCCGTGAAGAGGAGAAGCGCGATGAGGGGGATGCCCCAGACCGAACCCTGGATACCTGTGAGGATGTCGGTCACGGCGCTCGCACTCCCGAGGAGGCTGCTGACGAGCCCGGCGCGTCGCGGTGCCGCGGGGCGGCGTCAGGTTAGACGGCGCGACTCGACGACGTCAACGTTTGACGGGGCCCCCGGCTGGTGCTAACGACATCGCGATGACAGACCGCGACGAGTTTCCGACGATCCGGCGTCTCGAGGAGACGCGCACTCCACCAGAGCGCCTCCCCGAAGCCGTCGAGGCGCTCGCCGCCGCCATCGAGCGCGGCCACCACATCGCGCTCGTCGCCGGCGAGGGCGCGCGACTGTGCCGTCTCTACTCGGCCGTCGCGATTCGTGACTTCGAGGAGGACGAGGCGCACGGCGTCGTGCTCGTGGCGACGGCTGACCGGGCCAGACGGCTGGCCCGCTCGATCGACCGCATCGGGGCGGCCGCCGGGTGGATGACCGTGTCGTGGACCTCCGAGCGCGCCGCCGCCGGTGCGCCGCTCCCGGACCGCGCGGTCATCGTCGCGACCCCGGCCCGGCTCCTGGAGGACGTGCGGAAGGGCGACGTTTCGCTCGGCCGCATGCGGTTCCTCGCCCTCGACGACGTGGCGGCGCTCGAGACCGAGTGGACGGCGGTCGAGGGCGTTCTCCAGGCCGGCGAAGGCGAGATTCGCCGGGTCGCCGCGACGCACCGCCGCGACGACCGGTTCGACGAGCTGGTCACGCGACTGCTCCCGCGAGCCCGCCGGTGGCCCCCCGAGCTCTTCGCGGACGACGAACGCGCGCCGGCGACGTCGGGGCCACCACTTCGCTGGGCGGTCGCGGCAGGCTACGACGCCCGGCTCGCACGGCTGGCCGCGGTGATCCACGGCTGGGCCACCCGAACCGATGCCGACAGCGTCACCGTGTGGTGCGACGCCGCCGTCGCCGAGAGCGTCTCCCACCTGCTGGCGATCGAGGGGTTCGCTCTGGCGGGACCGGGCGAGATTGGCGTTGCGGTGCGCCCGCTCGCGGACCTGACCGACGGTCCGGCGGACGGACCGTCGGGGCCTGCCGTCCTGTTCGGCCTCCCCTGGTCGGCGGACGAGCTCCGGAGCGCGCTCGGCCCCGCCACGGCGCGCGCGGCGGTCGTCGAGCCCCGCCATGTGGCGCAGCTCGAGATCCTGGCGGCGCGGGTCGGCTGGCCGTCGCGCCCGCTCCCCGACACGCCGCGCGCGTTCGCGGAAGAGGTCGAGGGCTTCCGCGACATGATCGAGGAGGCGATCGCGTCGCGCGACCTCGCCGGCGGCGCGCTGCTCATCGAGCCGCTCCTCGAGGAGCACGGGTTCGAGAGGGTGGCCGCCGCGCTGGCGACATTGCTGCGCGACCGTCCCGCCGTCCCGCCGGCTCGTGACGCCCCGACGCCCGGCCCGCGAGACACGGACGCATCGCCGCGGACCCGCCCTTCGCGGGACGCCGAGCGCGCCACCCGCCCGACATGGAGCCGGGTTTGGATCAACGTGGGCCGGAAGGAGGGCGCCGCGCCCGGCGACTTCGTCGGCGCGATCACCGGCGAGACTGGCGCCGTCGGCGGTCAGATCGGCAAGATCGACATCAAGCAGAAGTTCTCGCTCATCGACATCGATTCGATGGTGGTCGATGAGGTGGTGAGGGGCCTGAATGGCAAGCAGATCAAGGGGAGAGACGTCGTCGTCAGACTCGACCGCTCCCCGGCGTAGAGGGGGCGCGCTCGCCATTGCGGCGGTCGCGGCGCTGGCTGCGGGCCCGCTCGGCGCCCAGTCCGCCCCGGACCCCGATCTCGACTTGCTGCCTGCCGGACCGGGGTCGACGATGGGGTTTCTCGTCGAGCGCACGATCTTCAAGGTCGACGTCCTCTACATCACCGTGCGGGTCGACGAGGACACGGCGAACGGCCTCGAACGGCTGGTCGACGGGAACTCCGCGTACGGGCGCGGTCTCGAGGACAGCGTCGCCGCGCTGGTGCGCGCCGCGCCGGAGGCCGTGGCCGAAATCCGTTTCGTACGTGATGTCTCGCTGGAGCAGTTTCTCGAGGGTGTCGACGAGGACATGGCGAGCGCACGCGACGCGGGGTGGATCACGCCCGAGACATTCGACGAGATCACGAGCGGTCTGCGCGACTGGTTCTCGTTTCTCGAGGCCGAGGGGATCGCTTCGGGCGATCGGCTGACCTACCACGTGCGCGGCGACACCCTGCGCACGACCTATCGGCGTGACGGCGCCGCGAGCCCCGTACTCGACCAGACCGACATCGGCGATCAGAACGTCCAGGCGCTGTGGGGCGGGTACTTCGCCCCGGGGTCGAGCTTCCGGGAGTCGCTCGTCCGGTCGCTCTGGGAAGGCGGCTAGCGCGCGACGGCCGAGGCGCGCTGCCGCGGCCGGTCAGGAAACGGGCACATGCCCGGCGGAGGAGCCGCCTCCGGAAAAGAACGGTCGCCACTTCTCCTCGTCGGACGCCGGCGTCAGCAGGCTGACCACGACCAGCAGACCGATCGAGATCATCACGCCGGGGATCACGATGTAGTCGCTCGACGAGAAGTCGAACGGGGTATCGCCGATCGTCAGCGTGAACCCGACCCCGAGGGTCGAAAGGATCTTGATCCCCACGATGCTTCCGAGGCCGCCGGCGATGCAGGCGACCCCGCCCTGCGCGGTCACCCTCTTCCACAGAAACGCCGCCAGCAGCGCGGGCGTCAGGCTCGCCCCGACGAGCGAGTACGCGTACAGCGCCATCGCGAGCACGCTGTCGAACTGCGTGAGCACGAGGAGCCCGAGACCGCCGAACAGGACGACGAACACCCGCTGGACGCTCAGCTTCGCGGCATCCGATGCCTCCGGGTTCACGTACCGCTCGTAGATGTCGCGGCTCACGTTCGTGGACGGCACCAGCAGGAACGTGTTCCCGGTCGACAGCACGATCGCGATCGCCGAAGCGAGGAGGATCATCCCCCCGAGCACCGGGAGCCCGTTGCGGGCGATGTGCAGGATGACCGTCTCGGCGGCCCCGCGTCCGCCGGCCCACGTCGCCGTGGCGAGCTCGGGGTAGACCGCGCGGCCGACGACTCCGAGCAGGGCGATCGCGACCTCGATCACGATGATCCCGACGAGCATCCCGACCACGGCCTTCTTCGCCGCCGACTCGTCCTTCGCCGAGAAGAACTTCTGGTACATGCCGCTCTCGCCGAGGATCAGCAGGAAGGTCGGCATCGCGACACCGAGCACCCACAGCACGTTGTGACCGCCGAGTGCCGACGTATGGCCCGCCGGGAGAGCGGCGGTGATCGCGTCGACGCCCCCGTTCGCGAACACCATGTAGGGCAGCGCGAACAGGACGCCCAGGGTGATGATGATCCCGTTGAAGATGTCCACCGTGACGATCGACACCATCCCGGCGAGCGCGGTGAACAGGACGACCGTCGCGCAGGTGATGAGCATCCCCATCTCGGCCGAGATCGCGCCGTCGGTGACGATCATGAGGATCCACCCACCGCCGCGGAACTGGTAGGCCGCGATCGTCACGTAGGCGAGGATGATCGCGATCGTGCCGAGGATGCGCGCGGCCGAGTTGTAACGCTGCTCGAGAAGATCGGGGACCGTGTACTTGGCGATGCTCCGCACTCGCGGCGCGAGGTAGAAACACACGATCAGCCCGATCCACGCCCCCGACGAGAACCACAGCTCGGCGATCCCCGTCGAGTACGCGAGCCCCGCTCCGCCGAACAGCGAGCCCGAGCCGATCCACGTGCAGACCAGCGTGCCCACGAGCATCAGGACGGGGACCGAGCGGCCGGCGACGACGAAGTCCTCGTGGCTCTTGACCGACCGGGAGCGCCAGATCCCGACCCCGATGAGGATGAGCGGATAGATGACGACCGCCGCGACGAGCGGGCTCATCCCTCCTCGCCCATACGGCGCTTGAGCTCGGCCAGCAGATCTTCGGCATGCGCCTCGCGCATGGCCTTCTCGCCGGCGTAGTCGCGCTTCGGCGGCTCCGACAACGGGTCCAGCTCGAGATCGAGCTCGCGCGCCGCCGCATCGACATCGCCCGCGCTCTCCATCTTCTCGGCCATCCGGTCGAAGGCGTCGAGCGAGTCGAACCGCGACGTCTTGTTGTCGATCGCCTTCGCGCGCCGCTGCTGGATCCCGAGCGTGTCGCGACGCGTCATCGCGTCCTTGAGCTGCTCGGTCATCTGCTCGACCTCATCGCGGTGCTGGAGGATCTCCTGGCGGGTCGCCTCGGCCTTGATGACCAGCACCTCGAGACGCTGGCGGTGCTGCGCGGCGAACCGCTCGGCGACCTCCTGCGTCTCCGTGTCGCCGATCTCGATGGCCTGCGCGGCCCGGCGGTCGCAGGCCTCGGCCGACGCCTTCTCCTTGTCGGCCTGTGCGAGCTGCGACGTCAGAAGGGCCTCGAGCTCGGGAATCCGCGTCTTCGTCTCCACCAGCTCGTCGCGCATGGCGCGGATGAGCCGGTCGACGTCGTCATCCGTCACGTCGTCGATCTTCGACTCGAGGTGGTCGAGCGTCTGATCCAGCATGCGCTTGATTCGTCTGAACATCGTTCGCGGGACTCTCGAAGGTCGTGTGTCGGGCCGTCTCGGGGCGGATGCTGCCGGAGCGACGGATGACAGTAGGCCGTCCGCTACCGTCCCGTCCAGCGAGCGCGCGGAGGCTGCTCCGGAACCCCGTCGGGTCGTGCGCAGCGGGCCGGCAGGCCCACGCCGCGCGCTCGTTTCACGGCGGAACCGCTGATACCCTACATGGGTATAGTATAAGGTCCGACAACCGGGATGAGAGGTCCATGGCCACGACGACGCACCACCGGGGGATTCCCGAAACCACGAGAGAGGACCTTGCCCGCCGGCTCGCCCGGATCCGCGGTCAGGTCGAGGGGCTCGGACGGATGGTCGACGACGACCGTTACTGCCCCGACATCCTGCACCAGTTCGCCGCCGTCCACTCGGCGCTCCGATCGGCCGAGCGCGTGCTTCTGGCGAGCCACCTCGAGCGCTGCGCGACCGACGCGATCTCGCGCGGCGGCGAGTCGGCCGAGCAGGTCCGGCGCGAGATCCTCGACCTCTTCCAGAGCTTCGTGCGATCATGAAGCGGCTCTACCGGGTCGAGGGGATGCACTGCGCCGGGTGCTCGTCGGCGGTCGAACGGGCGCTCAACGCCGTCGAGGGCGTGACGGCCACGGTGAGTCTGCCCGCCGAGTCCGCGACGGTCACGGTCGACGTGCCCGGGGTGTCGTTCGACGAGCTGCGCGAGGCCGTGCGCGGCGCGGGGTACGACCTGTTCGAGCCCGACCCGGAGGAGGACCGGGGCGACGCGATGGAGGCCGAGCGCCGGCGTCTCGAACGGGCCGACCGGGTGCTCGCGGACGCCCGCCGCCGCATGTGGATCGCCTGGCTGCTGACCGTCCCGATCATGGTGTGGATGGTCCCCGAGATGGTCTTCGGCGTGCACTGGCCGACCCGTCTCGCATTCGACGCGGGGCTTACCCTGATCGCGGTCGCGGTCGCCGCCTGGCCCGGAGGGCCGACGTTCGCGAGCGGGTTCCGCTCGGCGCGGGGCGGCACCCCGAACATGGATGTCCTCATCTCGCTCGGCGCCGGCGTGTCGATCGCGACCGGGTTCTGGGCGACGGCGCATTCGCTGGGATTCGCCCCGATGGTCATGAACTACGCCGGGATCGGGGCGATGATCGTCGCCATCCACCTCACCGGCCGGTACATCGAGACCCGGGCGCGGGGACGGGCCTCGGCGGCGATCCAGGCGCTTCTGTCGCTCGAGGCGCCGAGCGCGCGCGTCGACCGCGACGGCCAGGAGATCGAGGTGCCCACCTCCGAGGTCCGTGTGGGAGACATCATGATCGTCCGTCCCGGCGAGCGGATCCCCACGGATGGAGAGATCGTCGAGGGACGGAGCGCGATCGACGAGTCGCTGGCGACGGGGGAGTCGATCCCGGTCGACAGGGAGCCCGGCGACGAGGTCATCGGCTCCACGATCAATCAGCAGGGCGTCATCCGGGTGCGGGCCACCTCCGTGGGACGCGACACGTTTCTCGCGCGCGTCGTCCGGCAGGTCGAGGAGGCGCAGGCGAGCAAGGTGCCGATCCAGGAATTCGCCGATCGCGTCACGGCGGTCTTCGTGCCGGCGATCGTCGCGATCGCGGCGGCCGCGCTGGTCGGCTGGCTCGTCGTCCCCGGCGCCTTCGGACGGATCGCGGAGTGGGGCGCCGGGTTTCTCCCGTGGGTAAACCCGGACCTCGGGCGGGTGTCGCTCGCGGTGTTCGCCGCCGTGGCGGTCCTCGTGATCGCGTGCCCCTGCGCGCTCGGGCTCGCGACCCCGACGGCGCTCATGGTCGGGACCGGGCTGGGCGCCACGCGCGGCGTGCTGGTGCGGGACGGCGCGGCCATCCAGGCGCTCGCATCCGCCGACACGCTCGTGTTCGACAAGACGGGCACGCTCACCCGCGGCGAGCCGGCGGTCGTGGAGGTGCGGGCCGTGGCGCACGATGGACGGACGGATCCGTCGGGCGTCACGGCGAGCTCGAACGCCGAGCTCGGGCTGCTGCGCACCGCGGCCGCCATCGAGACCGCCTCCGAGCACCCGCTGTCGCGCGCGATCGTGCGTGCGGCACGCGAGCGCGATCTCGCGATCCCGGACGCACGCGACGTGGAGGCGCTGGTCGGTCGCGGCATCCGCGGTACGGTCGAGGACCGGACGGCGCTGGTCGGGAACGAGCTACTCATGCTCGAGGGACAGATCGACATCGACGCGTTCCGCCCGACCATCGCCGAGCTCGAGGAGGGCGGCCGCACTGTGGTGCTCGTCGCGTTCGACGACGAGCTGCTCGGCGCACTCGCCCTCGCCGACCCGGTGCGCGACGACGCGGCCGCGACGCTCGACGCGCTGCGCGAGCTGGGGTTCGCGACCGTCATGCTGACGGGCGACGGCGAGGCGACGGCGACCGCCGTGGCGGGCGCCCTCGGGATCGAGACGTACCGCTGGCGGATGCTGCCGGGGAACAAGGTCGAGGAGGTCCGCCGACTCCAGGGGAACGGCGCGTCGGTCGCCTTCGTCGGCGACGGTATCAACGACGCGCCCGCTCTCAAGACCGCCGACGTCGGGCTCGCCGTGGGGACCGGCACCGACATCGCGATCGAGGCCGCGGACATCACGCTCTCCTCCGACGACCTGGCCGGCGTGCTGCGCGCCGCGCGCCTGTCGAAGGCCACGTTCGGCCGGATCAGGCAGAACCTCTTCTGGGCCTACTTCTACAACGTGATCGCGATCCCGGTGGCGTTCTTCGGCCTCCTCCACCCGGCTCTCGCCGAGGCCGCGATGGCGCTCAGCTCGATCACGGTCGTCGCGAACGCGAACCGTCTCAGACTCACCCGGTTGTAGTACCGGGCGGGGCCGCCCGCGACCGGGGACGACCCCGTTTGCGGGGCCCGAGCACGACGCGCATCATGTGCGGACACGAACACCCTGAGAGAGGCTGATGGCGTCACGTTTCGTAGGGCTCGGGCTCGGTCTGTGGTACATGGGCGCGCCGTTCATCTGGGGCTACCCGGTGGGATTTCTGTGGTGGCACAGCGTGGTGCTCGGCGCCGCGATCATCGCCGTCACCCTGTCCTTCAACCTCGGGATCAACCGCTACAGCGGCTGGGCGCTCATCGCGATCGGCGCGTACTCCATGTTCTCGCCCTTCATCCACGCCTACCTGAGCAACGCGCAGGGGCTGTTCAACGACCTCGTGTTCGGGATCGTGACCGTGGGCACCGGCGTGGCGATGGGCGGCGCGGGGATCGAGTACGCCGACGAGGCGCGTTCCACCGTCTGAAGACCCCGAGTCCCGCGGAGCTCTGCGTGTGCCGTCTACGCTCCGTACTTCGCCAGACGACCCGCGCGCGCCGCCGCGAGCGGCATGAGCTCGCACCCCCTCCGCAGCCCGTGGACGCCCGAGCGGCAGGCCGTCTCTCCGAACGTCGTGGCCGGGTCGTTGCGGGCCGCGCCTCCGTGGATCAGGAAGGGGACGGGGTGCCAGCTGTGGCTCTTGAGGAGCGCCGGCGTCGAGTGATCGCCGGTCACCACAACGACATCTGGGCCCGCGGCCATGAGGCCGGGGACCACCGCGTCCGCCTCCTCGATCACGGCGACCTTCGCATCGAAGTCCCCGTCCTCGCCGGCCTTGTCCGGCGATTTGAAGTGGAGGAAGGAGAAGTCGTACCGCCGGACCAGACTCTCGTAAGCGGGGATGAGCGCGGCGGCGCCATCGGGCACGGCGCCCGGCTCCATCCCGACCAGCGACGCGACGCCCCGGTACATCGGGTAGGCGGCGGTCGCGGAGGCGCTCATCCCGAACACGTCGGGGAAGCGCGGCCAGTCGGGACGCACCGAAGCGCCGCGGAGGAGCGCCATGTTCGCGGTGTCGCGCCCGGCAAGGACCTCCCGCGCCCGGTCGATCCATTGCGCCAAGAGCGCCGCGGCCGGCCTCGACGCATCGTCGCGGGCGCGGGGGTCGTGGGGCGGCTCGCCCGTACGCCCGGGGTCGGTGTCGTCGACCTCGGCGGACATCGGCTCGTCGGGCCGCAGGACGACCACGAACCGGTGCTCTTTCACATGCCGGACGAAGCATTCGGCGCCGTCCATCTCGATCGCGTCGAGAGCCTCCACGAGGGGCGCCGCCTCCCCGGTCGAGATCCGGCCGGCCCGTCGGTCGGTGATGACGCCCGAGCCGTCGACGGTGCAGAAGTTCGCCCTGACCGCGATGTCGGTCGGCTCGAGGGGGAACTCGATCCCGAGGGCCTCGAGGACGCCTCGGCCGGTCACGTAGACCAGCGGGTCGTAGCCGAACAGCGCGAGGTGACCCGGACCGCTCCCGGGCGTTATGCCCGCCGCGACGGGCTCGTGGAGGCCGCAGGTACCGCCGCGCGCGAGCTCGTCGAGGTGGGGCGTGTTCGCCGCCTCGAGCGCGGTCGGGCCGCCGGGCCGCATGGGCAGCCCGCCGAGCCCGTCGAGGACCAGCAAGAGCACGTTCGTATCCGCCGGCTGCGCCAGCTCGGAGAGTCGGTGGAGGTCCATGGGCGGCAACGTAGACGCGACCGGCGCGGGCGGCCAGCGGCGCCCCGGGCCGTCCGCGGGAGCACCGCGATCGGCCCGGGATACGGCGTCTCGTGAGCGCTCCCGCGATCCGGGTCGAGGGTCTGACCCGCCGGTTCGGTCGGCGCTGGGCGCTGCGCGGAGTGGATCTCGAGATCGAGCGCGGGTCGGTCGTCGCGCTGCTCGGCGCGAACGGGACCGGGAAGACGACGCTCCTCCGCATCCTCTCCACCCTGCTCCGCCCGACGGCGGGCGAGGCATCGGTGCTGGGGCTCGATCTCGCGAGCGACGCCGACGCCATCCGCCGTCGTACCGCTCTGATGACGCCGACGGGGCACGTCTACGACGAGCTCACCGGGGTCGAGAACCTCCGGTTCGCGGCCCGGATGGGGGAAGTGACGGCAAGCGACGACGACCTTCGCGCCGCCCTCGCGCGCGTCGACCTGGCCGACGCCGCCGACCTCGCAGTCCGCGGCTACTCGACCGGCATGCGCAAACGCCTCGAGCTCGCTCGTCTCGGCCTGCGGGCGCCGGACGTCGTGCTGCTCGACGAGCCGTTCACGAGCCTCGATTCCACCGGGGTGGACCTCGTCCAGGACGCGATCGCGGCGTGGCGCGCGGCCGGGGCGACTGTCGTCATCGCATCGCACCGCACGGCCGAGACGGGGCGTCACGCCGACCGCACCGTGCGGCTGGCGCGGGGGGTGATCGACGAGGCGGCGAGCGCACCGTGAGCGAGCTGCTGCGCCGGGCCCGCGCGATCCTCTGGAAGGACCTCCTCACCGAGCTCCGCACGAAACAGGGGCTGAGCGCGATGCTGTCATTCGCCGCGCTGGTGATCTTCCTCTTCAGCTTCGCGATCGGACCGAACACGACGCTGCTCGCGCGGCTCGCCGGCGGGCTCATCTGGGTCGCGATCATATTCACCGGGACGCTGTCGCTCGGTCGCGCCTTCCAGACGGAGGAGCTGGCCGGGGGAGTGCGGCTCCTGCGGCTCTACCCCGGCGATCCGCGCGCGATCTACCTCGGCAAGCTGGGCGCGAACCTCGTCCTCCTCGCGGCGCTCGAGGCGGTGCTCTTCCCGGCGGCGGCCGTGATCTTCCAGGTCGACCTCGTAGCCCACATCGGTCCGATCGCCCTGGTCGCCGTCCTCGGTACGATCGGGTTCTCCGCGATCGGGACCTTCTTCTCGGCCCTGACGGTACACGCCAAGGCGCGCGAGCTCCTCCTCCCGCTTCTGCTCTTCCCGGCGCTCGTGCCGGTCGTGGTCGGCGCCGTGGGGGCGACCGACGCGATCATCGGCGGAAACGCGATGGGGCGGCTGGGCGGGTGGCTGCAATTGCTGGCCGCCTACGACGTGATACTCTTTGTCGTCTGCGTCTGGATCTTCCCCGTAATCCTCGAGGAGTAGGAGTCACGTGAAGCTGGAACGGAGCCTCGGCATCCTGTCGCTCGTCACGGTCGCGGCCGGCACGGTCGCGGGGTTGTTCATCGTCCCCGCCGATCGGCTGCAGGGCGAGGTGCAGCGGCTGCTCTACATCCACGTCCCGATCGCCTGGGTCGGGATGCTGGCGTTCTTCTTCGTCTTCCTCATGAGCCTCCTCTACCTGGTTCAGCGGAAGCTCGACTGGGACCTGCTCGCGCTCGCCGGGGTCGAAGTCGGCGTGCTGGCCATCGGGCTCACGCTGGTCCTCGGCTCGATCTGGGCGAAGCCGACCTGGGGTGTGTGGTGGGAGTGGGATCCGCGGCTCGTCTCGACGGCGATCCTCGGCATCATCTACGTCGGGTACCTGATCGTCCGCTCCATGTCGGACGACCCCGATCAGCGCGCCAGATGGGCGGCGGTGATCGGCGTTCTCGGGTTCGTCCAGGTGCCGGTGGTGTACCTGTCGGTGTTCTGGTGGCGGAGCCTCCACCAGCCGCCGTCCTCGCCGCGCTCGATGGCTTCAGCGTTCGGCGCGGTCATGCTGTTCTCTTTCGCGGCGTACACGATCGCGTTCGCGTACCTGATTTCCCGACGCTACAGGCTGGCGAGGCGGCAGCTCGCGCTCGAGCTCAGGGGACCGGAGGAAAGCCCGTGAACAACCCGCTCTATCTCGTCGCCGGGTACGGGATCACGTTCGTCGCGATCGTGGCCTATCTAATGCGTCTGCGGCGCATGGAGCGTGACATCGCGCGTGACGAGAGCACGGCGGACGGGCGCTGAACCCCGCCCGCGTCGACCCGAACCCCGGTTCGGGGTGCGGTCGGCCGATGGAACTCCTATTATATCAAGTTTGTATCAACCGCCCTTCGACGGGGACGTACTCCCGTTCAGGCACCCGCACCTGGATGTGATCCATATATGGCTACGACGCGACGACGCCGGATGTTCTTCGACACCCGCGCCCTCGACTCGTTCGATCAGTACCTGCAGGACGTAGAGCGCTACCCGCTCATCTCCGACGCCAAGAAGGAGCGCGAGATCGCGCGGAAGGCGCGCGCCGGAGACCGTGAAGCGGCCGAGCGGCTCGTGACGGCGAACCTGCGGTTCGTCATCTCGTACGTGAAGAAGTATCAGGGCCGGGGACTCAACCTGGCCGAGCTCGTGTGCATCGGGAACGAGGGCCTGCTCAAGGCCGTCAAGAAGTTCGATCCCGACAAGGGCGTCAAGTTCATCTCGTACGCGGTCTGGTGGATCCGCCAGACGGTGCTCCAGGCGCTCGCCGAGCAGACCCGCTCGGTGCGGATCCCGCTCAACCAGAACTCGAATCTGGTCAAGCTGTCGCGCACCGAGACGGCGCTCACGCAGAAGCTCGGTCGCTCTCCGACCGATCGCGAGATCGCCGACGAGATGGAGGAGCCGGTCGAGACCGTACGCGCGCTGCGGCGCGTGGCGTCCGCCGAGCTCAGCCTCGACGCGCCGCTCGACAAGTCCGACCGCGACAGCGCCTCGTTCGGCGAGCGGTTCGCCGGGATGGACGACGCCGATATCGAGGAGGATGTGGAGGGCCAGGCCCGCCGCGAGTTCCTCGAGAAGATGTTCGAGCGATATCTGACCGAGCGCGAACGGAAGATCCTCGTGCTCTACTACGGCCTCGACGACGGCGAGGAAATGACCCTCGAGGAGATCGGGTCGCTGCTTGGCGTCACCCGCGAGCGCATCCGGCAGATCCGAAACCGGGCGTTCGACAAGCTTCGCGCCTCCCCGGACGGAGAGGCGCTGGAAGGCTTCTGGAGGGCGTCGGCCTAGTCCCTCAGGTGGCCGGCGCGGTCTCCGATGTCGCTTCGGGGGCGCCTTCGCGGGCGCCCCCGTTTCGCATCCGCTTCCACTCGGGCAGACAGAGCAGGAAGATGATCGCCGCCAGCACCGCGCTCACCACGCACCAGCGGCAGATGGCGTGGATCACGAAGATCTCGAGGGCCTTCAGGTAGATCGTGAAGAGCAGACCGCCCGTCGACAGGGCGACGAGCGCGATCGACACCCAGCGGGCGTCCCCCCGGCGACCCGAGACGGCCAGCACGGCCACCGCGAGCACGGCCAGATACCAGCCGAGGCCCCACCCGGCGACCGAGAACCCCATGAAGTAGGCGTACTGCGAGGCCTGGACGACGCTGCACCCGCCCGATGCGCCACATGCCAGCTCGCCGTAGAACCCGATCGAGTAGAGGTACAGGTAGGTCGAGACGAAGAGCCCGACGAGCGCCGCGAGGACGATCCCGCGGCGCCGGGTCAGCGTCGTCACCGGCCCCCGCCGCTGTCGCCGCCGGTAGCGGCGCCCTCCGAGCCATCCGAGGAGGCGGCGAGCTCGGCCTGGATCAGACCCTCGATGTGAGAGTAGGGCTCCACGCCGCCGAGATCGATCCGCTCGCCGTTGATGAACAGCGTCGGGGTGGACCCCACGCCGAGCGACTCGCCGTATTTTCGGGCCGCGGCGATTTGCTCGATGTATCGACCCTCGGTCATGCACTCTCCCCACTGGCCCGTGTCGAGACCGACGTCCTCCGCGATCTCGTTGAAGGCTCCCTCGGGGTTCGGGCTGCGCGCCCACTGGTTCTGTCGCGAGAACAGCATGTCGTGGTAGGCCCAGTACGCTCCCTGCTCGCCGGCGCACCGCGCCGCCATCGAGGCCGAGACCGTGTTCGGGAACCCGCCGAGCACGAAGTCGAAGGTGATCCACCGAACCGGCCCGCCCGCGGGCTCGACGTAGTTCTGGCGCAGAAGCTTTCCGGCGAACCCGGAGAACGTGCCGCAATGCGGGCACGAGTAATCGGCGAACTCGAGGATCTCGACCGGAGCGTCGGGCGACCCCTGGACGAGCCCGGAGGACTTGTCCGCCTCGACGGTCGCGGCGATCCCCTCGAACTCCTGTGGCGTGGGGAGCGCGGTGGTCGATCCGATCCCGCCGCCGCGAGCCATCACGAGCCAGCCGACGCCGGCTACGACGATCAGCGCAATGACGATGAGGAACGCCCTGTTGCCCCCGCCCTTCTTCGCCGGCGCACTCTGCTGCGGTCTCTGCTTCTGTGACAAAACGACCGGTCCTTTCCCGTGTCCCTATCGATGCCGTCCGCCAGAGACGGCCGTACACATCAGAAGATAAGCCACGCGAGCACGGCGAACACCGTGACGGTCACGGTCGCGAGGATCGCGAGCCTCGCGTTCTCCGACAATCGGGATCCGCCGAGCGTTGCGAGGTGGCGGAGGCGCGGGACGAGCCGCTCGCTCCAGGTGTCCGCGATCTCGAGAACCACGTCGCTCCACGCCCCGCCGTACACCTGATCGAGGGTGTCGATCTCGCTCCGCCACTCCTCGGCCGCTTCCTCGAGGCTGTCGTCCTCGACGTCGGGTGTCGCGTGCTCCGCGGCCTGGAGGCGCTGGAGCAGCATGTGCTGGCGCGCCAGGACCCGCTCGAGCGCCCTCTCGAGCAGCTCGGTGTTTCGGGCGAAGGAATCCGCGAGACGCTGCCTCTCGTCCGGAGTCGCCAGCGCGTCCGCGACGGTCTCGTCGTCGAGACGGTTCTCGGCCGCGAGCGAGCGGACCGACGCCTCGTAAACCTGGAAGACGTGGTCCGAGGCGGCCTGGAACGCCACCGCGGCGTCCTCTCGAAGCTGCTCGGCGTCGAGCACCTCGACCGCCCGGCCCAGCGTCCGCGCCAGCGCGGCCGCAGAGGTGCGGAGCATCAGCGGGCCCAGGGCGATCTCGCCGAGGTCGTGGAAATGGCTCTCGAAGAACCCGGCTCCCAGTCGCATCTCGAGCGCCTGATCGATCATCACCCGCCGCGCGGCGGCATCGCCCGCCTCGCCGAGCGTCTGGGCCGACTGACGGAACTCGGGCAGCGCGGGCGCGGGCGGCGGCGCGACCTCGCCTTTCGCGAACATCTCGATCGCCCCGCCCGGCTCGTCGAGCGGCTCGGGCGACGTCACGGCCACCCGCGCCACGGCCTGGATCTCTTCGGGGAACAGGTAGCGCAGCGTGAGCGACAGGTTCTCGCCGATGAGATGGAGCCCTCCCCTGCCCCGCCTTCCGGGGGTGGACGCGATCTCGGCCACGCGCTCGACCGGCCACTCGAGCGAGTGGCTGCGCGACCCGGCGAACAGGTGGAGACCGCGCTGCGTGAAGACCGCCAGGTGGAGTCCCGTGATCCGCTTCTCGGCGATGTTTCCGCTCACCGCCGTCCCCGCCGTGCACACGACGACCTCGCGGGTCAGCGGCTGGAGGAGCGAGCGCTGCGCCGCACGGTCGCTGCCGCGCTCGACCCCGCGGGCCAGCTCTTCGAGATCGCCGCTCTTGCCGAGGACGGCGAGGGTACGGTCGCGTCCGAACAGGAGCATGAGCCCCGCGCGGCGCGACACCCAGAAGACGGTGTTGAGAGCCACCTCGTCCTCGCCGACCCGGAGGGCGACGGGGTCGAGGACGACTTGCGTCTCGCGCTGGATGGGCTTGCCGTCGACGAGCACGTCGAACACGAACTCGCGGGCCTCCCCGGCCACGCTTCGTCGTGGCGCCGACGTCGACTCGCCTCGCTCGGGGGACACCGTACCCGTCTCTCCTGACTCGCTTTACGCGTACTCGCCGCTCGTGCGGCGGGGGTGACATACTGCCGCGATCGCGCGTCCGAACCTCGCATCTTCCGACGCGGCGCGCGACCGCGACCGCGACCCGCGGGCTCCGTCACACGTCGAGCAGCCGAAGCACCTCGTCGGTCTCCGCCAGCGACTCGACGGCGTGATCGGCGCCGGCCGCCACGAGCTCGTCGACCGAGAACGAGCCGGTGGCGACCGCCAGTACCCGGATACCCGTCGCCCGGGCGCACGCGATGTCGCGCGGCGTGTCGCCGATGATCCACGTGCGGGTCGGGTCGTGACTCGTTCCGGTCGCCGCACGGGCCCGCTCGATCGCGATCGCCGGCAGCAGATCGCGGTCTTCGGCGTCCGAGCCGTACGAGCCGAACCCGAACCGATCGGCGATCCCGAGCGCATCGAGCTTGAGTCGGGCGCCCTCGGCGATGTTGCCCGTCACCAGGCCGAGCGCAGCCTCGGCGACCTCGAGCGCGTCGAGCAGCTCGGGGACGCCCTCGTGCACCCGCGACCGGGCCCGGCGCTCGGGCTCGGCGAGCCGGTCGACGAGGTGTGCGGTGTACGCCGCCCACAGCGCCGGCGCGCGCGCGTCGATCTCGTGGTCCTCGAACCCGGCGTGCCGCATCAGCGTCCGTACGATCAGGGGGTCGGTGAGACCCGCGAACGACAGCTCGTCGATCGGACCCGGCGTGCCGAACACCTCGACCAGCGCGACCTCGACCGCCGCGCTCCCCGCGCCGGCCGTGTCGACCAGCGTCCCGTCGATGTCGAACAGCGCGAGGACGCTCACGTCAGTCGCGCAGCCACTCGATCAGCAGCGAAGGCTCGATGTTCCCGCCCGACAGGACCGCCACGGTCTCGCCGTCCGCGGCCGGGTCGGTCTGGTCCGCCCCCCCCGCTCCCGACATTAGCGCCGCCACCGTCGCCGCCCCGCTCGGCTCGACGACCAGCCGGCGCGCGAACAGCCACCGCACGGCGTCGCGGATCGAGGCGTCGTCGACCGTCACGACATCGTCGACGAGGTCGCGCGCGTGCCGGTACGTCAGATCGCCCGGACGCACGGGCTTGAGGCCATCTGCGATCGTGTCGACGCGGTCGAGCGTGACCGGACCGCCGCCTTCGAGCGAGCGCAGCATCGATGCGGCGCCCTCGGGCTCCACCCCCACGATCCGCGCATCGGGCGCCAGCCCGCGCACGGCGGCGGCGACCCCGCCGAGAAGCCCCCCGCCGCCGATCGGCACGAGCACGACCCCGGGCTTCCGGCCGCCGAGTTGCTCGACGAGCTCGAGCCCGACGGTCCCCTGCCCGGCGATGATGTCGGGATGATCGAAGGGCGGGACCATGGTGCCCCCATCCTCGCGCAGGATCTCCTCGGCGCGCTCCTTCCGCTCGGCCGATGTCGTCCCGACGAACTCGACCTCGGCGCCCATCGCGACCGTGGCCTGCCGCTTCACCTGCGGCGCGTCGACGGGCATCACGATGCGGGCCGGGACGCCGTACGACCGCGCCGCGAACGCCACCGCCTGCGCGTGGTTCCCCGACGAGTACGTGATCAGCCCGGCCGCCCGCTCGTCGGCCGAGAGTTTCCCTACGAAGTGCAGCGCGCCGCGCGCCTTGAACGCCGAGACCCACTGGAGGTTCTCGCACTTGAGCCACACGCGGTCGGGCGCGTCGCTCTGGGGGCGCCCCCCCGCCGCCGGCCAGGGTGCCGGGAGCAGCGGGGTCGTGCGGACCCCACCGGCGATCCGGTCGCGCGCTCGCCGGACGTCGGCGAGCGTGACCAGCCCCTCAGCGGTCACTCGTCGGTCTCCGACCCGTCCTCGCGATCCGCGCCCTCCGACGCCGCGCCGTCGGACACCGCGCTCGCGGCCGCCGCACCCTCGGTCTTTACGCCCTCGCCGCCCTCGTCGTCGCCGTTCTCGGCCACATCCATCGGGTCGGCGTCCTCCGGGATCACCCGCGCCACATCGACCAGCTCGTCGCCCTCGTCGAGCATGATCAGCCGAACACCCTGCAGACCGCGCTTTTTGAGGTGCTTGAGAAAGCCCAGCCAGCCGGCCTTGTCTTCTTTGTGGCCTTCGACCACGCCCAGCACCCGGCGAAAGCCGTCCTAGTCCACGCCAATCGCCGCCAGCAGGCTGACATTCTTGATCTCACCGCCCCAGCTGCGCTTGAGCAGAATGCCGTCCAGGTAGAGATAGGGATAGTCGCCCTCGAGCGGTTGCTGGCGCCAGGGTTCGATGTGCTTGTAGACCTTCTTGTTGAGGTTCGAGACCGTACCGGACGACACCCGCGTGCCCCACAACGCTTCGGTGATGTCCTCTACTCGGCGTACCGACACGCCAGCGAGGTACAACTGCACGATGGCTTCCTCGATCGAAATGTCCCGGCGCCGGTAGCGTTCGATGATGGCGGTCTCAAAGGTCTGCTTGCCTAACTTCGGCATTTTGACTTCAACTTCGACTGACGACCTCCGAGCCCTACGTCATGGGTTCGCAT
>JAWWCR010000031.1:0-33883 GCA_033720355.1 Gemmatimonadota bacterium
AGGCCATCCGGATGTTCGGCGACGTGAAGCACGTGAGCGGCGAGATGCGGTCGCTCAGTAACGAGCGGCGGCCGCGTGCGCGACGCCGAGAGCACTTCGGCGAAGTCGCTTCCGATCTGCGGTTCACCCTGAGACGGATGAGGCGGAGACCCGGGTTCGCGCTCGCGACCGTCGTCGTCCTGGCCGTGGGCATAGGGGCGAACGCGGCGATCTTCGACGTCGTCGACGCGGCGCTCTTCCAGGCTCTCCCCTTCCCGCACGGCGGCGAGATCGTCTTCCTCCGCGATGCCGACGGGCTCGCGGCCGCCTCCGACGACCGATCGACGAGCCCCCCGTCCTACCCCGAGTTCGAGGACTGGCAACGCGAGAGCGGCGGCTTCCTCGCCAGTATCGCGGCGATCATGACGACCGGCGCCACCGTACAGAACCCCGAGGGTCCCGCACGGATCGAGGTGGGGGCGGTCTCGGGCGACCTCCTCGGTGTGACGGGCCTCAGGCCACTCGCCGGCCGCGGCCTCTCCGCCGCCGACCAGGAGGGCGGGCTGCGAGTCGTCATGCTGAGCGAGCGCTACTGGCGGTCGGCGCACGGGGCGCGCGCGGAGATCGTCGGCGAGAGCGTGGACCTCGACGGCGAGAGCTACGAGGTGATCGGAGTGCTGCCCGAGGAGGCTGATGTCCTCGCCGGAGAGCGCATCGACGTATGGCGCCCGCTCGTCACGCAACCGTGGATGTCGCGCGGTCTCCACTTCCTGACGGTCGTGGGGCGTCTCGCGCCCGGTCAGGAGCTCGCGGAGGCCGAGACCGGAGCCGACGCCATGGCCGCCGGGTTGATCGAGAGCGGGGTCACCGAGCACGCTCCGGCGATCTCGCCGGCACGCGACCTTCTGGTGGGGGACGTCCGGTCGCTGTTGTTCCTCCAGTGGGGGGCCGTGGGCATCCTCCTCATCATAGTCTGCACCAACCACGCCAGCCGGTTCATTGCGCAGGCGCCGGGACGGACACGTGAGTTCGCGCTTCGCTGCGCGCTCGGGGCCGGCGGGCCCCGCCTCATGCGACAGCTCGTCACCGAGAGCCTGCTCATCGGCATCGTGGGCGGTGGCGTCGGTCTCGCCCTCTCGCGTCTGGCGACGAAGTACGTCGTCGACGCGGCCGGAGGGGCCGCGCGTCTCGCCGCGCCGGGGCTCGACCCTCGTCTGCTCGCCTTCACCCTCGGGCTCTCGATCGTCGCGGCCCTGATCCTCGGTCTGGCTCCGTCGGCGCGCGTGCTGGGCCGCCGGCTGGCGGCGGATCTGGCCGAGTCGGTGCCCGGACGCGCGTCGGCGAGCCCGACCGTCCGACGCTTCAGCCGGGCGCTCGTGGGGGTGGAGATCGCCTTCTCGGTGGTTCTGCTCGCCGGCGCCGGGCTCATGGTGACCAGCATGCTGCGTCTCCTCGAGGAGGATCCGGGGTTCGACCCGAGCGATCTCGTGGGCCTCCGGATCGACCTGCCCGGCACGCGATACGGGACCGATGAGGCCCGTGTCCAGTTCTACGACGAGGTCCTCGCCCGGGTTCGCGCACTTCCCGGGATCGCCTCGGCGGCCGCGATCAGCCATGTGCCGCTCGGCGGGTCCGACACCAACGGGACGTTCGTCATCCCGGGCCGGGAGTTCCCGCCCGACGATCCACCGCGCGCGCAGAAGCGGATCGCGACGCCGGGGTATTTCGAGACCATGGGGATCCCCGTCGTGAGCGGCCGCGACTTCATCGAGACCGACGGACGCGAAGGGTTTCAGGCGGCGATCATCAGCGAATCGCTCGCCCGGCGGTACTGGCCCGACGGCGACGCCGTCGGCCGGACCCTCGAGTTCCGCTGGGGCACGGAGGGGGCGCAGGAGATCGTCGGGGTCGTCGGCGATGTGCACCACCGCGGCCTCGACCTGCCGGTCGAGGGGATGATCTACGTCCCGCAGGCGCTCTTCGGCTCGGCAGGGCTGTCGCTCGTCGTTCGGGCCGAGACCGACGCGCTCGCGCGCGTGTCGGCGATCCGTCGGGAGATCGAGGCCGTCGACCCCCTGCAGCCGGTGTCCGACATCGCGACGCTCGGGACGATCATCCGGCAGTCGGTATCGACGAGACGGGTCTTCATGACGCTTCTCGTCGGCTTCGCGGCCGTCGCGCTCCTCCTCGCCGCCGTCGGCGTGTACGCCGTCACGGCCGGCTCGGTCGTCGGCCGGACGCGCGAGATCGGCGTCCGGCTGGCGATGGGTGCGGCTCCCGGCCAGGTGATGCGCATGATCCTGCTCGAAGAGATGCGGGTGATCCTTCCGGGGCTGGCCGTCGGCGTGCTGGGCGCCGTCGCGCTCACGCGGACGCTGCGTGCGTTCCTGTACGAGGTGTCCGTCACCGATCCGCGCACGTTCGTACTCGTCGCCGGCGTACTCGCGATCGTGGCAGCCGCGGCCGTCCTGTTGCCGGCACGGAGGGCGGCGGGCCTCGACCCGAACGAGGTGCTGCGCATCGAGTAGCGTCGGACAGGGTCCCGGCCGCGGATCACGGCACTGCCCGGCGGCACCCCTCCGCCGACAGTGGACACTTGTCGATCCTCGCGAACCGCACCAACCTTCCCACTCGTCGCCCGCCACCGGCGGTTCCGTCTCCTCGTCTCCCTGAAGCCATGAACCAGACCATCCTGCGCATCATCCGACACCTCGCACCCGCGGTGGCACTCCTGGTGCTCGCCGCGCCGTCCCCCTCCTCCGCTCTCGCGCAGTCGATGGAGGCGAGCGACGGGCACGTCGACTTCCCCGTGGACTCCGCGGTGGTCACACAACACACCATCACGATCGGCGGGCAGGCCGTGCCGTACATGGCCGAGGTCGGCTACCAGCCCGTATGGAACGAC
This sequence comes from Gemmatimonadota bacterium, assembly GCA_033720355.1. Lineage (GTDB taxonomy): Bacteria > Gemmatimonadota > Gemmatimonadetes > Palauibacterales > Palauibacteraceae > Palauibacter. Next base: position 2,885 of record JAWWCR010000031.1, read on the forward strand.
GACGGCGAGCCGATCGCCGCGCTCCACTACACCTACTACCAGCGGAGCGACGTCACGGACCGGAGCATGCGGCCGCTGACCGTGTCGTTCAACGGCGGGCCCGGCTCGGGGTCGCTCTGGATGCACATCGGGTACACGGGCCCGCGGATGCTCAGGATCGACGACGAGGGCTACCCGGTGATGCCGTACGGCATCGCCGACAACCCGAACTCGATCCTCGACGTGACCGACATCGTGTTCGTGAACCCGGTCAACGTCGGTTACTCACGCATCGTCGGTGAGCAGGACCGCTCGCAGTTCTTCGGCGTGAACGAGGACATCGAGTACCTGTCGGACTGGATCCGGACGTTCGTGACCCGCCACGAGCGCTGGCCTTCGCCCAAGTACCTCATCGGCGAGAGCTACGGCACCACGCGCGTCTCGGGGCTCGCCCGCGAGCTGCAGGGCTCGGAGTGGATGTACCTGAACGGCGTCATCCTGGTCTCACCGACCGGGCTCGGAATCGATCGGGGCGGTCCCATGGGGGATGCGATGGCGCTCCCCAACTTCACCGCGACCGCGTGGTACCACGGGCAGCTCGAGTCATCGCTCCAGAACCGCGACCTCGACGACGTCCTCGCCGAAGTCGAGACGTGGACGCTCGACACGTACCTCCCCGCCCTCGCGCGTGGCGGGTCGCTCGACGACGCGACGCGCAACCGGATCGCCCAGGAGGCGGCCCGCTGGGCGGGAGTCAGCGCCGACTGGTACCTCGACTACAACCTGCGACCCAACGTCGGCCAGTTCCGGAAGGAGCTGCTGCGCGACGAGGGGTACACCGTCGGCCGGCTCGACGCCCGGTACAAGGGGCGCGACGCGGAGGACGCGGGCGAGGGATACGACTTCGACCCGGCGCTCTCCGCGTGGAACCAGGCGTTCTCGCCCGCGATCAACATCTACATGCGGACCGAGCTCGGCTGGACGACCGACCTCCAGTACTACCTGTTCGGCCCGGTGAACCCGTGGAACCGCCAGGGCGACAGCACCGGCGAGGACCTCCAGCGCGCGATGGCGGAGAACCCCTATCTCCACCTGTTCGTCCAGTCGGGCTACTACGACGGCGGCACCGACTACTTCGGCGCCAAGTACAACATGTGGAACCTCGACCAGGCCGGCCGGCTCCAGGACCGCATGCGCTTCGCCGGCTACCGGAGCGGGCACATGATGTATCTCCGCGCCGACGATCGGGTGACCTCGAACCAGGACATCCGCGACTTTATCGAGTGGTCGCTCGAGGCGGCGGAGGGCTCGGCGGGCTACGACGTGCCGGGGGGCTGAGCCGGCGAGGAACGGGTCCCGCTGTGAGAGTTCCTGCCCGCGGCAACTCGCGATCCGGCGTTCGATCCCGAGTCGCCCGGGCGTTCTCTCATGGGAGGACGCACGATGGCATCGAGGACCCACGACGACAGCCGATGGAGTCGTAGCGGATTCTTCACGGCGGCGCTCGCGCTGTTGGCGGGCGCGGTGGGGGCCGTGGGGCAGTCTCCCACCTATCGGGCTTCCGATCCTCTAGATGCGCCCTATCTGCGGGCGTCCGCGGAGGACTCGCTCTTCCGGTGGGAGAGCCGCGAGCGGTCTACGAACATCGTCGCCGAGACGGCGGGGTTGCGTCCGCTGGCGCTTCAGAGACTTCCCGCCGGGACGCGGGAGATCCGGGTCTGGCCGGCTTTCTCTCTGGTATCCCCCCAGCACATGCTTCGGATCCTGGTGCAAGCGGGCGACCGGACGATCGCAGGCGAGATCGTAGTGACAGCGTCTACGCCGCCCACCCTGGCGGACGACGCGCGGGCTGACGATTCCGCACGAGTGGACGACGTTCAGACCTGGCGAGAAGCGCTGGCAGGTCGCGCCGGCTGCGAGTCGTGGCAGCCGGCTCACATCATGACGGAGCACTACGATTGGTGCTCCTCCACCAGGCGATCGGAGGACGAGTGGATCGCCGTACTCGACAGCCTGGACTCGCTCGGAGTGGCCTCGTTCGGCTCCCCCGGGGGCTACAACCCGACGCCGCCCACCCGGGCGCAGGCGTTCGAAGCGATGAGGGATTCGACCATCGAATGGCCGAACCCGGGCTGCGGGGACATCGGGTCGCGTCACTTATTCGTGGAGGTGTTGGACGGAGCGGCGTATCGTCAGGCGAACTGGGGCTGCCTCAACGCACCGCGGGGCGATGAGTTCGAGCGGGCCCGGGCCGCATTCGACCTGATCGTCGACTTCGTCCTTCCTCCCCCCACGGATCCAGAACCTCGAGCATGATTCCGACCATCTGCGGCAGGGACGAGGAGCTACTCGCCCGCAGGGCCGAACGCGGATGCCACGAAGCTCATCGCGGCGATGAGTAGGAACGCCATCAGCGCCGCGACGTAACGAGTGGGGGCGGCCCCCGAGGGCGACACCACGTTCCACCACAGGAGCGTCTGCCCGACGAGGTTCGCCACGACGTCGGGGGCCAGCGGCGGCTTCCCGAACGTCGGCCGGTACCCGGCACTAGAGACGCCGCGCGCCCACAGGATCCAGCCCGCGAGCCCGACCGCGGCGAACACGAGGCTCGAAGCACGCCAGACTGCCGGCTCCTCGAGGCCTGCGCCCGTGGCGATGATCGGGAGGAACGAGCCCACGAGCGTCGCGATCCCGATCTCGGCGACGCCGCGGAGCCGAAGCCTCTGAAGCTCGGACCTGCTCGAGCGAAACACGACCACGATCGTCGAGAATCCGACGAACGCCGCCGCGATCTCGGCGAGAGTCAGCAACGTGTCGTGTTGTTCCATGGTCTCCTCATCGGACTCGGTGTCTCGGCCGATCCGGGATCGATCAGTCTCCCGGAGCCACGCGCACACCCTCGCGCACGACGAGACGTATCCGCCTGGCGTTCCGGATGTCGGCCAGCGGATCGGCATCCAGGATGACCAGGTTCGCCACCTTCCCGGTCTCGATCGTACCGTAGTCGGACTCGATGCCGATGGCGCGTGCGGCGTTTCGCGTCGCGGCGACGAGCGCATCCATGGGCGAGAGCCCGACGTCCTCCACCAGCACCGCGAGCTCTTCGTGGATGCTGGGCGCGGACCCCGGGGCGGCGGGGTAGTCGGTGCCCGCGACGATGGCCACGCCGGCCTCGTGGGCGCGGCGGACGACCTCGAAGGTCCAGTCGCGTCGCAGGTCGCCGATGTCGTCACGGGTCGCGATCCGGGTCATGAGCGACGCCGTCGCGTCGAGCAGCGTGCCCGCCCCGGCCATCGCCTCGAGCGCCCGGGTTACCGCCGGATGGTCGGGCGGCACGGCGAGGTAGTCGCCTCGCCCGCGCCGCTCGTATTCGGTGGTGGGCGGCGACCCCTCCCAAACGAGGTACGCGGCGTGCGAGAGGACGTCGACCCCGGCGGCGACGGCTTCCGAAGGACGCGTCGTGAAAACGGTCGAGTGGGCCCAGACGCGGAGGCCGTGCGCGTGCGCGGCGGCCGCGATCCGCGCCAGCAGGTCGGGGTCTACGAGCGCGTAGGCCTTCACACCCGACGCTCCGGTGGCGGCCGCTTCCGCCACGATCGCGGGTATGTCGCTGTCGGCGGTCACGGCTCGCATCCACGGCGCCGTGCCCAGCTCGACGCCCGCGCTCGACGAGGCCACCCGGGGGTCGGCGAAGAAGCCGGGCCCGGCGACGATCGCCGCGAAATCGATTCGCGGCCCCGGGATCTCGCCGCGGGACACCGCCTCCGCGAGAGGGCGCAGCGCGCGAACGTCTCCGGCCATGTCGCGCACACCGGTCACACCGCCGGCCAGAAGCTCCGCGAGCTGCCGCTCGGTCCGCTCGCGCCACCCGTCCGCGTTGGGATCGGTGGCCAGGTGGACGTGTGCGTCGATCAGACCCGGGATCACGGTCGCCCCGGCGGCATCGATGATCTCGTGCGGCGAGGCCCCGGCGAGCGCGGCGGTCGCGACCTCGGAGCCGTCGGCCACGACCGCGGCGATCCGTCCGTTCTGGACGACGATCGTCGCCCCCGATCGCGGCCCCGCCCCTGTCCCGTCCATGACGGTCGTGCCTGTGATGACGAGATCGCCCGACCCCGTCGGCGTTTGCCCCGTCAGGGGCGCCGCGAGCGTTCCCGCGGAGACGCCGCCGCACAGCAGAGCCACCGACCCGACGCGCATCGAGACGGCGGGGCGCCGCCGACGCGTCGCTGCGCCCATCGCGAAGGCGTCGCTGGCTCGGTCAGTCGCTCCGCGGATCCCTACGGGACCAGCTCCTGCTCGACGAGCCTGAGCACCCAGAGCCCCGAGAACAGATCGCTCGTGAAGATGCGACCTTTGTGAAGCTGCGCGCCCCAGGTCATCGACCAGTTGGGGACGGCCGCGTCGGGGGACGACGTCTTGACCGCGCCGATCTCGCGCCCCTGCCTGTAGAGGTCGCCGCGCAGCTCGCCCGACACGTCGACCACGCGCAGGCCGGCCTGGTAATACCCGATGTAGAGCCGGTCGCGGTCGTCGGACCACAGGTTGTGTGCCCCGGCCTCGGGCACCTCGTAGGTCGCGACGAGCTTCGGGTCCTCGAGATCCGTCACGTCGAGCGCCTCGACGTACCCGCGCGCCTCGATCGGCCCGAACGCATCGGGGTCCCAGTCGCTCGGGAAGATCTCCGAGCCCACGAACAGGTAACGGCCGTGCCGCCACGCGACGTGCGTATTCCCCTGCTCCGACACCCAGTGCGACACGACGGTCGGCTCGCGCGCCGTCCCGCCGTGCGTTCCGGCGCCGGCGTCGAGGATGTAGACGCCGTCGTTCCAGTACGACACGTACGCGTAGCCGTCCTGCACGATCACGTCGTGCAGGCTCCGGTCCTCGTTCTCGAGCCCCCACTGCCCGATCTGGCTCGGGTTCGCGGGGTCGGAGATGTCGATGATCCGGATGTCACTCGTCCCGTTGTGGCACGCGTAGATGAGGTCCTCATCCCCGAGGATCCACACGTTGTGGACCCCGCCCGTCACCGTCTCGGTGAACTCGGAGATGATCTCGGGGTGCGCCGGGTTCGAGAGATCGAGGAGGACGATCCCGTTCCGCCGACTCGACGCTCCCTCGCGGGTGAGCACCCCGATGCGGTTGTTCGGGTGGATCTTCACATCGTTGATCCGCCGCGCATCGAGCTGGATCGAGTCGGTGAGGACCGGCGTGGTCGGATCGGTCACGTCCCACACCTTCATCCAGTCGTGGTAGAAGGTGCCGAGGTACGCGTAGTCGCGGCCGTCGACTCCCTCGAACACCCAGGTGTCGCCGGCCCGGTGCGTCGCGGTGACACCGTGGCCCACGAGCTCGAGCCTCGCGGTGTGCTCGCGCGGCGCGACGTCGACCTCGTGGCTCCGCGAGATGTCGGGACCGATCACGGCGGTCACGACGTACCGGCCCGGCTCTTCGGCGACGAAGACCGCCCCGGTGGCTTCCGCCTCGATGGTCGCACCGTTTCGCGAGACCGTCCACAGGGGCCGCACGGGCTCGCTCTCGCCGCCCGCTCGGGTCGCTCGCGCGGCGAAGCGGACGACGTCGCCGGTACGCACCTCCGCCGCGTCGACCATCGGCGACTCGACCTCGAGCGAATACTCCAGCCCCTCGGCGGGAGCCACGACGACCGCGGCCCGCCCCAGAGGCTCCCGGTTGCCAGCGGCGTACAGCGTCACCTCCGTCCGTCCGGGCGAGACACCCAGCACGCGATCCCCCGCGATCGCCTCCGCCACGCTCGGGTCCTCGACCTCGAGCCTGAGCGTCCACCGATCGACGACATCGCCCAGCCGCGTACGTCCGATCGCTTCGACCGGGATCGCCGTCCCTTCGTGGATCGTGAGCGCGCGGCCTGCCAGCGGCTCGCCGTCGAGCAGGACCTCGACCTCGGAGACCGGGAGCTGCGGGACGTGGACCTCGACCCAGGCCGGCTGTCCCTGGAACACCGCCGCGACGCGGTGATCGCCCGGCGCGACCGCTGTCACGGTACCGTCCTGCTCGACAGAGACACCCGCGGCGACGGCGAACCAGCGCACGTCGCCCTCTATCGCCTGCCCGTCGGGGCCCACGATCGACGCGGAGACCCGTACCGACTCGCCCACCTCGATCTCGACGGACGCCGGTGTCACGGTGACGGTCTGGGCGCGGATGGACGCTGGAATCAGGACCGCCGAGAGGGTCACGAGCGCGATGAGCGCGGCCCCTCGGGCGAGCGGGTCGATGCGTGGCATGGTGTTCACCGTTCCGTGCGGGACGTGGTCGAACGACGTCGGAACGTTCGTCTCCGAGCGCGGGCTCGGCAACGCCCTCACCCGAGGTGTCCCCGGCCGGGTCCGCGTCCCGCTCCTTGACCGGCGTCGGGGCCTGCCGGAGCTTCGCCCGATGAGGACCCTCGACCCCGTCGTCGCCGCGGCACGCCCCGCGGTAGACGAGACCGCCGCCGCGCGCATCGCCCTGGAGCACTGGGGTCGCGCCGGACGCGCCCGGGAGCGGCCGAGCGAGCGCGACCGCGTGTTCCTGATCGTCGGTGAGGACGGCGAGCGGGCGATCCTCAAGATCGCGAACGCCCTCGAGTCGGACTCGGCGGCGGTCCAGAACGGGCTGCTGCGACACCTCGCCGGCGCGGGGCTCGCCTTCGCGACGCCGGCGCCGATCCCGGTCGTCGGGGGTGACCTCGCCGGCGCTGCCGACGCCGCAGAATCGGCCGCCCCGGAGACCGTCGGTCGCGATGTCGCGTCGATCAGGGTCGACGGCCGCGAGCACACGGCCCGACTCCTCGAGTACGTCCCGGGCATGGCGTTCGACGAAGTGACCCCGCACACTCGCACGCTCGAGGAGGAGCTCGGAAGGCTCGTCGCCTCCGTCGACGCCGCGCTGGCCACGCTCGAACCGCAACACGCGCCGCCCGACATCGTCTGGGACCCTCGCCGCGCGCCGACGTTGATCGCCGACAACCTTGACGCGATCTCCGACCCCCTACGGCGCGAGCTGATCGAGGACGTCCTCGACCATGTCTCCCGAACCGTCGATCCGCGCGCCGATGAGCTCCCGGTCTCGCTCATCCACAACGATGCGCACGGCGACAACGTGCGTGTCGACCCCGGCGGGCCTGCCGATACACCCCGAATCGTCGGGCTCGTCGACTTCGGCGACGCCCTCCGCACCTGGACGATCGCCGGGCTCGCGACCGCCTGCGCGTACGCGGGATTCGGCCGGCGAGACCCGATCGCGACATTCGCGAACATGGCGCGAGGCTACGCCGCCGTCCGACCCCCGAGCGAGATGGAGGTGGATGTCCTCTACGCGCTCATCCGGCTGAGGCTGGCGCTCAGCGTCACGATCTCGGCCGTGCGGCGCGGGCACGAGCCCGACAACGAGTACCTGGCGACGAGCGAGCCCGACGCGTGGCGGCTTCTCGAGGTCCTCGCGGGTGTCTCGCCGGCCCTCGCGCGGTATCGGTTGCGGGCCGCCGCCGGGCTCTCGCCCGTCCCGGGCAGCGACCGACTCGTGACAGCCCTCGCGGCGGCCGCGCCCGCCGCCGCGCCCGTCCTCGACCCCGATCCGCGGAGCGCGACGACCGTCATGATCGACCTGAGCGTCGAGACGGGCGACGATGGCGGCACCTTCGACCCCACCGATCACACGCGGTTCGGGCGGTACGTCTTCGATCTGATGCGAGACGCGGGCGCCCCCGTCGGGGTCGGGCGGTACGACGAGGTGCGCTGGTGGTACACGACCGACGAGTTCATCGCGCCCGGCGACGACGTCGACGAGTGGCGAACGATCCACATCGGCGTCGACCTGTTCGCCGAGCCCGACACGCCGGTCTCGACACCGCTCGCCGGCCGCATCATCAGCGTCCACGACAACGCCGATCGGCTGGACTACGGCCCGACGGTGATCGTCGAGCACGAGATCCCCGCCGCCGGTGATTCCGGCGCAACCGATCAACCGGGGGCGGCCGCCCCACGTGACGCCAGCGACGACCCCGACGGCGAGCCCCTCCGGTTCCGCACCCTCTACGGTCACCTCTCGTCACGCACCCTCGACGAGATCGAGCCCGGCCGCGAGGTCGACGCCGGCGCCACCATCGGCTGGATCGGGGCGCCGCCGCAGAACGGCGACTGGGCGCCGCACCTGCACTTCCAGCTCATCGCCGACCCGCTCGACTACGCGGGCACTTTCCCGGGCGTGGCGGCGCCGAGCCAGCGCGAGGTGTGGCTCGCACTGAGCCCCGACCCGAACCTGCTGCTCGCGATCCCGGGCGAGACGACGGCTCCCCGTCCCCGTCCGCTCGACGAGCTGCTCGCCGACCGGCACGCCCGGCTGGGCCCGTCCCTCAGCCTCTCTTATGACGACCCGCTCCACATCGTCCGCGGTCGCGGGAGCCGTCTGTACGACACCGACGGCCAGCCCTTCCTCGACTGCGTCAACAACGTCGCGCACGTCGGTCACTCGCATCCGAGGCTGACCGAGGTCGCACGGCGGCAGATGGGCCGCCTCAACACCAACACCCGCTACCTGCACGAGTCGATCCTCGAGTACACTGCCGCGCTGGCCACCCGGCTCCCCGAACCACTGTCCGTGTGCTTTCTCGTCTGCTCGGGCACCGAAGCGAACGAGCTCGCTCTCCGGATGGCCCGGGCGCATACGAAGAAGACCGGCGCCGTGGTGGTGGACGGCGCGTACCACGGCAACTCGAGCTCCGTGATCAACCTGAGTCCGTACAAGTTCGACGGACCCGGCGGAAAGGGCGTGCGGCCGTGGGTCCGGATCGTCCCGATGCCCGACCCGTATCGCGGGATTTACCGCGCCGACGCTGTCGGGGACCCGCCGGGCGCCGGGTCGGACGACGCCGCCCGGTCGATCGGCCGACGCTACGCGAGGCATGTGGCCGAGGCGCTCGCTTCCCTGAACGGCGACGACGGCATGTACGGAAGCGCGAAACCGCTCGGCGCCGCCGCGTTCTTCTGCGAGTCGCTCCTGAGTTGCGGCGGGCAGATACCCCTTCCGCCCGGCTACCTGGAGTCGGCCGTCGAGCAGGTCCGCGCGGCAGGCGCCGTCTACGTGGCCGACGAGGTCCAGGTCGGCTTCGGACGCGTCGGCGCGCATTTCTGGGGGTTCGAGGAGCACGGCGTCGTCCCCGATATCGTCACGCTCGGCAAACCGATCGGGAACGGACACCCGCTGGCCGCCGTCGTCACCACACCCGAGATCGCGGCGTCCTTCGCGAACGGCATGGAGTACTTCAATACCTACGGCGGGAATCCCGTCTCGTGCGCGATCGGTCTGGAGGTCCTGGGCATCATCGACGACGAAGGCCTCCAGCCGAGCGCGGCGCGCGTCGGCGCGCACCTGGAATCCCGGCTCCGCGATCTCGCCACACGACACCCGTTGATCGGCGACGTCCGCGGACGCGGGCTCTTCCTCGGAATCGAGCTCGTCGTGGACCGGGACACCCGCGAACCCGCCCCCGATCACGCGGCCCGTGCCGTCGAGCGGATTCGGCAGCGCGGCATCCTCCTCAGCACGGACGGCCCCGACCACAACGTCATCAAGATCAAGCCGCCGCTCGTGTTCTCGGAGACGGACGCCGACATGCTCACCGCGAGCCTCGAGGCGGTCCTCTCGGAGAGCTGGAACGCCGGCTGATCGCCGTCGCACCCGAAACCTGCGCCCGGCGACCCTCGTCGTAGAAGACGTGTCTCCAGGAGAAATGCGTAGCACTGCTACGCTTTTTCTCGGAGGGCATGAGTCCGCGCGCATAGAGGGGCGAGTCGCGGGTAAACCAGGCCGGACACGATCGGCTACGGGAGGTTCTGCAGATGTTCGCACATACACGGTTGCACAGGCGTGTCGGCCTGTTCGCGTCGCTCGCTCTGGTCGGGCTCGCGTCGAGCGGGTGCTGGTTTCTGTGGGATGACGGACCCGCCGAGGTGACGCGCGACTTCTGGAATGCGGCGCGCGACGGGAACACCGAGATGGTCGAGGCGCTGTCGGTGAACCGAAGCGGCATGGATCTCGATTTCGACGGTCGTGCGCACGAGATCCAATCGATCTCGATCGGCGACACGGACATCGACGGTGACGAGGCCGAGGTCGTGACCCTGATCGAGGGCGAGAACGACGACATCGAGATCACCGTCGAGTTCAAGACCGCGCTCGTGAAGCAGGACGGCGAATGGTACGTCGAGATGGAGCAGACGACCGGCCGCCTGATCGGCGCGTTCCTCGCCGAGATGTCGACCTACATCGGTGACGCGATCGGCGAGGGAATCAGCGAGGCGATGGAGGACATGTCCGACGAGCTCGCCGACGGGCTCGCCGAGGGCATGGACAACCTGAGCGAGGCGCTCCAGGAGGCGGCCGAGGAGATGCGGGCCGCGGCCGAGGAAGCGCGACGCGAGCAGGCGAGACGCGACCGGCGCGACAACCGCTGATCTGATTCGGGAATCGCGAGCGGCGCCCCTCCCGGCGTCCTCGCGTTCTGGCCCCCTGGCGGCGCCGCATCGGAGCCGTCAGGGGGTCGTCACATCGGGGAGCGTCACGGCAGGTCGTCACCTCCGGGAGGGGGCCGACTCAGCGGCCCTGCACCACGCGATTCCGCAGCACTCCCACGCCCTCCACCTCGATCTCGACGACGTCGCCGTCGGCCATCGCGCGCGTCGCGCCCGGCGTGCCGGTGAAGATCACGTCGCCCGGCTCGAGCGTGATGAACTGGCTGATGTAGCTCACAATGTGGTCGATCCCGAAGATGAGACCCGCGGACCTCGCCGACTGCCGGACCTCGCCGTTCAGCCGCGTTTCGACGTGCAGATCGTTATAGTCGAGGCCCGTCACGACCATGGGGCCGATCGGACCGAACGTGTCGGACGCCTTGGCCCGGAACCACTGCAAGTCGGCCCCCTGCCAGTCGCGCTCGCTCACGTCGTTTCCGGCGGTGACGCCGAAGATGTGGGCGGACGCCTCCTCGCGACTCACCCGCGACGCGCGCCGGCCGACCACGACGACGAGCTCGCCCTCGTAGTGGACGTTCGAGGCGCCCGGCGGCATCACGATGTCGGCGCCGGGACCGACGATGGCGCTCGGCAGCTTCGCGAACAGACCGGGGTATTCGCCCGGTTCCGCGCCCCCGAGGTGGCTGCGGTAGTTGAACCCGACGGCGATCACCTTGCCCGGAACGACCGGTGCCAGCAGCGACGCGTCGTCGAGCGCGATGGACTGGCCGGTTCGCGATGCGCCCGCGATCGGGTCGCCCGAGAGCTGGTGGATCCGGTCGCCCTCGACCTCACCGTGGCGCGCTTGCCCGTCCACCTCGTACCGGACGAATCGTCGCACCCGGGCCTCCGCGGAGACGGCTATCCTCCCTGATCGGTCGTCGTGACCCGACCATCGTCGTGATCGCCCCAGCGCTCGAACCACTTCCGCAGGTAGAGCTGCGTGCGCAGGAAGTTCGACGGCCGGCTCGACGTCCCGTGCCATTCGCCCTCGAAGCGGATCATGGCCGTCCGCTTGTTCAGGACCTTGAGCGCCTGGTAGAACTGCTCGGTCTGCGAGATCGGCGTCCGCATGTCGTTCACACCCGTCATGAGCATCGTCGGCGTCGTGACGTTCCCGACGTACATGAGCGGCGAGCGACGGATGTGCTCGCTCGGGTCTTCCCACGGGAAGTTCTCGAAGTCCGCGTACCACCTGAGGTAGTTCCCGTCGACCTCGCCGACGAAGCTGAACCAGTTGATGACCGGACAGTTCGACGAGGCGGCGCGGAACCGGTCGGTGTGGCCGACGACCCAGGCGGTGAGCACGCCGCCGCCCGAGCAGCCGTACACGAACATGTTCGACTCGTCCACGTACCCGCGGCCGACGACCTCGTCCACGGTCGACATCAGGTCGTCGAAGTCGTGGTTCGGGTAGTCGTACTGGATCGCGTTGCCGAACTCGGTGCCGTAGCCCGAGCTGCCGCGGGGGTTCGTGTAGAGGACGACGTACCCGTTCGCCGCGTGCTCCTGCCAGCCGAAGTCGAACCCGCCGTCGTACATCCCGTGGGGGCCGCCGTGGATGACGAGCATCATCGGGTACTCGCGGGACGGGTCGAAGCCCGGCGGCTTGATCACCCAGCCGTGGATCGGGAGGCCGTCGTAGGAGGACTCCGTCCACACCTGCTCGACGTCGCCGAGCTGCACGCCGTGCAGCACGTCCGAGTTCACGGCCGTGAGACGCGTCCGGTTCGACGGCGCGTCGACCGGGAACGCATACACGTCGCCGGGCTCGTGCGCGTCCCCCCACATCCCGACGGCCCGCCCGCTCGAGCTCACGTCGGCGATCCCGAACATCTGTGGCCCCTCGCTCATCGCAGTGACGGCGCCGTCGAGCGAGGCGAAGTGGATGTTCGCGTAGCCGTCCGCCGACACGTTGAAGTAGATGCCGCTTCCGTCGGGCGCCCAGAACAGCGCGCCGGGCGACCGGTCCATCTCGGCGGTGAGCGCGCGCGGGTTCGACCCGTCCGCGTCCATCACGTAGACCGCCGACTCGGCGTAGTCGAGGGTCGTCGTGTCGCGGCCCACGTAGGCGATCATCGTCCCGTCCGGAGACGGGACCGGACGGCCATCCGGCCCACGACGCGTCGTCACCTGTTCGATCGCGCCGGTCCGCGCATCGATCCGGTAGATCTCGCTCTCGGCCCACCGGTAGTCCGCGTCCTCCGCGAGCAGCGCGCTGAACAGGAGGCTCTCTCCCGACGGTTCCCAGGTCGGTGCGCCGTGGTTCATGTCGCCGCGCGTGAGCTGACGCGGCGTCCCGCCGTCGGCCGACACGACGAAGATCTGCTCGAAGCTCTCCTCGAGGAATCCGACCCGGTCCTGTCGGTACACGAGCCGTTCGATGATGCGCGGGCTTCGCGTCCACTCCGCGCCCTCGGGACGGGGAAGGTCGATCGACCAGTTCCGCGACGTCGGGTTCTCGGCCGGCGTCCGCATCGTAAACGAGAGCCGCGTGCCATCGGGCGACCACTCGATGTCGGACGGACTCTCGGTCAGCCGCGTGACCTGCGAGACCGCCCCCTCGGCGTCCATCCACCGCACGAAGATCTGCGCATTGCCGTCCTCGTCCGAGCGCGTGAAGGCGATCCGATCGCCGGTCGGCGACCAGATCGGCGACGCACCGTCGACGAGGTGCCTGTTGCGCGTGCCGTCGGCGTTCACGATCCACACCGACGACTCCCAGCGGTCGTTCAACTTGTCCACCCACCTGAGCGTATAGATCACGCGCGAGCCGTCGGGCGAGATCTGCGGGTCCGAGACTCGCTCCCAGTCGAGCCAGGTTTCGAGCGACAGGGTGCCGTCGGCCTGCTGGGCGCCGGCCGTCGACACATCGAGCACGATCGCCGGAACCGCCAGACACGCGACGAGCGCCACCGTGGCGCGGGTGCATGAGCGGGCGCGGGGACGTCGGGGGCGGCGGGCAGGGTCGGGAGAGCTGAGCGGGACGGGGGCGCGACGACCGGACATCGGAACCTCCAGCGGCTGCGGGAACGGGACGCCCTCAAGATCTCGAGCGTCCCCGACCGCGAAAAGACCCGTTGTGCCGGCGGGCGGAGAGGTCGCATGCTCAGGCAGGTTCGATATCCCCCAGGAGGCCCGGATGCCTGCGCCCGACCGACGAACGTTTCTCAAGAGAGCCGCGGGGACCATGGCCGCGGCGGCCGCCGCCCCGGTGCTCACGGCCGACATGCTCACCGCGGCGCCCGTCTTCGCGACGAGACCGGCGACGGGGACGCGCACGGGGCGAGACCTGGAGCTCGACCGCCCGCCGGGCATCGTCGCCTTCGACGAGCTCGCCGCTCGAGCTCGCCGCGCCGACGCGGAGGACGAGGAGTTCTGGGAGCTCGTGAAGCGCCAGTTCCCGCTGTCCGACGGGCTCATCCTGATGAACGCGGCGAACCTCTGTCCCTCGCCCTACCAGGTGCAGGAGACCGTCTTCCGTCTGACGCGCGACGTGGATGAGGACGCCTCGTTCCAGAACCGTGCGAAGTTCTCCGACCTCCGCGAGGCGTCGCGTTCGGCGCTCGCGCGGCTCATGGGCGCGTCGCCCGACGAGATCGCGATCACGCGGAACACCTCCGAGAGCAACAACGCGGTCCTGAACGGACTCACCCTCGGGCCGGACGACGAGGTCGTCATATGGGACCAGAACCACCCGACCAACGCCCAGGCGTGGGACGTCAGGGCCGAGCGGTGGGGCTTCACGGTCCACCGCGTCTCGACGCCTCGGAACCCGACGACGGCCGACGAGCTGATCACCCCGTTCGAGGCGGCGATGACCGATCGCACGCGGGTGATCGCCTTCAGCCACGTGTCGAACGTGAGCGGCGTCGAGCTGCCCGCCGCCGAGCTGTGCCGACGCGCGCGCGACCGCGGCGTCTACTCGCACGTGGACGGCGCTCAGACGTTCGGGTCGAAGGTGGTGGACCTGCACGCACTAGGGTGCGACAGCTACACGGGGAGCGCGCACAAGTGGTTCGTCGGCCCGAAGGAGGCCGGGCTGCTCTACGTCCGCGAGGAGCGGGTGCCCGAGCTGTGGCCGAGCGTCGTCGGGGTCGGATACGATGGCGGACCCGGGAACGGCGCCCGCAAGTTCGACAGCCTCGGCCAGCGCGACGACGCCGCCGTCGCGGCGGTCGAGACGGCGGTCGCCTTCCACGAGGCGATCGGGCCCCGCCTCATCGAGGAACGGGTTCGAGCGCTCGTGGACGGCATCAAGCACGCGGTCCGCGAGCGCGTGCCCGAGGTCACGTTCCACACTTCGGACGCGCCCGACCGGAGCCACGGCGTGGTCGTGATCGTCCTGCCGATCGAGAACCACGGCGAGGTGTACGGGCGGCTCTACACCGAGCACCGCATCGCCGGAGCCCCGCGTGGCGGCGACTACCCGGGCATCCGGTTCTGTCCCCACCTCTACAACACGATGGCCGAGGTCGAGCGAGTGGCCGACGTCCTCGCGGTCGAGGCCGGGCGGGCGTAGAGAGACCCGCTCGGGCCTGGCCCGTGGGCCAGGGGAAGATGTCCTTCGGGATGAGAGCGGTCACGACCTGGGTCTCATCGACGACCTCGCTGACCGTGAAGTCCACCGCTACGCTAGCGACCGAGAATGCCACCGAGGGCCTCAGCCCTTTCTCCTCCACGAGAAACCGGACCACCTCGTACGAGGCGTTCCGCATCGCGCGATCGAGATCGAGATCGATCCCCATGATCAGCCAGTGTGTGTCAGTTTCGCCCCGAGGGAGCGTGATCGCCGCGTCCTTGTGGACGATGAACCGGAACGTGCCGATCAGCGATTGCTCGATCGCCGTCCCGCTCACCTCTCCGTCCCCCTGCGCCCCGTGGGGGTCGCCCACGTAGAACCGCGCCCCGGTGTGGAAGACCGGCAGGTAGAGCTTCGTCCCGGCGGTCAGGTGCTTCACGTCGAGGTTTCCCCCGAAGGCCCCCGGCGGGCCGGAGCGCTGCACGCCCGGGACGTCCACGCCCACCTCTCCGAGGACCGGGTTCGGCGCCACGGCGTAGATCCCCATAAACGGTGCGAGCCGAACCCGGATTCCCGATTGCCACACTCCGTACTCCACGCCGTCGATCGTCTCGGTGCGGATAACGTGGAACTCCTCGGGCGGAAGGTCCGGCGTCTCGGGCGGGATATCGAGTGGCGGGTCTCCGTCCCGAAACCCGGGGTAGTCGCGCGAGAACACGCCGCTACGCGCGCGGGTGAAGTTCATCCCCCAGGGAACGCGCGTACGGATATCGAGGATCTGGACCTCGAGCATGTCCCCGGGCTCGGCGCCCTCGATGTACACCGGCCCCGTGATCAGGTGGCGATCCCTCCCCTCGCGTGGACGCGACTCCCGCGTCTCCCAGAAGTCGACCAGGTCGCCGGGGACCTCCGACTCGGGAATACCGATCCCGCCCAGGTCGGTCACCGGGTCCTCCTCCGAAGCGGAACCGGCGCCGGTGAGCGTGTGGATCTCCACGGACTCGCCGGGCCTCACCGTCGCGACGGGCGGTTTGTCGATTGGAAACCAGCCCCAGCTCAGGTTCTCGGGGGTCGATCGTACGACGTGATCGACGCCATGGGGCGGCGCGGGAGATGAGGCTTCGCCGCCCCGTTCCGTGTCACCGAACACCGAGCAGCCGTGCGCGAGGAGCGACCCCGCGGCGAGCACCATCACACGAACCGTTTGCTTCGTCACGCGCCTTCTCCGCACGCAGGCCATCGCCTACCCCGGCGCGCCGTCACGAACGGGCGCCACCACGCGTTTCGAGGGTACTGCACCTCCTCCGGGCAGCTCTCCGGAGGTTCGGGGGTCTGCCGGATCGTGACTCGCGGGCGCCGTGCCCGTCGGTCGGGACGACGAACCGGCAGGCCCCTCCACTTTCCCTCTCCGGTCGCTACAACTCCCCCCTGTTCCGAGCTTCCACCGCGTACGCGCACGCCCGGGCGGTCAGCGCCATGTACGTGAGCGACGGGTTCTGACAGGCCGAGGAGGTCATCGCCGCGCCGTCGATCACGAACAGGTTCGGGACATCCCAGCTCTGGTTGAACCCGTTCAGCACCGAGGTCGCCGGGTCGCGGCCCATCCGCGCCGTCCCCATCTCGTGGATCGTGAGACCGGGGTCGCCCATCTCGGTCATGGGGACGATATCGCGCGCGCCGGCCGCCTCCAGCATCTCGACCGCCCGGTCGACGGCGTCCGCCATCATCGACCGCTCGTTGTCGGACCACTCGCAGTGGATCCGTAGCGCGGGGATCCCCCACGCGTCCGTCCTGTCCGGGTCGAGCTCGACGTAGTTGGACTCCCGCGGGAGGCACTCGCCGAACGCGCCGAGCCAGAACTCCCACGGCCCGGGACGCGACAGACGCTCCTTGTACGCGGCTCCGAAGCCCGGCTCGTCGGCCCCACGGCCCCACCCGCTCCGGGTCGCCGATCCCTGGTACCCGTATCCGCGCAGGAAGTCCGACGTCGGTTCGGTCACGTTGCGGAAGCGCGGGATGTAGATCCCGTTCGGCCTCGAACCGACCGAATCGTACGCCTCCCACCCCGGGAACGTGGCCATCGCCCCCGTGTTCATCGTGTGGTCCATGAGGTACTTCCCGAGCACGCCACTCGAGTTGGCGAGGCCGTCGGGGAAGTCGGCAGAGGTCGAGTTGAGGAGGATCCGCGTCGACTCGAGCGCGCCCGCGCCGAGCATGACGATCCTCCCGTAGAACTCGAGCTCGTCGCCCGTCGTTCGGTCGATGACCCGGGCGCCGGTCACCCGTCCGCGGGCGGGGTCCCAGATGATGCTGCGGACGACGCTGTCCGGACGGAGCGTCAGCCGCCCGGTCGCCTCGGCGGCGGGCAGCGTCGCGTTCAGCGAGCTGAAGTAGCTGCGGGTGATGCAGCCCCGGTGGCACGGGCCGCAGTAGTGACAGGCGCTGCGCCCGTCGCGGTCTTCGGTCAGCACCGCTGCGCGCCCGATCGTCAGCATCCGGGTGTCGCCCCACCCGCGCGCGATCGCGTCGCGCGTATGCTCCTCGACGCAGGTCATCGCCATCGGCGGCAGGAACGGACCGTCCGGCAGCTGCGGCAGCCCCTCGGCCTGTCCCGTGATCCCGACGAACCTCGACACGTGGTCGTACCATGGCTCGAGGTCCGCGTAGCGGATCGGCCAGTCCACCCCGACCCCCTCGCGCGCGTTCGCCTCCAAGTCGAGATCGCTCAACCGGTAGCTCTGCCGCGCCCACATGATCGACTTCCCGCCGACCTGCCGACCCCGGATCCACTTGAAGGGCTTTCCCTCGCCGGTCGTGTAGGGGTTCTCGATGTCGTTGACGAAGAACTTCCGCGCCATCTCGTCGCACGCGTAGCACTCGCGCTGGACGGGCTGCTCGGCCTCGAGCGCCTTCCGGTCGTTGAGCCCGCGATAGGGCATGTCGTAGGGGCGGACATGCTCGACGTAGTCCCGCTCCGGGACGACGAGCGGGCCGGCCTCGAGGACGAGCGTCCGCAACCCGGCCTCGGTGAGCTCCTTCGCGGCCCAACCACCGGTCATCCCCGACCCGACGACGATCGCGTCGTACTCCTCCTGGCGTCTCACCCGCCCGCCCCCTCGAACTCGTCGAGAAGCACGCACCCCTCGAAACTCCGGTGCACCGAGCGGACGCCCAGGGCGCGCATCACGGGCTCGGAGGTGAAGTAGCCGGCGAGCACGAAGCGTTTGAGCTCGGCGAACCATGGGCGAGGGGCGCCATCCGCCGCCGTGCGGCGCTCCGTATCCGCCTCGGCGTCGAGAGAGCCGACGACCGCGATCCGGCCCTCGAGGCTGCACTCGTCGAACGGACGTCCTTCACGATCACGCGCCCGCCGCTCGACCTCGGCGAGACCGTCGAAGAGCCGCGCGCCCTCATCGTCGTCGAGCCAGCCGGCCGCGAGCACATCGATGAAGTCCACGACGCCGGCGTCGGTCGCGCCGGGCGTGTCGGTGCGCGGAAGGATGATCTCGGCCACGGCGGTCACCGTGCGGGCCTGCTCGGGCGTCAGCGCCTCGAGGGCCCGGTAGTCCGGCCAACCGCGCCGCACGTCGAGTCCCAGGGCGAAGAGGTCCCCCGCTCCGGCGGGCAGGAGCACGGGCGCGGCCGCGGCGGAACCGAGCACGCGCAGGGCGCGACGACGTCTCATCCGACCCCCTTCTCGGAGTTTTCGATTCGTAAACATCGCGATGGGCGCGGGATGGAGGCAATCGCGTCCCCTGCCTGGCGGGCGTCCTCGGACCGGTGAGGCCGACCGGATCGACGCGGCCCCGTCGGGCGCCCATATTCGATGGATGGACCGACGACGCTTTCTACAGACGTCCGCCGCGGCGACCGCCGCGGGGCTCATCGCCCCGAAGTGGACCGGGGCCTCGACGCCCCCGCTCGAGCGGATCGGCATCCAGCTCTATACGGTTCGCTCGCTCATGGCCGAGAGCGTCGACCGCACGCTCGAGACGGTCGCGGAGATCGGATACCGGGAGGTCGAGCTCGCCGGGCTGTTCGATCGCACGCCGGCGCAGGTGCGGGAGACGCTCGACCGGGTCGGTCTGACCGCGCCGGCGACACACCACGGGATCGACGTCTTCCGCGACGGGTTCGAAGAGGCGGTCGAGATCGCACAAACGCTCGGCCACGAGTACCTGATCCTGCCGTCGCTGCCGCGATCCGAGCTCGCCTCCATCGACGCCGTGCGTCGGATGGCGGACGAGATGAACGAGATCGGCGAGCGGTGCAACGGGGCGGGGCTGCGCTTCGGATTCCACAACCACGCGGCCGAGCTCCAGATGACGACGGGCGATGTCCCGCTGCTCGTCTTTCTCGAGCGCACCGAACCCGACCTCGTGACCTTCGAGGTCGATCTGTTCTGGATGGTCCACGGCGGCGGCGAGCCGACCGAGTACTTCGAGAACTACCCGGGGCGGTTCGAGCTCTGCCACGTGAAGGACCGCACGCCCGACGGCGAGATGGTGGACGTGGGCGACGGGGCCATCGACTTCGCCCGCATCTTCGAGGACGCCGGAAGCGCGGGGCTGCGCCACTTCTTCGTCGAGCACGACTCGCCCGACGATCCGGCGCGCTCGATCGCGGCCAGCTTCGAGCACCTCTCGACGATCGACGTCTCGATGTGAATCGGGTGTCCCGCCCGCGGACCCCCGCCCACCTGACCCTCGACCGGGACGACGCACCGGATGCCTGACATGGTCGGACGTCTGCTGAACTTCCGCCGCGGCGAGCTGCCGCTGGCGCTGCTCTCGGCCGCCTTCTTCTTCGTCGTCCTGTGCGGCTACTTCTTCCTGCGACCGGTACGCGAAGCGATGGGCGTGTCGCGGGGGATGGACGAGCTTCGCTGGCTGTTCATCGTCACGTCGGTCCTGTCGCTGGTGGTCGTTCTCGCGTTCGGCGGGGTCGTCAGCCGCACCGACCGCCGAAAGTTCATCCCGATCGCCTACCTGTTCGTCATCCTCTGTCTGGTCGGGTTCTCGACGCTCCTCATATGGGACGCGATCGCGGGCGGCGGGTTCATCGGCACCGACGCGGAGACGTCGACGTCGCGGTTCGTCGGGTACACGTTCTACTGGTGGCTGAGCGTCATCAACCTGTTCACGACGAGCGTGTTCTGGGCCTACATGGTCGACATCTTCAACGTCGACCAGGGCAAGCGGCTCTTCGCGTTCATCGGGATCGGCGGGACGCTCGGCGCGATCGCCGGGGGGTCGGCGACGACGTGGATCGCGGGCCGCACCGACTCGCCCTTTCTCCCCGCGGGTCTCATGCTCGCCGGAGCCGCGTTCTTCGGACTCGCCATCGTGATCATGCTCGTGCTCGACCGGATCGCCGTCCGATCGGAGCACTCGCATCTCGGTAAGGGGGGACGAGCCGGCGCCGGGTCGGGGGACGCGGCGGCCTCCAGCGGAGCTGCGGCTCCGGAGAAGATCGGCGGCGGGGCGCTCGACGGGCTCTGGGCGATCATCCGCTCGCCCTATCTGATCGGCATCGCTCTGTGGATCGTCGCGATGGCGATCTCGAACACCTTCATCTACTTCACCCAGGCCGACATCGTCCTCGAGTCGTCCGACGGGTTGAGCGAGTTGATCGGGGGGTTCGCCTACTTCGACATGCTCGCGCAGATCGCGACGCTCATCACCCAGATCTTCATCACGACGCGGCTCATCGCGAAGCTCGGCATCGGGTGGACCCTGTCGATCCTGCCCCTGGTGACGACGCTCGGGTTCGGCATCCTCGCGCTCTGGCCCACCTTCGGGGTGATGGCGCTCTTCCAGGCGATCCACCGTGCGACCCGCTACGCGATCTCCCGGCCCGCGCGCGAGACCCTGTTCGCGGTCGTCCCGCCCGACGAGAAGTACAAGGCGAAGCCGGTGATCGACGTGTTTCTCTACCGGGGCGGAGACGTCGCGGGCGCCGGGATGGAAGGGCTCCTGCGGGCTGCCGGTCTCACCCTCGCCTGGGTGGCTGCAGCCACGATCCCGTTCACCGCCGCGTGGACCGGTCTCTCGCTCGCGATGGGCCGCGCACAGATCAAGCGCGACCCGGACGCGGCCGGGGCGGACGGCTCGGTCGGGACGGACGAGACGGGCGGAACGGACAGTCCCGCCGACCCGGATCCGGACGACGAAGGCCGTGCTCCCCGTTGACGTCTTCGGGCCGGGCTCGCCGATCCGCGTGATCGGACACCGGGGCGCCGCGGCGGTCGCCCCCGAGAACACGCTACCGTCCTTCCAGCACGCGGTCGACGTGGGGGTCGACGGCGTCGAGCTCGATGTCCACGCCAGCGCCGATGGCCGTGTGATGGTGATTCACGACCCGACGCTCGAGCGCACCACCGACGGGACGGGCCCGGTCGAGGAGCGGACCCTGGAGGAGCTGCGCGCCTTCGACGCGGGTCACGGGTTCTCGCCCGATGGCGGCGAGACGTTCCCGTTCCGCGGCCAGGGCATCCGCATTCCGACCCTCGAGGAAGTGCTCGAGGTGCTCGGGAAGCTCCCGGTCATCGTCGAGATCAAGTCGGAGAGCGCCGGACGAGCGATGGCCGACTGGCTTCGCTCGTCGCCGGGGCGCGAGCAGGTTCTGGTCGGCGGGTTCAACCGCCGGCACGTCGAGCCGGCGCGCACGAACGCGCGCTGGACCTGCGCGTACCAGGAGGAGCTGCGGGGCTACGTGCTCATGGGGAAGATCGGGCTCGGTGGACTCTTCGCGCCGAAGGGGATCCACGCGGTGATGGTCCCCGAGACGAAGAGCGGGTTGCGGATCGTGAGCCGCCGGTTCGTACGGCGCGCGCACGCGGACGGGATCGGCGTGTTCGTGTGGACCGTGAACCGTCCCGAGCGGATGCGGAAGCTTCTCGACTGGGGCGTCGACGGTCTCATCAGCGACGTTCCGGCACGC
The DNA here is from genome assembly GCA_033720355.1 of Gemmatimonadota bacterium. Taxonomy (GTDB): domain Bacteria; phylum Gemmatimonadota; class Gemmatimonadetes; order Palauibacterales; family Palauibacteraceae; genus Palauibacter. The sequence continues at coordinate 24,863 of JAWWCR010000031.1, forward strand.
GCGCGTCGAGTGCTCGACGAGCGGGAGGCGGCCGCGTGAGCGCGTCGCGACAGTCCCGACCCCGCACGATCCTCCACGTCGACATGGACGCGTTCTTCGCCGCGATCGAGATCCGCGAGGATCCCTCGCTGGCAGGGAAGCCCGTGGTGATCGGCTCGGACCCCCGACAGGGGAAGGGCCGCGGCGTCGTCTCCACCGCCAATTACGAGGCGCGGAAGTACGGGATCCACTCGGCGATGCCGATCTCGCAGGCATGGCGGCGCTGCCCGCACGCCGAGTATGTGCGACCGCGGATCTCGCTGTACGCCGAGGTGTCGGCGAGCATCTTCGAGATCTTCGGCAGCTTCACCGACCGGGTGGAGGGGCTGAGCCTCGACGAGGCCTTCCTCGACGTGACCGCGAGCCGCGACCTGTTCGGCGAAGGGCCGGCGATCGCGCGCGCCATCAAGCAGCGCATCGAGACGACCGAGTCGCTGACAGCGTCGGTCGGCGTGGCGACATCCAAGTACGTCGCCAAGGTGGCGAGCGATCTGGACAAGCCCGATGGTCTCGTCGTGGTGCCGGCCGGTGGCGAGCGCGACTTCCTCTCCCCCCTCGACCTGTCGCGGTTGTGGGGCGCCGGACCCGCGACCCGGAAGAAGCTTCGCCGGATGGGCCTTCGGACGATCGGAGACGTCGCGCGGCTCGACGAATCGGTGCTGGCAGCGGCGCTCGGACCCGCGATGGGCGCCCGGTTCCACAACCTCGCGAACGGGACCGACCACAGGCGCGTGCACCGCGGGACCCCCCGCAAGTCGCTCAGCAAGGAGGTCACGTTCGGCACCGACCAGGAGGACCGCGAGCACGTCGAGCGCACTCTGCTCGGGCTGTGCGACGGGGTCGCCCGGGCGCTCCGCGCGAAGTCGCTCACGGGCCGGACCGTCCACCTCAAGCTCCGGTGGGACGGCTTCGAGACGCACACACGCCAGCGCACGCTCGACGCACCGCCCACCACGACCGAGCGCTTGTGGCCGGTGGCGCGGCAGCTGTTCCGCGAGCTCGACGACCCATCGCGACGGGTGCGTCTGATCGGCGTGGGCGTCACCGGGTTCGACGAGGACCCGGTGCGTCAGCTCTCGATGTTCGGGACCGGGGCGGATGGCGAGGAGACGGTCACGGACGACGATGAGGCGGATCTCCGGATCGCCGGCGCGCTCGATGCGCTCAACGAGCGCTACGGGCGGGACGCGGTGACCCGCGCCGCGCTCCTGGATGAGCGGAGGAGGACGGACCGATGACGGATCGCTCCCGCGTCCTGTACCTTCCGACACACGACGACTATTCGATCCTCCCGAGCTCGCACGAGCCGAAGCGCCTGCTCGACGGGCTGCGGGAGGGCTCGTGACGCACCCGAACGGAGACGGAATGGTCCCGACACGAGACGAAGCGCTCGCGATCGTACGCGAGTACACCGAGAATCCGAACCTGCGCCGACACATGAAGGCAGTGGAGGCGGCCATGCGCGCCTACGCGCGCAAGTACGGCGAGGACGAGGATCGGTGGGGCGCCACCGGGCTGCTGCACGATTTCGACTACGAGCGCTGGCCGAACGACGCGCATGCGCCCGACGAGGAGCACCCGTCGACGGGTGTCGCGATCCTCCGCGAGCGTGGGGTCGACGACGACATCCTCGAGGCCATCATGGCGCACGCCGACTACACCGGCGTCGAGGCGACCTCGAAGATGGCGCTGACGCTGCGAGCGGTCGACGAGCTCACGGGGTTCATCGTCGCGGTGGCGCTCGTCCGGCCGACAAGGCTGGAGGGGATGAAGCCGAAGTCGGTGAGGAAGAAGATGAAGGACAGGGCGTTCGCGGCGGCCGTGAGCCGCGAGGAGATGACCGGCAACTGCGAGGCGCTCGGCGAGGACATGTCCGAGCACATCGCCTTCGTGATCTCCGCCATGCAGGACGTCGCGGAAGATCTCGGTCTCAATGCGAAGTAGATCCGGACGGGAGGAGCAGTCGTGACCGGGAAGACGATCGTGACGATGGTGGTGATCCTCGGGTTCGTGTGGGGCGGGCTCGTCATGATCATCGTGACCGCGGGTCGCAAGGAGCGCGAGAAGACGTCGGGGGCGCTGGACTCGTGAGGCACCTGCTCGTGCTCGCCGTCATCGCGGCCTCGGTCACGGCGGGGTGCCGGAGATATCCCCCGCCGCGCAGCGTCCCACCCGCGAACCCCGGGCCCACCCGCACCGCCGAGCCCGAGCCTCGGGCCGAGCGCGAGGCCCCGGCCGATTCCTTCATCATCTCCGAACGGGCCGCCGCGATCATCGACTCGATCGAGGCCGCCGTACGCGACTCGTTCGCCCGGCTGCGGGCGGAGGAGAGCGCCGCCATCGCGCGCCAGGACTCGATCCGTCAGGCCGCGATCGCCGACTCCATCGCTCGCGCTGCCGCCGTGAGCGACTCGCTCGAGGCGGCAGCGGCGGCGGCGCAGGCTCGTCAGGACTCGCTCGAAGCGGCCGCGCGTGCGGATTCGATCGCCGCCGCGGCCCGGCAGGACTCGCTGAGGCAGGTGGCCATCGAGGACTCCATCGCCGCCGCCCGTATCGCGCAGGCGGCCGTCGTCCCGGCGGGCGCCGCCGCGGCGCCGGCAGATGACGCCGTGCAGGATCTCGAGACGCTGCGCGCGCTCGGTCCGTCCTACATCCCCTACGACGAGGGCCCCGAGACGATCTGGAACACCGAGACGCAGGCCACGCTCTCGAAGACGCTGCTCCCGGTCCTGCGCGCCGAGGGACTTCCGGCGAGCACGAAGACGATCTTCTGGGTGCCCATCTCGCGCGAAGGGCGGGCCGAGGACGTCGAGATCCAGACCTCGTCCGGCAACGAGGCGTTCGACGAGGCGGCCGAGACGTTCCTGCGCGGACTCGTGTTCATTCCGGCGATCCGTGCCAACCGACCGGTGGCGTCGTGGGTCCTTCGGGAGATCTCGATGTTGATGGCGCAGTAGGCGCCTGCAACCGCCCGGCGAGCCACCTCGCCGTGTTGAGCACCAGGCGGTAGTTCTGGCCCGCCTCGGGCGCGTTCATCCCCACCTTCACGTGCTCGGGTCCGGCGAGCTGCGCCGAGAACCCCGCGGCTTCGCCGAAGATCGCCGCGCGACCCTCGCCGTGCTCGATCGCGACGCCCTGGTAGAGACCCGCGCCCGAGACCCGCGGCGTGGAGTCCGAGAACACCCACGCCTCGGTCGGAAGGAACACGGTGAACCCCTCGGGCAGCACGATGAGCGGAGACGCATCGACGTCGCGATCGACGCGGAACGCCTGACCGGTGAAAGTCGTCACCGAGTCGACCGCCTCGCCGCTTCCCCGGCCCTCGGTCACGGCGTGCGAGAGCAGCGTCCCGCGCGACCGCGAGAAGGTCGCGCGTCCCTGGCCGTCGGCATCGAAGGCGAAGCCGTTGTAGAACCGCACGCCGAACGCGGCGGCCAGCGCCTCGGCGTTGCCCGCGATGGGCATGTGGTCGGCGATCAGCCAGAGCGAGCCGCCGCCCGATACCCATTCCTCCACGGCCTCGATCTCGGCGTCGGTGAACGCGGATGGGTTCGGGAGAGTCCAGTCCTCCACGTTCTCGTCGGCGAGCGCGTTGGCGATGACGAGGATGTCGATCCGCGCGAGCGTCGCGCGCGTGAACAGCTGTTCGTTCGACCGCACCACGAACCCGTCGCGCTCGAGGAGCGCGGCGAACGAGGCGTAGCGCCCATCCGCGGTGTGGAAGTTGTTGTGCGCGGCATCGATCGCGACGAGGGGCCCCGTCCCGGGGGCAAACTCGGGCCGCTCGATCGGCGGCGCGAAGTCCGGGTCGGCTACCTGCTGGGCCGCGAGCCGTGGCGTGTCCCCCGCCGCTGCAAGCGCGATGAAGGCCCCCGTCGCGCAGGAGAGGAGCTTCGCGACCGCGGGACGGGGCCCGGGCCGTCCGCGGTGTGGCGTCGGCGCGGGGGTGGTGACGAGCGACATCAGGGGTCCTGACTGTTGTGCGGCGGGGCGCGGGCCGGAAGCTTCCGTCCCGATCGACCGGGTTCGCCCGGATCCGCCCTCACCGGAGGTCCCTGACAATGCGCGTGTCGTCGCGCCCGCTGAAAGCCCTGTGCTCCGCCTTCGTCCTCGCGACCGCGATCCTGGCCGTATCCGGCGGCGCGGCGACCTCGCCCGCCGCCGCCCAGGACGCGCCGGCCGTCGATCTGTTCGACGAGCTCGATTTCCGGCACATCGGGCCGCAAGGGAACCGGGTGATCGCCGTCATCGGCGAGCCCGGAAACCCGGACGTCTACTACGCCGGCGCCGCGTCGGGCGGCGTCTGGCGGTCGACCGACGGCGGCCACCGCTGGGAGCCGGTGTTCGACGACCAGGACGTCTCGTCGATCGGCTCGCTCGCGCTCGCGCCCTCCGACCCGAACGTCCTGTGGGCCGGAACCGGCGAGACGTTCATCCGCGCCAACATCTCGCTCGGAAACGGCATCTACCGCTCGACCGACCGGGGCGATACGTGGGAGCACCGCGGGCTCGACGCGACCGGCCGCATCGGCCGTGTCGTGATCGACCCGCGCGACCCCGATGTCGTGTTCGCGTGCGCGCTCGGCCACACCTACGGCCCGCAGCCCGAGCGCGGTGTGTACCGCACGCGAGACGGCGGCGACTCGTGGGAGCACGTGCTCTTCGTCGACGAGAACACGGGCTGCTCGGACATCGTCATGCACCCCGCGAACCCGCGGATCCTGTTCGCCGGCATGTGGCAGATCGAGGTCAAGACGTGGGGGAGGTGGAGCGGCGGACCCGGCTCGGGGCTCTGGATGTCGCGCGACGGCGGCGGCACGTGGGAGAGGCTCGAGGGCCGCGGTCTGCCCACCCCGCCGCTCGGGAAGATCGGGCTCGGGATGTCCGCCGATGACCCCGACCGCGTGTATGCGCTGATCGAGACCAGCTCGAATCGCGACTTCGCTCCCTCCGACCCCTACCAGGGGGCGCTCTGGCGTTCCGACGACGGCGGGCGTTCGTGGGAGATGGTGAACGCGAGCAACGACCTGTCGGCGCGCTGGCTCTACTACACGCGTCTCACCGTGTCCCCGGAGGACGCCGACGAGGTGTACTTCAACGCGCCCGGCCACTTCACCTCGCACGACGGCGGTCGCACCCATTCGCGCACCGACGAGTCGCCGGGGTTCGACCACCACGACATGTGGATCGACCCGTTCGACGGCGACCGGATGATCGCGGGACACGACGGCGGCGTGTCGATCTCCACGAACCGCGGCCGCACCTGGCATCGCCCGCAGCTTCCGATCGCACAGATGTACCACGCGCACGTCGACGACCGGATCCCCTACTACGTGTACGGGAACCGCCAGGACGGCCCATCCGTGCGCGCCCCGTCGAACACCCTCGCGGGCGGCTCGATCGCGATCGGCGAGTGGCGCTCGATCGGCGGGTGCGAGGTCGGCTTCGCCGTCCCCGACACGGTCGACCACCGGACCGTGTGGACGGGGTGCTACGACGGCCTTCTCGACGTGCACGACCTCGAGACCGGTCTCTCGAGGGACGTCACCGTGTGGCCGATCGGGGTCGAGGACTGGCCCGGTGAGGATCTCGAGTACCGGTGGCAGTGGACTTTCCCGATCGAGATGTCGCCGCACGACCACAACACGGTCTACGTGGGAAGCCAGTACGTCCACCGCACGACAAACGGCGGGCAGAGCTGGGAGGTCATCAGCCCCGACCTCACGACCGACGACCCCGAGCTCCAGCGCCGGGTCGGCGGGCTCACGCTCGACGACATCGGCCCGACGATCGCCCCGGTCGTATTCGCGATCTCCGAGTCGCCGCTCGAGCCGGGCGTGATCTGGACGGGCTCGAACGACGGGCTCGTCCACGTGACGCGGGACGGGGGCGGGACGTGGACGAACGTCACCGGCGGCATCCCCGGTCTCCCGCCGCGTCTGACGGTCTCGAACATCCAGCCGTCGCGTCATGCCGCAGGGAAGGCGTACGTGGCGATCGACGGCCACCAGGTGGCCGAGTTCGACCCGTACCTCTACGTGACGACCGACTACGGCGAGACGTGGCGCCGCATCGATTCGACGATCCCCCGCTCCCCGCTCAGCTATACGCACGTCATCCGCGAGGACCCGACCACGCCGGGTCTGCTGTACGCGGGGACGGAGAACGGCATCTGGGTCTCCTTCGACGACGGCGGATCCTGGACGTCGATGCAGTCGAACCTGCCGCACGCGCCCGTCCACTGGATCGCGATCCAGGAGCGCTTCAACGACCTCGTCGTCGCGACGTACGGACGGGGGTTCTGGATCCTCGACGACATCACGCCGATCCAGCAGCTCGCGGCGGAGGCGTCGCCGGGGTCCGGCACGAGCGCCGGCCCGGTCCCGACGCCCGACGAGGCCGTCCTGTTCGCGCCCCGTCCCGCCTACCGCTTCCGCAACCGCGCGTCGGCGATGTCGCAGCCCGACGACCCGGTAGCGGGAACCAACCCGGACTACGGCGCAACGATCAACTACTGGCTTCCCGAGGACACCGACGAGACCGTCGAGATCGCGATCCTCGACGCGTCCGGCGAGACCGTCACGACGCTCGGAGGCGACAGCGACGCGGGTCTTCACCGGCGCATGTGGAATCTGCGTGGCGAGCCGACGACCGGGGCGCGGCTGCGAACGCGTCCCGACGAGCGACCCGACTTCGAGATGCCCGAGAGCGGCTGGCGCTCGCTGCCGGTCGGGGGTCGCGTCTCCATCCTCCATCCACCCGGTCGCTACACCGTCAGGCTGACGGTCGGAGACGTCGTACGGGAGCAACCGCTCGACGTGCTGCCCGATCCCGCTTCGGAGGGCCGCGAGAGCGACATCGCGGCGCAGCTCGAGATCGCGCGCGCCGCATACGGGCTGGTCGACGACGCGGCGCGGCTCATCGACGAGATCGAGGGCATCCGCGAGCAGCTCGAGGGGCTCGAGAGCCGTCTGGCCGGGGGGAAGATGGCGAACGGCGAGGCGCTGGCGACCGCGACGGCCGACGTGCACGCGCTGCTCCGCGAGATCGAGAGCGAGCTGTTCGACCTCCGGCACACCGGCGACGGCCAGGACAACCTGCGCTGGCGCTGGCTCCTCTACGAGCGGCTGACGACCTTCGCCCGGCGGCTCACGTCTTCCGACGACCGGCCGACCGACCAGCAGGTGGCGGTGCTCGAGGTGCTCGCGGGCATGTGGCGCGATGTCGTAGCCCGGTTCGAGACCGAGGCGCTCCCGGCCATCGCCGATCTCAACGAGCGATTGCGGGAAGCCGGGGTGCCGATCGTGACGGGAGGTCGCTCGGCCGTGCCCTGACGGATGGTAGACCGTCGGCGAGGCGCGGTCGCGGCGGCGCCTATGGCTCGCGAAGCTCCGGGCTTCGAAGGTTCGCGCGCATGCGTGCGACGTCCTCGAGGATGCGCTCCCGAAGCGCGTCGAATCGTTCGTTTCCGGACAGCGGCGTAAGCAGGACGTCGTTTCGGATGTCCACAGAAGGCCACCCCCGCCACCCCCGGTCGTACGCCTCCTCGAGGTGGCCCACTGCCTCGTCCACCCACCCACGGGCCGCGGCGAGTCGCCCGAGCCGCCAGACACCCCAGAACGGTTCGTCCTCCGGTTCGAGAGCGAGGGCAGCCGCGCGATCCCACGCTTCGCGGGCGCGATCCGGATCGCCGAGACGCTCGTACGCGACCCCGAGCTCCGTGAGGGGTTGAGTCCGACGATCCGGGTGCTCCGCGAGGTGGCGTTCGAAGTACTCCGTGGCCATCCGGTAGTCGCCCTGCCGGAGCGCGAGAATGCCGGACATCTCGAGATACTCGGAGGATCCGGGCCGGAGGGCTTCCAGGATCCGAAGCTGCTCGGCGGCGGCATCGTAGTCGCGCCGCACCAGATAGAGGACAATCAGGTCCTCATGCGCCCACGGCGAGTCGGGCTGGCGCCGCAGCGCTTCCCGAAAGGCCGCCTCGGCCGACTCGTCGTCGCCCAGAGCCGCGTAGCACCTTCCCAACAGGGCGTGGTAGGGAGCAGTGGCGGGATCGAGGATGACCGCCCGTCGGGCACGGACCACGGCCTCGTCGAGGCGCCCCGCGAGCCAGCGAACGAACGCCAGTCCCCATAAGGACTCCGCGTCGTTCGGGCGCGCCTCGAGGACACGCGCGTACGTCGCCTCCGCCTCGGTCATCCGACCGTCGTTCCACTGAACCAGCGCGAGCACGCTGAGCGCGTCCGGCGAGAGGGGGTCGAGGTCCAGTGCGGTTCGCGCGGCCACCGCCGCAGAGTCCATCCACAGCGGGTCGCCCCCGGTACCACCGACCAGCGCCGTGTACGCGAAGGCGAGCCTGCTGTGAGCCAGCGCGAAGTTCGGATCCCTCTCGATCGCGAGCTTTATAAGGGCGATACCCTGCTCGACGTCCTCCCGTGTCCCCCGGTTAACGGTCTCGCGCCCCCGCAGGTAGAAGTCGTACGCGGTGAGATCATGCGTAGGCGGGTCCATCGAAATGTCCGTCGTCCCGGGGGACAACGTGGCCTCGAGCGCCGCTGCGATTTCCGCCCCGATGTCGCTCTGGATGTCGAAGATCGCCTCGACCGTCAGCTCCCGGTCATACTGATCGGCCCACAGGTGCCGGTCCTCGCGCGCATCGATCAGCTGCGCCGTGATGCGAACGGCGTCGGCCGCGCGCCGGACGCTGGCCTCGACGACGTGCGTGGCTCCGAGCGAATCCGCGATCTGCCGCATGCCGAGATCGGTGTCCTTGTAGCGCATCACGGACTGGCGCGAGATGACCCGCACGGTCGAGAGCCTCGCGAGCCGCGCGAGGAGCTCCTCGGTCATCCCGTCCGCGAAGTACTCGTTCTCCTCGCTGTCGCTCAGGTTGTCGAACGGGAGGACGGCGACGACGGGGACGGCGCTCGCCGACGGCGCGCCCGATGCGGGGAACAGCCCCGACGCCTCCGCGGGCGCCCG
>JAWWCR010000032.1:0-33828 GCA_033720355.1 Gemmatimonadota bacterium
AAGGACGGACCGGGCGCTCCGCGGCGAGCGTCGGCGCGGGTATCCTCACCAGCCGTCTCACAGGGTTTCTCCGCGACATCGTCATCGCCGCCACCTTCGGCGCGGGCTCCGTGATGGACGCGTACACGGCCGCGTTGCGTATCCCGAACATCCTCCGGAACCTGCTCGGCGAGGGGACGCTGTCCGCCTCGTTCGTCCCGGTCTACTCGGCCGCGCTCGGACGCGGAGACCACGAGGAGGCCCGCGAGACGGCCTCGGGCGTGCTCGGGATCGTCCTGGCCGTCTCGACCCTCGTCGTGGCGCTCGGCATCGGGCTCGCGCCGTGGCTCGCGCGCCTCCTCACCCCGGGGTTCGACGCCGAGCTCAGCAGCCTCACGGCGTCGCTCATCCGGATCCTGTTCCCGATGTCGGGGCTCATGATCGCGGGGGCGTGGTGTCTGGGCGTCCTCACGAGCCACCGGCGGTTCTTCCTCCCCTTCGCGGCGCCCGTCGCGTGGAACCTGGCGCAGATCGCCGGTCTCCTCATCGCGGTCCGCGTCGGGTGGGAGCCGCTCATCATGGTCCTCGCGTGGGCCACGCTGGCGGGGGCGGTCCTCCAGGTGCTCGTACAGCTTCCGTCGTCGGCCCGGCTGGCCGGGACGCTCGTGCCCCGGCTGCGTCGTCCGCCCGAGCCGGTGCGGCGCGTCGTGCGGAACGCCGGGCCGGTGGCTGCGGGACAGGGCATCTTCCAGGTGTCGAGCCTCGCAGATGTGATGCTCGCGAGCACGCTCGTGTCGGTGGGGGCCGCGGGGGCGTTGAGCGGGATGTACTACGCGCAGCGGATCGTGCAGCTTCCGATGGCGGTCTTCGGCGTGGCGGTCGCGGTGGCCGCGCTGCCGGAGATGTCGCGCGACGGCGCCCTCGAGGCCCTGCGCCCGCACCTCGCCTCGGGCGTGCGGCAGATCCTCTACTTCATCCTCCCGGCCGTCGTGATCCTGCTGGTGTACGGGGACCTCGTGATCGCGGTCATCTACCAGCGGGGGGCCTTCGATGCCGAAGACGCGCGGCTCGTGCGCTGGCTGCTCTCGGCCTACGCCGCCGGGCTCGTCGCCACGAGCCTCGTCAAGCTGTTCGCGAGCGGCTTCCACGCGTTACAGGACACGCGAACCCCGATGCGGTACGCGGCCGTCTCGGTCGCGATCGCGATCGGGCTCGGCGCGGCGCTGATGTTCGCCTTCGCCGGCGCCGGGTTGGGTCAGCGCGCCGCTACCGGGCTGGCGATCGGCGGGGCCGTCGGGGCATGGCTCAACCTGATTCTCCTGTCGCGCGGGCTGGGCCGCCGCGGCCTCATCGGCGTCTGGCGCGCGGGCGCCCGGCCGATCGCGCGTCTCGCGCTCGGGGCGGCGCTCGCGGGGGGCGTCTCGTGGCCGGTCCGCCTGTGGACGGACGGCCGCCTCGGGGCGGGGACGTTCGGGGCGATCGCCGAGCTGCTCGCGGTGCTGGGGGCGGGTGGAATCGCCTACATCGCGGTCGCGGGCACCGGCCCCCTCCGCCGGATCGTGCGATCATGACCCCGCACGGGTCCGACGGGGACGCGAAGGGCGAGACGCGGGAAGAGCGCCGCGCGCGGCTCAAGGAGCAGGTGCGGACGCTCCCGCACAGCGCGGGCGTCTACCTGTTCCGCGATTCCGACGGCGAGGCGCTGTACGTCGGGAAGGCGAAGTCGCTGCGCTCGCGTGTCGGCTCGTACTTCGGGGCGGATGCGGCGAAGTCGATCAAGGTCTCGCGGCTCGTGCGCGAGATCGACCGCTTCGAATCGTTCCCGGTCCAGTCCGAGTCCGAGGCGCTCCTCCTCGAATGGAATCTCATCAAGGAGTTCTCGCCTCCGTACAACATCCAGCTCCGCGACGACAAGAGCTATCCGTACATCAAGGTCACGGTGGCCGAGCCCTACCCGCGGATATTCGTCACCCGCCGGCTGGTCGACGACGGGTCGCGCTATCTCGGGCCGTTCACGGAGGTCGGCGCGATGCGCCGCGCGCTGCGGACGATCAAGCAGATGTACACGATCCGCTCGTGCCACTACCGCATGCCGGCCGAGCTGCCCCCGCGTCCGTGTCTCGACTACCACATAGGCCGGTGCAAGGCGCCGTGCGCGGGGCTCCAGTCGCAGGAGGACTACCGCGCGATGATCGACGAGATCCTGGAGATCCTCGGCGGCCGCACGGCGAAGGTGCGGCGGTCGGTCGTGGCGCGGATGGCCGAGGCGTCGGAGGCGCTCGAGTACGAGCGGGCGGCCGAGCTGCGAGACGTGCTCCGCGGGCTCGATGTCCTCACCAGCCGCCAGGCGGCCGTCGACAGCCGGGGCGGCGACCACGACGCGATCGGCTTCGCGCGCGACGGCCAGCTCGTATGCGGGGTCGTCCTGCGGGTCCGCGAGGGCCGGCTCGTCGGGCGTCGGGTCCACTACCTCGGGAACGCCGGCGACGAGTCCGACGAGGCCCTGACCGGCGCGTTCGTCAAGGGATTCTACATGCGCCAGGACGAGATCCCGCCCGAGCTGCTCGTCCCCGAGAGGTTCGAGGACGTCGAGCTCGTCGAGGAGTACCTGTCGACGCAACGCGGCGGGCGGTTCGACATCCGGTCGCCCGTACGCGGTGCCAAGCTCGATCTCGTGCGGGCCGCGTCGAAGAACGCACAGCACCTCCTCGACCGCGACCGCGTCGAGCGCGCGGCGGACATCGCCCGACGCGAGGCGCTCGAAGGCTCGACGCCCCCACCGGCCCACCGCCTCGCCGAGGCGCTCGACCTCGCGGCCCCTCCGCGCACGATCATCTGCTTCGATGTCTCCACGCTCGCGGGGAAGGAGTCGGTCGGGAGCGCGGTGTGGCTGCGCGATGGGCGGCCCGACAAGACCGAGTACCGGAAGTTCCGGATCCGCGAATCGGGCGACGAGCATCCCGACGATTACGCGATGATGCAGGAGATCGTCTCGCGCTACTTCGACCGCCGGGTGAGGGAAGGGGACCCCCTCCCCGATCTCGTGGTCGTCGACGGCGGGAAGGGGCAGCTCTCGGCCGCGCGGCAGGCGATGGAGGTCGCGGGGGTGTCGGATCTGCCGACCTTCGCGCTCGCGAAGCGCGAGGAGGAGGTGTTCCGCCCCGACGCGTCCCGGCCGATTCGTCTCCCGCGCACCGACATCGGTCTCCACTGGCTCCAGCGGGCGCGCGACGAGGCGCACCGCTTCGCGCTCGAGTACAACCGGACGCTCCGTCGTCGGCGCACGCTGCGATCGCGTCTGGGCGAAGTGCCCGGGGTCGGGCCGGCCCGCGAGCAGGAGCTGCTCAAGCGGTTCGGAAGCCTCGCGGCGATCCGGGACGCGACCGTCGCCGAGCTCGTCGGCACGAAGGGGATCGGCGAGGCGACGGCTCGGGCGATCCTCGACGCGCTGGCGGCCGACGCTCCGGAGGAAGACGCCGGCGGCGAGGTTCCCCTGGCGGAGGCGAAGGACCCGGGGGCCGCGAATGGGTCCGGCTGAGCGCCGCGGTCTGTGCGCCACCTGCCGTCACGCCCGTACGATCCGCAGCTCGAAGGGCTCGACGTTCACGCTGTGCGAGCGCTCGCGTGACGACACCCGTTTCGCACGATACCCTGTGCTCCCCGTCTGGCGTTGCCCCGGCCACGAAGCCGTCGACGACGCCGACCCGAGCGCTCCGGAGGAGCCCGCATGACCAGGCCAGCCCGCACCCGATACGCCCCGAGCCCGACGGGCGCGCCGCACCTCGGGAACATCCGCACGGCGATTCTCAACTGGCTGTACGCGAGGCGCACCGGCGGGGCGTTCATCCTCCGTTTCGAGGACACCGACACCGCCCGTAACGTCGAGGGCGGCGAGCAGGCGCAGATCGAGGCGCTCGACTGGCTGGGGCTCGACCGCGACGAGGGACCCGACGTGGGCGGCGACTACGGCCCGTACCGGCAATCCGAACGGGGGCCGCACTACGAGCGTCGCGCCGCCGCGCTGCTCGAGCGCGGAGCGGCGTTTCGGTGTTTCTGTTCGTCCGAGCAGATCGAGACCGACCGCGAGGCGGCGATCGCGGCGGGCAGGCCGCCCGGGCTCGACCGACGGTGTCGCGAGATCCCGCCGGCGGACGCGGAGGCCCGCGCCGCGGAGACCGGTCCGACGGCGCTCCGCCTGCGGGTCGACCCGGGTCCGATCGAGTTCCGCGATCGCCTGAAGGGGGCGCTGTCGATCGACGGCCCCGATCTGGGCGACATGATCATCGTGCGGCCCGACGGGCGCCCGACCTACAACTTCGCCGTGGCCGTGGATGACCTCGAGATGGAGATCTCGCACGTGATCCGCGGGATCGGCCACCTGTCGAACACGCCGAAGCAGGTGCTGCTCTACCGGGCGTTCGACGTCGAGCCGCCCGAGTTCGTCCACATCCCGACCGTGCTGGCCTCGGGGGGCGGCAAGCTGTCGAAGCGCGCCGGCGCGCGCGGCGTGCTCGAGTACCGCGATGAGGGCTACACGCCCGACGCGATCCTCAACTACCTCTCCCTCCTCGCCTGGTCGTCGGAGACCGGCGACGAGGTGCTCTCGCGCGAGCGTCTAATCGCCGAGATCGACCTCGACCGGCTCGGGGCGACCGACGCCGCCATCGACCCCGAGAAGATGCGCTGGCTCGCCGGGCAGCACCTTCGCGCCGAGCCGCCCGAGCGTCTGGCGGAGCGGTGGGCCGCCCTGCCGGAGATCGCGGTCCTCGAGCTCGACGATGACGATCTGGTGCGCGCCGCCGAGGTGTTCGCGCACCGGATGTACCTGGTGAACGACGCCGGACCCGAGCTGACGGCCGTGTTCGCGAGCCCCGGTCTCGAGACGCCCGATGCCCGGGAGGTGCTCGGGGCTCCCGATGCCGCGCTCGCCCTCGAGACCCTGGCCGCCGCGTGGGAGGAGACCGAGTGGAGCCCCGGCCCGTTAAAGGCCCGGATGCGCGACTGCATGCAGACGAGCGGGCTCCCCGGGAAGGCATTCTTCCAGCCGACGCGGGTCGCGCTCATGGGATCGGCGCACGGACCCGACCTCGCCGATGTGGCGTACGCCCTCGGCGTCGATCGCACACGCAGCCGTCTCGCGACGGCGCTCGAGATCGCACGAGACGAGAACCGAACGGAGACCGGATGACGACGTGGCGTCTGGAGTGCGGTGATTGCGGGGACCCCGTCGCGCTCGAAGGCGCGACCCTGTGCCCGGCCTGCGGGAAGCCCCTCCTCGCCCGCTACGACCTCGACGCCCTCGACGGCGGGGCGTTGCGCGACGCCTGGGCCACGCGGCGCGGCGGGATGTGGCGGTTCCGCGAGCTGATGCCGCTGGCCGCTGGCGAGGCGCCCGTCACGCTCGGCGAGGGCTCCACGCCCCTTCTGCCGATCCGGGTCGAGGGGCTCGCCGGCATGGATGTTCTCGTGAAGGACGAGGGGCAGAACCCGACGGGCAGCTTCAAGGACCGCGGGCTCTCCGCCGCCGTCACCCGGGCGGTGCTCGACGGCGCGACCGAGTTCGTCATCCCGAGCGCCGGAAACGCGGGCGCCGCGCTCGCCGCGTACGCGGCGGCGGCCGGTGTGACCGCGAAGCTCTACATCCCCCAGGACACGCCCGAGGGCGTCGCCCGGCGGTGCGAGCATTACGGGGCCGAGATCGTCCGCGTGGACGGGCTGATCGACGAGTGCGGCCGGCTCGCGGCCGAGCACAGCGCCGCGACGGGGGCCTTCAACGTCTCGACCCTCAAGGAGCCGTACCGGATCGAGGGCAAGAAGACGATGATGCTCGAGATCGTCGAGGAGCTCGCCTGGCGGGCGCCCGACGCGATCGTCTACCCGACGGGCGGTGGCACGGGCCTCATCGGGAGCTGGAAGACCCTCGTCGAGCTCGACGCGCTCGGTCTGGTCGAGGGCTCGACGCGGCTCTACGCCGTGCAGGGCTCGGGGTGCGCGCCGATCGTCCGGGCGTTCGAGACCGGGGCCAGGTACGCGGGCAAGTGGGAGAACGCCTCGACCGAGGCGTGGGGTCTCAGGGTGCCGGGAGCGCTCGGCGACTTCCTCATCCTCGACGCCCTCCGCGAGTCGGGGGGCGGGGCTGTCGCCGTCGATGACGACGCCATGCGCGCGGCCGCGCTCCACCTCGGACACGCCGGGGTCGGCGCCTCGATCGAGGGCGGCGCGACCCTCGCCGCCGCGCGGACTCTCCGTGCCCGCGGCGACCTGGGAGAGGGCGAGACCGTGGTCCTGTTCAACACGGCGCACCTGCTCACGTACTGAGAGCCCGCCGACCCGAACAGGGACCAAAACGGCCCCTTCCAGTGTACCCGGTGTGACCCGAACGAACCCTCTCGCGTCTAGCTGTTCGGCTGGCGCCATCGGCCGCGGACGGACGTGCGGGGTCCGGCGACGAGGACTACATTCGTGGCCGATTTCAGGATGCCAGACGGGAGAATCAGGACGAATGAACATGCTCAGGATCGATCGATGCGGCCGCGTCGCCGCAGGCCTCTTCATCGGGGCCTTTCTCGCGGCGCCGACCGTCGTCGCGGCACAGGACGAGTGCCAGTTCGAGGGCAGCGTCGGGGCCAACACCGCGGCCGAGAAGTTCCGCGAGGTTACCGACGAGACGCCCGACGCAGAGGCGATGCAGCTCTATCAGGAGGCGTACGACGCGGTCGCGCCCGAGCTCGATGGGTCGAACGCGGTCGCCTATCTGATGGCCACGCAGGCGCAGCTCGCACTCGGCAACCTCGACGAGGCCCTCGAGCTGATCGACACGTTCGACGAGCTGGCCCCGCCCGAGTGCGGATCCTACTCCGAGAACATGCGGATGAACGGCTGGGTGCGGCGTTTCAACGCCGGGATCGAGGCGTACAGCGCGGGCGATACGCAGACGGCGCTCACGCATTTCTCCGGTGCCAACGCGTTCCGTCCCGATCTCCGGTCGTACAACAACCTCGCGCTCATCCAGATGGAGACCGGCGACATGGTCGGGGCGATCGAGACCTATCAGGAAGGCCTCGCGAACGCCGACGAGTCGTCCGATCCGGAGCAGATGCGAAGCGCCATCCGCGGGCTCGGCGATGCCCTGAACGCCGAGGGGCGCGGCGACGAGGCTGTCGGCGCCTACGAGTCGTACCTCGCGTCGAACCCCGATGACGTCGTCATCCGGATCAGCTACGCGCTCGCGCTGTCGGATGCCGGGCGCGGCGACGAGGCGGCCGAGATCTTTTCGGGCGTCCTGTCGCGCGACGACCTGACGACCGAGCAGTGGGTCGAGGTGGGCGTGGGGCTCTACAACTCCGAGGACTACCAGGGCTCCGCCACCGCGTTCGGGAAGGCGCGGGCCGGGAACCCGTACAACAAGGAGGCGATGGAGAACTACGTGAACGCCTCCGTACAGGCGAACCAGCCCGGACCGGTGCTGGCCCTCGCCGACACCCTGGTCACCTGGTACCCGTACGACTCGACCAACTACCAGCTTCTGGCGAGCGCGCTCGCCCGGGCGGACATGGACGATCGGGCGATGGAGGTGATCGCCGACGAGGAAGGCAACGACATCGTCTTCGAGTCGGTGCAGATGGGCGGCGGAGCCGGCGGTCAGTACGTCGTGCGCGGCACCATCGAGGGCCGGGGCGCGACCGGCACGCTGTCGATCCCGTTCGAGTTTCTGAGCGAGACCGGCGACGTGGTGGCGACCGAGACCCTGTCGATCGCGGCGCCGGCGAGCGGCAACTCGGAGCGGTTCGAGATCGCCGTGACGTCGGGCGTCCCCATCGCCGGGTTCCGCTACGCGAAGAGCGGTTCCTGACGAGGCGACGGGGGACGCGCCCGCCGATCTCCGGGGTCGGCGGGTGAGCGCGACGCGGCCCGCGTCGCGACATCGGCGGGAGAGGGTGGACAGCCACTCTCTCCCGCTCTGATTTGTAGCGGATTCTCCCAGAGGGAACGTCGGATCTGACGTGATTCGAGTACAGAGCATCGAGCCGGGATCCATCGCGGCGGACCTCGACCTGCCGGTCGGGCTCGCGGTGATGTCCATCAACGGACGGCCGATCCGCGACGGGCTCGACCTGCTGTTCTACCAGGTCGACGACGTGCTGCTCGTCGAGGCCGAGACGCCCGACGGGCAGCCGCTCGAGATCGAGATCGAGAAGCCGACCGACGAGCCGCTCGGCCTGATCCCCGAGCCCGACAAGGTGCGGCGGTGCACGAACGCGTGTCCGTTCTGCTTCGTGAAGGGGAATCCGAAGCTCGAGAAGCTGAGGGCCGGGCTCTACATCAAGGACGACGACTACCGGCTGTCCTTCCTCCACGGGCACTACGTCACGCTCACGAACCTGCGCGACGACGATTGGGAGCGGATCTTCGAGCAGGGTCTGTCGCCGCTCTACGTGAGCGTCCACGCGACGGATCCGGACGCGCGGCTCAGGATGCTCGTGAACCCCCGGTCTGCGAACATCAACGAGGACCTCGACCGGCTCGCGGCAGGCGGCGTCGACGTGCACGCGCAGGTCGTCCTGTGTCCCGAGATCAACGACGGGGCGATCCTCGAGCGCACGATCTCGGATCTGTACGGGCGCGGCGACGCGGTACGGTCGCTGTCGATCGTCCCGGTAGGGCTGACGGTCTTCAACGCCGATCGCGGCGTCAGGGAGCTGACGGCCGAGGAGTGCCGCGACACGATCGCGCTGATCGACCGGGCGCGGGCGCGCTCGATCGACGAGCGGGGCAGGGGCTGGTGCTACGCGGCGGACGAGATGTACATCCAGGCGGGTCTCGATCTGCCCGGACCGGCCTACTTCGACGACGAGGATCTCGAGAGCAACGGCGTCGGGGCGATCTCGGCGCTCACGGCGCGGGTACGGGCCGCGATGCCGAGTCTGCCGCGGCTCGACGGGCGTCGCGTCGTCGCGGTGACCGGCCGCTCGATGGGTCCGTCGCTCTCGGCGCTCATGGACGAGATCGCGACGCGCACGGGCGCGCAGGTGGCCACCGCGATCGCCCCGAACACCCTGTACGGTCCGACCGTGACGACCGCGGGGCTCCTCCCCGGCGAGGACCACCGCGCGGCCCTCGAGCCGTACCGCGAGTGGGATCTCGCGCTCATCAGCGTACAGGCCCTGAACGACCGGGACGTCTTTATCGACGATATGAGCCTCGAGGGCCTGCGCGCCTCGCTCGGCGGTCTGAGGGTCGAGCCGTCGCACGACGTCGCCGACGTGCTCGTCCGAATCACCGAGGCCGCGTGAGCCTCCCCACGGTCGCGATCGTCGGGCGGCCCAACGTCGGGAAGTCGACCCTGTTCAACCGCGTGATCGGTCGCCGGCAGGCCATCGTGGCCGAGCGCCCCGGGGTGACGCGCGACCGGCAGTTCGCCGAGGCGGAATGGGCCGGCCGTCACTTCCGGCTCGTCGACACGGGCGGGATCGTCGACATGCCCGACGGCCGGATCGACGTCGAGGTACGACGACAGGTCGAGACGGCTCTCGAGCACGCCGACTCGATCGTGTTCGTGGTCGATGGACGCGAGGGCGTCCACGCGGTCGACCGCTTCGTCGCGGAGGTCCTCCGCAAGTCGGGTCTCCCGTGCGTGCTGGCCGTCAACAAGCTCGACGAGCTCGCCACCGCGGATGCGCAGTACGAGTTCTACGAGCTCGGGCTTGGCGAGCCTGCCCCCGTTTCGGCGCTCAGCGGCAAGGGCTCGGGCGACCTGCTCGACCTCGTCGTGGCCACGCTGCCCCCCGACGCCGAGACGGACGCGCCCGACGTGGACCTCAAGCTCGCCGTGATCGGCCGGCCGAACGTCGGCAAGTCGAGCTTCGTGAACCGGCTGCTCGGCGAGGACCGGGTCATCGTGCACGACGAGGCGGGCACGACACGCGACGCGATCGACACGTACGTGGAGATCGACGGCAAACACATCTGCCTCATCGACACGGCCGGGCTCAGGCGGCAGTCGAAGGTGGACGACGACGTCGAGTTCTACGGGCGGCTGCGGGCCGCCGACGCGATCGACCGGGCCGACGTGTGCATCCTCCTCGTCGACACCGAGCGCGGGGTCGTGAACCAGGACTTCCGGATCGGGAACAGGGCCTGGGACGAGGGGAAGGGTCTCGTGTTCGTCGCGAACAAGTGGGACCTGATCGAGGACCGCGGGCCCCGGGCGCTCGCCGAGTTCGAGCGGGACCTGCGCGAGCGGGGGCACTACCTGCGCTGGGTCCCGATCGTCACCGCATCGGCGCTCACCGGACAGCGGGTACGCAAGGTGGTCGAGCTGGCGCTCGAGGTGCAGGAGAACCGGGCGCGCCGCATCCCCACGGCCGAGGTGAACCGGGTGCTCCAGGAGCTCGTCGCGCGCCGGCAGCCGCCGCAGGGCGGACGGGGCGACGTGCGGCTCTTCTACGGCAGCCAGGTGGCGACCGCGCCGCCGCTCTTCGTACTGTGGTCGAACCGCCCGAAGGATCTCAAGGAGCACTACGCCCGCTACCTTGTGGCCGGGTTCCGCGAGGCGTGGGGCTTCGAGGGCTCGCCGATCAGGCTCAAGCTCAAGAAACGAGAGGGATAGCGGAGATTCGGTCCCAGCGGCAACATCCCGGATGACGCACCTGCTCCTCATCGCCGCCGCCTATCTGATCGGGGCGTTCCCGACGAGCTTTCTCATCGGGAAGTGGCACGGCGTCGATCTCTCCGATGAGGGGAGCGGGAACTTCGGGGCCACCAACGTCTACCGCGTACTCGGGTTCCTCCCGGCGCTCACCGTCGTCTCGATCGACCTCCTCAAGGGGTTCGCGCCGGTGTGGTACTTCCCGCAGTGGGACGGGCGTACGGGCGCCTGGGAACTCGCATACGGGGCCGCCGCAATCGTCGGGCACTGCTGGCCGGTCTACACGAAGTTCAGGGGAGGGAAGGGCGTCGCGACCGCCGCGGGGACGCTGCTCGCCGTGGCGCCGGTCGCACTCCTGATCGCTCTGTTCGTATGGATCGGGACGCTGCTGCTCACCCGGATCGCCTCGCTCGCCTCGCTCATGTCGGCCACGCTGATCCCGCTTCTGGCGCGCGGCGCCGAGGCGCCGACGCCGATCGTGCTCTACGCCCTCTGTCTGTCGGCGCTCGTCTGGTGGACGCACCGCAGCAACCTCGTGCGGCTGGCCCAGCGAAAGGAGCTCCGTATCCGGTTCGGGAAGCACAGCGGGTACGAGGATGAGGAGGGCAATCCCATCGAACCGCTGAACGGAGACGACGCGTGAGCCCGCGGGTGGGGGTCCTCGGCGGCGGAAGCTGGGGCACGGCGCTCGCCGGCGTGCTCGCGGCGAACGGGAACGACGTCTCGATCTGGGTGCGCCGCGACGAGGCGGCCGCGGAGATCGCCGAGCGGCACACCAACGAGCGGTATCTGCCGGGCGTCACGCTGCCCGAGACCCTGGCCGCGACCACCGACCTCGGAGAGACGGTGCGCGGGCGGGAGTTCGTGCTCTCGGCATGTCCGTCGCACGCGGTGCGCGACGTGCTCGGCGAGGCCGCCCCGTTGATCGATGGCGAGCCGGTCATCGTCTCCGCATCGAAGGGGATCGAGATCGGGACGGATCTCCGGATGACGGAAGTGCTCCGCGAGACCCTGGGCGAGGAGGTCGCCCCGCGGCTCGTCGTGCTGTCGGGTCCGAGCTTCGCGCACGAGCTGATCCGGGGGCTGCCGAGCGCCATGGTCGCGGCGTCCTCTCCGGAGGCCGCGGCGCTCGAGGTCCAGGGGATATTCCAGAACTCCTTCCTCCGCATCTACACGCGTGTCGACGTGGTGGGCACCGAGCTCGGCGGCGCGCTCAAGAACGTGATCGCGCTCGCGGCCGGCATCTCCGACGGGCTGCGGCTCGGCAGCAATGCGCGGGCCGCGCTGATCACACGCGGGCTCGCCGAGATGCGGCGTCTCGCGATCCACCTCGGCGCCGATGAGAACACGCTGTCGGGGCTCGCGGGTCTCGGCGATCTGGTGCTCACCTGCACGGGCGATTCGAGCCGAAACCGCACGGTCGGTCTCGCCATCGGCCGTGGCGAGGACCCGCAGGACGTGATCGAGGCGATGGAGCAGGTCGTGGAGGGGGTCCGCACGGCGCGCGCGGTGCAGGAGATGAGCGAGGAGCTCGACGTGGAGATGCCGATCACCCAGGCCGTATATTCCATCCTGTATGAAGGCATGGGCCCCCGCGACGCGCTCGCGAACCTGATGGCGCGCGTCCCCAGGCGGGAGCGGGACTAGGGAGGGAGAGACGTGGCGGATCGAATCGCGGAGAAGGAGTACTACTCGATCGGCGAGGTGTGCGACATCGCCGACCTCAAGCCGCACGTGCTACGGTACTGGGAGACGCAGTTCACCGTGCTGCGGCCCACGAAGAACCGCGCTGGCAACCGCGTGTACCGGCGGAAGGAGATCAAGCTGATCCAGCTCCTCCGCCACCTGCTCTACACCGAGCGGTACACGATCGAGGGGGCGCAGCGGAAGCTCAACCAGCTCCGCAAGGAAGGGAAGCTGCCGAAGGTGGCGCGCGTCGCGTGGGAGAAGGAGACGGCGACCGACCTGCGGCGCGAGGCCGATGAGCTCGTCGACCTCCTCTCGCGGGCCGAGGTCGAGTGAGCGGATCCGAACGGGTCCTGCTCTGCACAAACGACGACGGAATCCACGCGCCGGGGCTGGGGCTGCTGACCGCGGCCGCCGTCGCGCACGGAGACGTCCAGGTCGTCGCGCCGGACCGGCAGAAGAGCGGGAGCAGCAGCTCGCTCACGCTGCACCGCCCGCTCCGCGTCACCCGGGTCGACGACCACCGCCGCACGGTCGACGGCACCCCGACCGATTGCGTGCTGATCGCGGTGCGCGACCTCCTCGACGGGCCGCCGGACATCGTCCTGTCGGGCGTGAACCACGGCGCGAACATGGGCGAGGACGTCCTCTACTCTGGTACCGTGGCCGCCGCCATGGAGGCGACCATCCTCGGGATCCCCGCCGTGGCGATCTCCTACGCCGGATACGACTCTCGCCACATCGACGGTTACGGCCCGCTCGTCTCCCGACTGATCGGGTCGATCCTCGACCACGCGACCTTCCCCGGGGGGACGCTGCTCAACATCAACCTCCCGGATGTGCCCGCGGAGGAGTCGCTCGGTGTGCGTGTGACGGCGCTCGGGCGTCGGGTGTACCACGACTCGGTCACCCGTCAGCGCGACCCCAACGGGCGCGAGTTCCTGTGGATCGGTGGCGGGAGCCCGGAGTGGCGCGGGTCCGATGACTCGGATTTCCGCGCCGTGCAGGCCGGGTACGTCTCGGTGACCCCGCTGCACCTCGATCTGACCGACTTCGGGATCCTCGACGAGGTGCGCTCGTGGACGTGGCCGTAGAAGGGTGTTGAAGGAGTGACGGCCGATTTCGTCCGCGACCGCCGCCGCATGGTCGACCGGCTGCGCACCGAGGGGGTCGAGGACCTCGCGGTGCTGCACGCCTTCGACGTCGTGCCCCGGCACCTCTTCGTCCCCGAGGAGATCAGGCACCGGGCCTACGACATGGCGCCGCTCCCCATCGGGCACGGGCAGACGATCTCGAGTCCCGTGATCCACGCGATCAGCCTCCAGCTCGCGGAGCTTCAGGGCGGCGAGAAGGTGCTCGAGGTGGGGACGGGTTCCGGGTTCCAGACGGCGCTTCTGGCCGCGCTCGGCGTCGAGGTGTTCTCGATCGAACGGCTCGAGCCGCTCGCGGCCCGGGCGGCCCGTACGCTAGGCGAGCTCGGCGTCGACGCGCACCTCGGGATCGGCGACGGCTCGCTCGGGTGGCCGGATGAGGCGCCGTTCGACGCGATCATCGTGGGCGCGGCCGCCGCCGAAGTTCCCGGCGCGTTACTTGCTCAGCTCGCCGACGGCGGCCGGCTGATCGTGCCCGTGGGTGACCGCCGGCAGGCGCTGTACCGGATCCGCCGCGACGGTGACGAGTACACGAAGGAGCACATCACCGGGGCGCGGTTCGTGCCCCTGATCGAGCGCGATTGACGCCGTTCGGGAGGGAAGGGGAAGATATGGGCGCACCGGGACCCGAGGGGCTGACCGCCGGCGACGCACCGGCCGAGACGCAGGCGGCCACACGCAAGGAGGGCCCCCTCAAGCGGCTGTATCACTGGGTGCTCGGCTGGGCCGAGCGGCCCGGCGGGCCGTGGGCGCTCGGAGCGATCGCCACCGCCGAGTCGTTCATCTTCCCGATCCCGCCGGACGTCCTCCTCATCCCGCTTTGCATCGCGAAACCGAAGAAGGCGTTCACGTTCGCGGCGATCTGCACGGCCGGGTCGGTCTTCGGCGGGATGCTCGGCTACGTCATCGGTTCCGCGCTCTTCGAGGCGATCGGACGTCCGATCCTCGATCTGTACAGCGGTCACGAGGCGTTCGACGCCATCGGACGGCAGTTCCAGGACAACCTCGTCATCGCGCTGGGATCCGCGGGATTCACCCCCATCCCGTACAAGGTGTTCACGATCGCGGCCGGCGCCTTCTCGGTCTCGTTCGGCGCGTTCGTCGCGATCTCCGCCGTGAGCCGCGGGGCGCGCTTTTTTCTCGTCGCCGCGCTGATCCGCGTGTTTGGCGAGCAGATCCGCGACTTCATCGAGAAGTACTTCAACATCCTCTCGATCGTCCTCGTCATCGCCATCGTCGCGGGCTTCTTTCTCATCCGGCCACTGATGCATTGACGCCGCGCCCAAGTGGCGGGGACTCCCCGCAGCCGGTAGTTTTGACGGCTGCCGTTACGGGGGATCCAACGTCAACGAGGGGACCGAGATAGATGGCGGACGCGCTCGCCAAGGGAAAGAAGCCACAGACCGGGACCGACACCGGCGGCAGCGCCGAGGACGCCTTTGTCCGCGGAGCCTTCAAGTTCGGGAACTGGGTGCAGGAGAACCTGCGCTCGGTGCTGCTCGGACTCGCCGGACTCGCGCTGATCGCCTTCGGCGCGTGGTATTATGTAAACTTCCAGGCGTCGGTCCGCGAACAGGCGGCGGGGGAGCTCGCGCAGCTCAGGATGGCCGCCGCCACGCCCGATATGCTTATCGCCGACGTCGAGGGCTTCGTCGGGCGGTTCGACGGCACCGAAGCCGCCGACGAGGGGCGCGTCGTCCTCGCCCGGCTGTATCTCGACACCGATCAGCCGGCCGAGGCGATCCGCGTCCTCTCGGACGTGTCGCAGGCCGCGGACCGGCCGCTCGGGTTCGCGTCGCGCACGCTGCTGGCGGCGGCCCAGGAGGAGACGGGCGACGTCGAGGCCGCGCGCGCGACCTGGGAGAGGCTCGCGACGAGCGCGCGTTTCCCGTTCCAGCGGCGTCAGGCGCAGTCGAACGTGGCGCGGATCCACGCCGACGCGGGTCGTATCGCCGAGGCGGCCACGATCTACTCGGCGATCGCGGACGAGGCCGAGGAGGACGGGGACCTGGCCGAGGCCGGCGTCTACCGGATCCGGCTCGGCGAGCTCAACGGGAGGACCGTACAGGGCTCCTGAGGCGCGTTTGCGGGCTTCTCGAGACACCGGAAGGGGCGGCCGCGGTCACGCGAACCGCCCCTCTCTGTCATCCCCCTCCGTGATGGCGCATAAGATACATTATGTAAACTTGCCCTCGATGCGCTGAACCCTGCCCTCGAGGAATCCTGCCCTTCTTCCGGTCGACGAAGGCTTCACCGGCCGCGGGATGCTTCAACCCGGAGGCCCCCGGACGGCCGGGGCCCGAAGGCCGTGTCGACCTTCGGCCCCCTGTGGCCCGGGATGATATACCGGCTCAGTGCTTCTCGCCCCCGTCCTCGCAGCACCTGGCCGCATCGACGGGTACGAGCGCGAAGTCCGTTCCCTTGACCATGATCGCGAGGCAGTAGCAGTCGACCTGCTTCCACCCGCCCCGGATGTAGTCGTCCACGGTCGCGGACGACCCGGTCTTCACCGCCGCTTCGTGGAGACAGTCCGGAGGCGGATCGCCGCACACCTTGATCCCGCCGGGACACATCTCGCATTCCCATGGCATAGTCGACTCCTTCTGGCTACGGGACCTCCGGCGGGGCGCGCCCGGCCGGAGAACGACCGACCGAGCTGCGGCCGGCTATTCCTCCCCTCCTCCTCCCGCGAGTCGTGTCGCCGCGGCGGCGGCTTCCTCTATCAGCGGCTGCAGGGTGAGATCGGCATCGCCCCACCCTTGCAGAAAGCTCTCGTATCTTTCACGGGCTTCCCGCGCCCGCCCGAGCGCCTCGAGCGATCGCGCCTCGGACAATTCCGAGAGACGGGCGAGACCCCAGGAAGGGTCCACGCCCTCGATGGATCCGGGAATTCGACGCGCCCTCTCGAATAACGCAATCGCGAGCGAATCCAGCTCAAGCCGGCCGGCCAGGAACCCCTGCCGGTAAAGAAGCGGCGCGTTCGGGGGTCCCTCCCGTGTCTCATCGACGCTCTCGAGAAGAAGGGCTCGCGCGGCATCCGGGTCGTCGAGGCGGCTCTGGTGGGCGCGCCAGAACGCCGACAGATCGTCCATCCCATCGAGCCACTCGTCGAGCGCGGCCGGATCGTGCGCGAGCGCGGGGCCGGCCCAACGGAGGGCCGCACGCCGGAGCGCCCGTTCCTGCGATTCGTCGTACAGCTCGGCCCAGCGAGCCCGCATGTCGCGAACGATCTCGTCCACTTCCGCGCTCTCGACCCCCAGCGCGCCCAGCGCGATAAGTCGGGCGAGCGCCGGCTCCATGCCGGCGAACGAGAGATCCTCGCCATCGGGCCCCACGACGCTCATGCTGCCGGGGGTGTAGCTCATCCGAAGAGCTCGCGTGGCGCGCGTCGCATCGCCGCGGTCGAAGTAGATGTTGGCGATGGCGCCTCCCAGCCGGCCTCCGGCATCGGCGAGCTCGAGGGCGCGTTCGGCGAGCTCGAGGGCCGCCTCTCTCCCACCGACCGCCAGGTTGAGTAGACCGAGCGACGCGAAGTCGGCGGCGATCGTATCCGGTCGCAGCTCCATCGCGCGCCGCGCGTGCTCGAGGGCACGCCGCGTCACGCTGTCGACCCTGGTCGGAGATGGATCGGTCCCGGTCAGGAGCGCGTGCCGCCAGGCGAGGCTCAGGTCGCGGAGCGCCTCGACCGGCTGGGCCTGATCCGGTACGTACGCCGCCCAGCGTCCAAGACGCGCGAACCCGCTGCGCAGTAGACTGTCGGCCCCCGCACGTGCCCGATCGGGGTCGACTGCCGCGAACTCCGCCGGTGTCAGCCACCGCACCGAGTCGGTCACGACCGGACAGAACGGGATGGTGCTCGTCGGGTTCCTCGGAGAAAACAGCGTGAGCGGCTCGGCGCCGGGAGGCTCGAAGAGCGGACAGGCTCCGTCGTACGCCGGCCCCGTCACCGCCTCGAGCACGTCGGCGAGATGGCCATATCCGAGGTGGAAGTCGGGCGCCAGACGAACCGTCTCGTTGAAGGCCCGGAGCGCCAGGTTCAGATCCTGGCGGGGACGCAAATCGCCCCCGGAAACCGTGCGGGTCCACGGGTCTTCGTGTTCGAGGCTTCCCAGCATCAGCCACGCGTAGACGTCGGTGGAGTCGCGCTCGATGAGCCTGTGGTAAGTCGCCCGGGCGGCCTCGTACTCGCCGGCCTGGAAGTCCCAGAAGGCCTCGATATGCGCGCTGTCGCGCGACGGCACGCCGGACCGGTGTCGACGCGCCGCCCCGGACACACGCTGGATCTCCTCGGCGAGACGCTCCGTACGGCCCGCCCGAGCCTCGCGCCAGTACAGCGCGAGCGCCAGGTAGTGGTAGGGCATCGAGAACGCGCTGTCCCGCACCAGCGAGGCGCGAAAGCCCGCCTCCGCGTCGGAGAGGTCCCACTGCTGGAGCGCCTGGAGACCCCGCCGGAAGTGCCGAATCGCCTCGAGGTCGTTGGATTGCCGTCGGAGGGTCTCGATCACGTCGGGCGGCGCTCCACCGAGACCGAGGAGATCGTTCGCGACAGGCGCGACCAGACGGAAGGGGTCGTCCAGGGGGGCCAGGCTCTGAAAAGGACCTCCGACGACGTCCCCGCTCTCCGTATCGTACGCGGATGCCTCCAGCACGGCGGTGTCGCCGCGCATCGTCAGCTGCAGCGTGACGAGGGTCCCGACCCCGGCACTCCGTCCGAGTTCGAGACCGTCCGCGAGCGAGCCGAGCACATCATCGTCGAGCCCCAGATCGAACCGGAGGCCGGTGAGGGCGAGCTGCGGAGTGGCTCTCGCGGACACCCAGCCGTTGAGCTGACGCGTCATCTCGTAAGCGGCGTCGAGGACGAGCTCGCGCTCCGCCTCCGAGGCGCGGGGTGTGTCGAACCCCACGACGACGAAGGAACGTCGTGGATCGGCGACGTGGAAGGAGGCCGCGCCCCGGATCAGCAGGAGGGCCAGCGCACCCGCGGCGACGAGCAGGACGGCGAGTCCGGCCGCGACACGCGGGCGAAGCCCGAGAAAACGCGCCATCCCCCCAGGTTGTCCGACCGCCTGTCGCGACGCCGAGCTGGCGGTCGAGAGAGCCGCGACGCCGAGATCCTCCGCGAACTGCGCTGCGGTGGGCGGACGCGACCCCGGCTCCTTCGCGAGCGCACGCTCGACCGCCCGCACGACGTGGTCGGCGACGTCCGACCTCGAGATGGTCGGTGGGGCGACCGACAACTGACGGGCGAGGACGGCCGGCGTCGGACCCGATCCGAACGCGCGCTCGCCCTCGATCATCTCGTACAGGACGCAGGCCACGGCGTAGATGTCGGCCCGCGAGTCGATGGCAGCCATCCCCGACACCTGCTCGGGACTCATGTAGAAGGGCGTTCCCACCGCGAGCCCCGTTGCCGTCAGGTCGCCCCCCGCGCTCTCGAGCGCCTTCGCGATCCCGAAGTCGGCGAGGACCGCTCGACCCGACGTGAGCATGAGGTTCCCCGGCTTGATGTCGCGGTGGATGATGCCGTGGTCGTGAGCGTAGCTGAGCGCCTCGAGCGCATCGCCGGCGATCCGGAGCGCCTCCTCGACCGGCAGGCGCCGCTCGCGGATCAACCTCTCCTTCAGGGACTCCCCTTCGATGAACGGCATCACGTAATAGGGGATGCCGTCGACGTCGCCGGAGTCGAGCAAGGGGAGGATCAGCGGGTGCTGAAGACCGGCGATGACCCGAATCTCGCGCAGGAAACGCTCGTATTCGATCGTCGCCGCGAGCGTCGGAGTCATCGCCTTGATCGCGACGAGGCGATCGTGCTTCAGGTCGCGGGCCCGGTAAACGGTCGACATGCCGCCCCGACCGATCCGTCCCTCGAATCGGTAGGACGCGCGTAGCGCTTCCTCGAACTGGCCGTGCGATTCGGACATGAGCGAGACGGGCCCGGGATGATTAGAGAGTGGCTACTCCCCTGGCGCACAACCTAAGGTGAACGCGGGCCGGGGCGTAAGCGGATGTGTCAAGCCGTGTCCTGTGCCAGGAGCACGCCGAGCCCCTTCCACACGTCGTCGATCGTCTCGCAGTCGATCAGATCGCGTGTGGCCTGTCCGTCCGGGAAGCAGCGGGCGATCTTCGCGAGCAGCTCGAGCTGGGTGTCGGTGTCGTCCTCGTCGGTCAGGATCAGGAAGACCAGGTGGGCCGGCTTGCCGTCGATCTCGTCCCACTCGATCCCCTCGCGCGACGCGCCCGCGACGACGACCGGCTGCGCGAGAGCAGGCAGACGTGCGTGCGGGATCGCGATCCCGCGGCCCACGCCGGTCCCCATCGCCTGCTCGCGCTCGGCGACCGCGGCCGAGATGACCTCCGCCGGCGGCGCCCCTTCGCAGGCGGCCGCCTGGTCGGCGAGCGCCTCGATCGCGTCCGACCGCGTATCCGCCTCGAGCCACACGAGGTGGCGGCGGCGGAAGTAGGCCTGGAGATCCTTCCGGGCCCTCCGGTGGAGCGTCCAGTTGAACGCCGGACCGACGAAGAGCGACGACGCGATCGCGGCGACGACGAGCGCGACGAACATCTGGGGCCCGATGATCGCCTCCTCGAACGCGACCCCGGCGAGCAGCACGCCCATCGGACCGCCGGGCGTGTGCGCGATCCCGACCGGGAGACGGTCGAGGACGGGCATCCGTGCGAGCGCGGCTCCCCACCACGCGCCGAGGAACTTCCCACCGATCGACAGCGCCGTGACGATCAGGACGGTCAACGGGTTGAAGTCGTTCACGAAATCGATCCGCAGGCAGATCTCCGCGAAGAACAGCGGCACGAAGATCGCCCCGACCATCTGCTCGATGATCGCGCGGGTGTGCTCGGAGAGCGCTTCGGGGTCGCCCGCCATCATCCCGGCGAGCAGAAATCCGAAGACGGGGTGGATCTGGAGCGAGGCCGTGACGATCCCGCCCAGAAGCCCGAGAAGCACGACGAACGAGAGGGGCACGGCGGGGCTCGGCAGCCCGGCCCGGTCGATCCACTGGAGGGCCCGCGTCGTCCACCGCCGCCCCACCGTGAGCGCGAAGGCGGAGAACACGAGGATGCCGACCATCGTCCCGACGATCCCGGTTCCCCCGCCCCCCTGCCCCTCTGCCGCGCCGACGAGACCCAGCACGACGGCGAGGACGCCCCACCCGAGCAGCTCGTTCATCGCCATCGCGGAGACCAGGAAGAGCCCCAGATCGGACTTGATGATCTTCAGGTCGAACAGCAGTCGGGCCACGACGGTGATGGCGGTGATCGCCACGCCGGCTCCGACGAGCAACGAGAAGGCGAGCCGCGGGGCCGGGACTTCCATCCACTGCGGGTAGAAGGCCCACGCGACGGCGGTCCCGAGGGCGAGCGGCACGACGACACCGGTGACGGCCACGCGGAGCGTCTGGTGCCGCATCTTCCACGCCGAGCCGATGTGCACCTCGAGCCCCACGACCAGGAGGAGGAAGAGGATCCCGATCTCGGCCGTGACGCCGAACATGGCCTCCTGGAGCTCGTCCGGCGGGAAGAGCCACGCGAACGCATCGGGCGCGAGATGACCGAGGACCGTCTGCCCGAGGATGATGCCCGCGAGGATCTCGCCGGCGAGGGGCGGCTGGTGGTAGCGGCGGAACAACTCTCCCAGGAGCCGCGCCACGCCGAGCACGACGAAGACCTGGATGAGAAAGAGCAGGATCGGATCCCCGTGCACGCCGCCAGCCCCCTGTAGTTGATCCCGGAACGGACCGTCGGGCCGATGATATCATGCCCGGGCGGGAGGGGTCGAGTCCGGCTTCCCGGTCGCGCCGGGCGGGGAAGCTAGAAGATGAAGGTGTGGGTGTACTTGATCATCAGGGATCGGCCGGCCGAGAACGGCGCCCGCGGGTCGAGCCCGTTCTCGCGCTCGTGGTTGTAGCCCTCGTTGTAGACGATCCAGAGATCGGTGCCCTCCCGGAAGTGGTACCGGAAGCGCGCGTTCACGCTCGTCTGCTGATCGAGGCTGTTGTACTGGACGAGCGCGGCGAGCGACAGGTGCACGTTGAGCGCGATCTGCGCCCGTAGCCGCCCGAGGTGGGTCGTCTCGTCGAGACCGCGGTCGTCGAACGCGAGACGGTTCACCTCGTACCCGCCGCTCAGCTCGAGATAGCGCGATGCGTTCCACGCGGGGTTCACGGACAGTCCGAGACGCGTCCCGTCGTAGAACTCGCCGGCGGAGAGGTTCATGTCTCCGCGAAACAGACCGCTCCGCGAGAGGCTCATGCGGAGGTTGCCCTGGGTGAACCAGTACTCGCCGACCTCGATCGGGATGCCCGCGACGTCGAAGGACTCGCGGATGCTCTCGAAGGCGGTGTTCGTCCCGAGCGAGATGGATGCATTGTTCTTCCACTCGAAGCGGAGCTCGGGGTTGATGAGCCGCGACTCCGCGGTGCCATCCGCGTTCCGGTAGAAGTGCCCGGTGTTCCCCGACAGGGTGATGTCGCGAAACGGGGAGGACGGGCCGAGGAACCAGCCGTATGACAGCCGGCCACCGTAGTACGCGAAGTCGGTTCGCGACTGGAACCCGAGCCGTGGCAGGTAGTCCACTCCGACCCGGCGGTACGTGGCGTTGTACGAGAACCCCTCTTCACGCCGGCGATCCCAGTTCGCGAGGATCATCCCCTGATCGATCGCCCCTCCCTCCTCGATCGCCTCGTCGAACGTCTGCGCCCACTTCAGAGTGAGGTACTCGTCTCCGAACAGCCTCAGCTGCGTGTCGAGCCCGTAGGCGACGTTGTCCTCGCCGTTTCCGCCGAACCGGGTGGTCACCATCCCGCCGATCCGCGAATACGGGTTCAGGATCTTCTGGTTGAGCCGGAACACGCCCATGTTCTCGCTGGAGCGCTCGTCGAGCGGCGCCGTCTGCATGTTGAGGACCCCGAAGTCCATCCCCCCTGCCCTGCCGACGGCGCGGCCACCCCCATATATCCTCACCAGCTCGCCGTCCTCGAGCCCGATCCGTCGACTGAAGAAAAGTCTGTCGGTGAACCCGCCCGTCCCGAAGTCGAACGTCGAGGCGCGCTCCTGGAAGAACTGCCGCTTCTCGGGGAAGAAGAGGGGGAACCGGGTCAGGTTGATCTGCTGATCGTCCGCCTCGACCTGCGCGAAATCGGTGTTCACCGTCAGGTCGAGCGCGATGTTCGACGTCGGCGAGTACTTGAGGTCCCCGCCGATCTCGGCCGTGGGGTCGCTATCGGTCTGCCACTCCGCGTTCGCGACATCGGGCGGCTCGACGAGTGTCGGGATACGCGTCTGCCCGCCGAGCACGTAGGGCGTCACGTAGATGGGTTTCGATGGCGCGACCCGCTCGAGCGTGACCCGCTGGGCCTGCGAGGGCTTCCCGAACGCGAACCCGCCCCACTCCTGCGAGATGGACGGAAAGAGCTGCCGCTCGGTGTTCCGTCCGATGAACCGGTACACGATGAGCCCCATCGTGACCCGGTCGTCGACCGTCTGGAATCCGAGAGTCGAGAACGGGATTCGGAACTCGGCGAACCATCCCTCGTCGGTCACGCGGGTGGCGACGTCCCAATGGCTGTTCCAGTCCGAGTTCATCGGCATCCCGCCGCCCGTGAACTCGGCATCGTTCGACATCGTGCGATCCGACCGCGCCCCAGCCGGGTTCGTGACGAACCACACGGCGGTCTCGTAGTCGTTGTAGCTGTCGATCATGATCGACAGCAGGTCGTCGCCGCTGAACTGGTCTCGGTAGAAGGTGTTCGAGCGGATCTGGCTCGCGTCCTCCTCGAGCATCCTCCCCGACATGTAGAGGTACCGGTCGTCGTAGCCGATCCGGACCTCTGTGTTCTGGGTGGGCTCCCCGCCCCAGATCGGGGCGAACATCATCATCTCGAGTGGGGCGATCTCTTCCCACGCCGGCTCGTCGACGACGCCGTCCAGCGTGATCGGCCCGCTCAGGCGAGCGAGTGGGATCGGCTCGGGGCTCGGGTGGATCCGCTCGCCGCCGTTCTGTCCGCAGAGCGGCGAGACGAGGCCCAGCCCGAGCGCGATGATGACGCTCGGGACCCGGACCCGCTGTCTATTCGTCAAGGCTGCGTCGTCTCGATCTGTTCGCGTCGTAACCGGGGGAGAATCTTCCGGGTCGGACCCGGAGCCGCCAGCGGGCGGTCGGCGAACGCGTTTCAGCGGTCGCGCACGACGATGTCGCCGGCCGTCGGCAACACCGTGCCGCAATGGCGGCAGAAAACGCCGTCGGCGACGTGCTCCGTCGCCCCGCACCCGGAACACTCCAGATCGCGCATCAGTTGCATTCGAAGCTCGCGATCGCGCTCGCGCCGGGCCCTGCGAGCCACCATCTCCGCGGAGACGATCCCCGTCGGCACGGCGATGATCCCGTACCCGACGATCA
The DNA here is from genome assembly GCA_033720355.1 of Gemmatimonadota bacterium. Classification (GTDB taxonomy): domain Bacteria; phylum Gemmatimonadota; class Gemmatimonadetes; order Palauibacterales; family Palauibacteraceae; genus Palauibacter. Next base: position 23,876 of record JAWWCR010000032.1, read on the forward strand.
TCAGCAGGGTCGCCAGGAACTGCCCCGCCACGGTCGACGGCGTGATGTCGCCGAAGCCGACCGTCGTCACCGTCACGACGGCCCAGTAGACCGAGCGCGGGATGCTGGTGAACCCGTTCTCCGCCCCCTCGATCACGTACATGACCGCACCGACCACGACCACGATCGTCACGACCGCGAACAGGAACACCGCGATCTTGTACGCGCTCTGGCGCAGCGCGCGCAGCATCTGCACCTCGCTGCCGATGAACTGCGCCAGCTTCAGAACGCGAAACACGCGCAGGACGCGGAGGATGCGTACCGCGGAGAGCGCCTGCCCCCCGGGGACGACCAGCGCGAGAAAGGTCGGGAGGATCGCCAGGAGATCGACGACGCCGAAGAAGCTACGCGCGTACCGGAAGGCGCTCGGGGCCGACGCGAGCCTCAGCACGTACTCGACGGTGAAGATCACGGTGAAGCCCCACTCGATCGCGCGGAGCGCCCGCCCGTGGCGTGCGGCGATCGGCTGCACGCTCTCGATCATCACGACGGCTACCGACGCGAGGATGAGGATGATGAGCCCGATGTCGAACAGACGGCCCGCCGGCGTGTCGTGCTCGAAGATGATCCGGTAGCACTCGCGCCTCCACCGCGGGCGCGCGGCCAGCGTCTCATCCGAGCGGTAGTCGAACCCCGGCTCGGTGCGCCGCGGACCGAAGGGCCCGTAGGGCGATGTGAGCTCGGTCGACCCCGGCACCTCACGAGCAGGCGAGTCGGGAGTTTCGCCGTTCGCCATCACAGGCGTCCGAACATCGAGCGGATCCGCAGGGCCCAGACTCGCCAGATGGCCTCGCGGACGATCGCACCCGACATCTTGCTCTCGCCGGCCTCCCGGTCGACGAACACGATCGGCACCTCCCCGACGCGGAAGCCCTTCTTCCATGCGCGGAAGTTCATCTCGATCTGGAACGCATAACCGGTCGAGCCGACATCCTCGAGATCGAGCGCCGCGAGCACGTCACGCTTGAAGCACTTGAAGCCGCTGGTCGAGTCGGCGAGACGGAGCCCTGTCGCGAACCGCGCGTACCGGTTCGCGAAATAGCTGAGCAGCAGCCTCGACATGGGCCAGTTGATCACATTCACGCCGCGCAGATACCGCGACCCGACGACGACATCGAAGCCGTCCGTCGCCGCGATCATGTCGCGCAGCCGCTCCGGGTCGTGCGAGCCGTCGGCATCCATCTCGAAGACCCACTCGTAGTCGCGATCGAGCGCCCACCTGAACCCCGTGATGTACGCCGAGCCGAGACCGAGCTTTCCCTCGCGGTGGATGGCGTGCACGCGCGGGCTCTCCGCCGCGAGTCGGTCGGCGAGATCTCCGGTCCCGTCCGGGGATGCGTCGTCGACGACGAGCACCTCGAGCCTCGGATCCTGGTCGAGGACCCGCGTCACGACGCGCTCGAGCGACTCGATCTCGTTGTATGTGGGAAGCACGACGAGACCGCGTCGACCTTCGTCGGGCACGCCCGTCGCCACCGGGGTTTCTGGCATACGAAAACCTAGTCGCGTTCGGCGGAGCCCGCATGACGAGCGGCGTCCGGTCTCCCCCGGGCACCGGCCAGCGCCGCGGCGATGCCGAACGCGACGAGCTCGGCCGCGGTCGTCCAGATCCGCGCGGCCGCGGCGACCGCCGCCGCCGCACCGGGCGGGATCCCCGTCGCGGCGATGAGCAGCCCCGCCAGCGCCCCCTCCCGCACGACGAGCCCCCCTGGCGCGACCAGCACCACGTAACCCGCCACGTACGCCGCGGCGAAGATCCCGACGGCCGCCGCTTGGCCGAGCGAGACGCCCGGGGCGAGACCGTGGACGAGCAGACGGAACCCGACGCCGTACAGAGCCCAGATGGCGAGGGCCGCCAGCCCGGCGCGGGCGAGCGATCCCGCTTCCGGCCGGACGGAAGGCTCGCGCTCACGCAGAAGCCGTGCCCCGAGCGAGATCATGCCCCCGAGGACCCGGGGGTGGAGCATCGCGAGGAGCCCGGTCCCCAGGAGCGCGGCCGGCACTGGTCCGAGCGCGCCCGCCGCTTCGCCGCCGGCGAAGACGACGCCGACGGCGAGCCCCGTGACGAGCATGACGGCCTGGAGAGCGAGGGATGTGGCGAAGCCCGCGGCTCCCGAATCCCCGCGCGCGCGGAGCCACGCCGCCAGCCCCGACAGCTGCCACACCTTGCCGGGCAGATACCGACCGAGGTTCGAGCCGAGCCACGCCGCCACGGCGCCGGCGCCGGTCTCCTTCCCTCCCGCCTTGCGGAACAGCACCGCCCACACCCGGCCCGTCCACAGCAGCGCGAGGGTCGCGCAACCGAGCGCGCCCGCGAGCAGCCCGACGTGTAGCCGCCACGGGTAGTCGGCCGCCTGGGCGCGCAAGTCGCTCCAGCTTTGCCAGCCGCCGGCGATCGAGACCGCGAGCGCGAGGGCCGCCGCGAGGAGGAAGACGACGGCGATGCCGCGCGCGCCCTTCACGCGTCGCCTTCCGGGCGGTCGGCGCTCAGGTCGCCGGATCCGCCGCGGGGACGGATCGGGCGCGAAGCCCCGATACGACCAGGAAGCCCACGAGCCCGATCGACGAGAGGACGGTCAGCCACAACCCCGCCGTGTAGCCGGCGCTATGAAACTCGAACCGCACGGTGTGCGAGCCGGCCGGCACCTCGATGCCCCTGAACGCGCCGTTCACGCGGGCGATCGGCACGTCGGCGTCGTCCACCCGCGCACGCCACCCGGGATGATGGATCTCGCTCACCGCGAGCAGACCGCCGCGCTCGGCCGTCACGTCGAGCACGACCTCGTCGGGCTCGTACGACACGATCGCCGCCGTCCCGGCGCCCGCCGGCGGCGGCGACCCGGACGTCTCGACCACCGCCGTCCCCAGCGGGTCGAGGTTGCCCCGGGTGCGGTCGACCGCCTCCTCGGCGCTCGACACCGCGTCGATGGAGGCCGGAAAGAAAGCATGCGGAACATCACTCCGCAGACGGTAGAGGAGACGGCCATCGGGGTGCCGCGCCCGCAGCTCGAGCGGCCCCTCGGGCTGCTCGGTGCGGGTGATGAGCCAGCGCGCGTCGAGGAGCGGGGCCAGCACGCCGCCGAGTTGCAGGAGGACGTCGTCGATCCCCACGGCCCCGACCAGGCGGGCGTAGGGGTCGAGCACGAACTTCTGGCTCCCGGTCGCCGAGGACAGCCCGTAGTACATGAAGGCGTTGGGACGATACATGGGCTGCTCGCGCTGGATCGCCCACACCCGCTCGCCCGGCGCGGCCTCCTCCCGAAGCGTCTCGATGATCGGGTCGGCCGCGAGCCACGCCTCGGCCGGCTCGGTGCTCAGGTAGCGACCCCCGACCCGCGCGAGATCGAAGACGGTGAAGGCAAGGAGGACGAGCACGGCGAGCTCGCCGACCCGACGGCGCGCGACGGCGAGCGCGATCCCCCAGGCGAGACCGAACCCGGCGACGACGATGAGGCCGGTGATGCCGAGCGAGGCCGCGAGCCCGGGCGACGGCTGGCGCGGCCACCCTTCGGGGTACCAGCCGAGGAGCGCCCACCGCATCAGCCCCTCGGGGTTGACCGCGCCGGCGAGCGCGAACAGGAGGATCGGTGCCCCGAGGACCGCCAGCCACACCCACGAGATCCTCAGCCCCTCCTCGTCCTCCCTGGCGCGGAGCACGGCCTCCCAGCCGAAGCCCGCGAGCAGCGCCACGAAGGTGACGACGGCGCACATCATCATGGCCGGCGCCCGGAAGCTCGCGATCATCGGGACGATCGCGTACGCGATCCGGTGGACGGGGGTGGCGGATCCGAGCGCGAACAGGATGCCGAGCACGGAGCCGCCGGCCAGAAACCACACCACCCGGCGCCCGTCTCGGTCCAGCCCGCCGCGCGCCGCGACGGCGATCGCGAACAGGGCTAGCGCGATCGGGACGGCGCCCATGTATTCGGTGTGGAGCTTGATCCCGTTCGACCCCCAGTAGATCTGCGGCAACGAGCCGATGAGGTCGGGCAGGAAGAGCGCGGTCAGCTCCTGCGGCGGCAGCGCGTACGAAGCGGCGAACGCGTACCCGGTCTCCGTCGCCTGGCGGGTGACGTGAGGCAGGAGCTCGAAGGTCGGGAGCAACTGGACCGCCCCGACGGCTGCCGCCAGCACGAACGCGCCGGCCGCGAGCGCCGCGGGACGGACGAACCTCGCGCCCCCACCCTCCTCCGTTCGGACCCGGACGGCCAGGTGCCACGCGACGTACGCCGTCAGGGCCAGCGACGAGAAATACATGACCTGCGTGTGCGGCGTGAAGATCTGGGCGCCCACGACGAGCGCGAGTCCGGCAAACCAGCGGAGCTCCCCGCCCCGCAGCCCGCGCTCGAGCAGCCCGAACGCCAGCGGGACGAGCGCCATCGCGAACATGCGGCCGTCCTGGCCGCCGAACAGGTGCGACGTGATGTACCCCGTCAGCATGAACGACGTCCCGCACACCGCCGCCGACCACGGGCGCAGACGGAACGAGCGCGCCATGAAGTAGGCGAAGGCGGCGCCCAGAAAAGTGTGGAGGACGAAGGTCCACCCGATGGCCCGGTACAGGGGCATGAGGAAGTACAGGAGGGTCGAGGGATAGAAGATCGGCCCGGGCAGGAGCGCGACGTACGGCATGCCGCCGTAGACGTGCGGTGTCCAGAGCGGGACGCCCCGCCCCGCTCGCACCTCGTCCACGTAGAACCCGCGGAGTGGGAACCCCTCGAGAAGCATGTCGCTTCCGAAGATCAGACGCTCCGGGTCGAGCACGAAGTCCCTGTAGAACCACAGCGTGACCGCGGCGGCGCCGGCCAGAAACAGCCAGACGACCGGAAGCTCGCGCTCTCGCGTGGTCGATTCAGACATCCGGGGCCCTCTTCTCGAGAAGAAAGAACCACTGCGGAGACGCCGCCCGCAGCATCGATTCGCGGATCGTCTGCGGCAACCGCTCGAGCACGGCCCAGGCGGGCATCCAGGAAGCTCCCCTCTCGGGCCCGAGCAGCTCTTCGAGCGCCCTGCCGGTGATATCGCGCACCCCGAACCCGGCCGCCCGCATGATCCCCGTGAGCCGTCCGTACGTGAGGAACGCGACCCCCTCGTACCCGCTCCCGCGTCCGGTCGCCCGAAGGTACCGGTCCGCGACGCCGCGCGGGAGCCAGCTCAGGAAAGGAAGCCGGTAGTGCGGCTCCATCACGGCAAAGCGGTTGCCCGCCGACACGTAGGCGGTGCCTCCGTCGCGCAGCACCCGCCATGCCTCGCGAAACAGACCTGGCTGGTCGCCGACGTGCTCGTAGATGTGGTTCAGGATCACCAGGTCGAAGGTCCCGTCGCGGACGGGCAGCCGCACCGCGTCCGCTCCGACGACCCGGTTGCGGTCCACGACGAACTGAACATCCAACTCGAACCCTGTTATTGGCTTACGGCTCGCAATCTCGAGCGCCGTCTTCATGATGCCCGTCCCGCTCCCGACATCCGCTATCCGTCCGGCGGCCTCGAACTCGTCGTGGAGAAGGTGGAGGATCACCTCCGCGCGATCGGCCCGGCTGGCCCGGTACTCGGGGCTCGCGACCCGACGGGCGTAGTAGTCCCCCGACCCGGCCGTCCCGGCCGCCCCTCGCGGGGCGCCGGATGGGCGGCGCGTCTCGCTCGCCATCACACCGCCGGAGGCCCGGCGAGCCGGAGGGCTCGCGCCCGCTCGTAGCACTCCGAGAGGGCGGTGACGATGCCCGGCAGCGAGAAACGGCGCTCGATCTGCTCCCTCCCCCGCTCGACCCGGCGCGCGGCCTCGGCCGGATCGGCCGCGACCGCGACGAGCGCCCGTCCGAGCGCCCCCGCGTCGCCGGAGGGCACGAGCCACCCGGTGACCCCGTCCTGCACGATGTCGGTGATCCCGCCGGCATCCGACGCGACCACGGGCACCCCCTCGCGCAGGGCCTCAAGCAGGACCACTCCGAGCCCCTCCGTATCGCCCTTCGAGTCGACGACGGCGGGCAGAACGAAGACATCCGCCGTCCGGTAGGCGGCGAGCAGCCCGGCTTCGCCGACCCGGCCGTGGAAGGTCACTTTATCCGCGATCCCGTGTCGCCGCGCGGCGTCGGCGAGCCGGTCCCCTTCGGGACCCGACCCGATGACGTCGAGCCGCAGATCCAGCGATGACGAGAGCGCCGCGGCGGCCTCGATCAGCACCTCCACGCCCTTTCGCTCGACGAGTCGTCCCACGAACAGGATGCGGAACGGCGCATCGCCGGTCCGCGAGCGCGGAGGAGGCGCGTCGGCATCGTCGCCGATCGCCGCGGCGAACGGGATGACGACGACGTCGCGCTCGACGTATCGCCGGAGGGCGGCCGCGGTCGACGTCGAGATCGCGGTCACGGCGTCGGCCGTCTCGATCGACCAGCGCAGAAAGGGGGCGAGCGCCGGCAGACGCCGCTCGATCCAGTTTATCTCGACCGAGTAGTAGCTCGAGACCACCGCCGGGCCGCCACCGATCGCCCGCGAGGCCGCACCGAACAGCGCGTGCGGGACCGGCCAATGGACATGGACCACATCGAGCCCCCGAGCCGCCTCGCGCGCCGCGGCGATGGCGCCCGCGAGCAGGTAGCCGGGGAGCAGCGCCGCATAGGCCGGACGCGATCGCAACCGATCCGGAACCGTCTCGTCGTGCGTCAGCGTCTCGAAGAGTCGGGGCGCGTACCGGAACCGGGTCACGGGCACCCCACGCCACTCGCGCGCGCCCCCGCCCCGGTAGGTGGGGGCGAGAACGCGGGCGTCGAGTCCGGCCGTCCGCTGCGCGATGAGCAGGCGCCCGAGCCAGGGTGTGATCGGGTCCTCGTCCCCGCGCGCGAACGCGGTGACGACGTGCAGCACCCTCATTCCGCGTTCGCGCTCGGCGGGTGGAGCCGGAAGACGAACGTGGGCGGGTTTCCCCCTTCGTAGACCGGCTCGAACCGGTCCGCCGCCGACTGGATCGCCGGGATCAGGAAGCGCGCCGTAGTCCCGCTCACCTGGTCGACCACGACGTAGTCCGCCCCCATCCGGTCCATGGCTCCCAGCACGACCGCGGGATCGGGCGAGTACGGGTACAGGTCGCCCTGCCGGCGGGCGTACCACCAGAAGAGACGCGGCTTCCGGTTCACGATGATGGCGTCTTCGGCCGTGTTCTCGCGGGCCCAGCTCGCCGCGGCGTACAGGCTCGCGAGCGCCGGAGTGTCGCACGGCGACCCCGTCCGGTACAGGGCGAGGCATTCGAGGCGCTCGGGGACGCGCCCCGCGGTCCACCACAACGCCGGCCCCGCCACCAGAAGCAGGAGCGCGAGCGGAGCCAGCCGGCGGATGGGCTCGGGAACACGTTCGGGGAGGCTCGCCAGGTAGCCGACCGCGAAGATCCCGAGCAACGGCACGGCCGGGAGGAGGAATCGCCGGTCGGTCCACACGTCGGGCCATACGGCGATCAAGCCCACGTACAGCAGGACGAACACTTCGGCGACGCCGAGACCATCGCGTGCGCGACGGGCCCACCCGAGCAGCGCCACCAGCGCGAACAGGAGCCCGAGCGCGACGATCGCCGTCGACGGGGGCCCCTCGGCCCCGATCAGCGTCTGCGGGATCACGCGGCTCCCGTACTCCCACAGGTTGCCGGCCGCCCGCACGACGAGACCGGCGAGCCCGACCGACCCCGCCGCGGGGTTGTACGGGTCGACGAGCACGAGCTCCTCCAGATAACTCGCCTGCTCGGGCGCGGCCGCGCCCTGGTAGAGTCCCCACCCCAACATGATGGCGAGCGCGGCGACGCCCCCGATCGCCGCACGACGGAAGTCGCGCCGGATGGCCCACGCGACCGGGAGGGCCACGAGCACGGTGAGCCCCGCCGTCCGGGTCGCGAACGCCGCGGCGGCCGCCGCGATCGCGAGCGCGGTCCCTACCCCGTCGTCGCGTCGGGTGGCCAGCACCGCGAGCATCACGAAGAGTACGAACGGCGCTTCGGAGAGAACGTAGTGCCCGTACTCGAGCAGGGTCGGGTTGAGCGCGAGCAGACCGGCGGCGACGAGGGCGGGTCCCGTCCCGATCAGCGCGCGTCCCACCCGGGCCGTGACCCACACGGTCGCGGACGTGCACACGAGCATGGCCGCCTTGAAGAGCTGCACGCCCCCGAACCAGCCGAGCCCGGCGAGCAGGATCGGAAGACCCGGAGGATACTTTGCGTGGAGCGGAGCCCCCGGCAGGTAGAGGTCGCGGTAGCCCTCGCCGCTTCGGAGCGCCTCGCCGAGGATCATGTAGCCGGCGTTGTCGCCCCCCGGAAACAGGGTCGGCTCGTACAGCAGGAAGCCGAGAAGCGCGTGGATGCCGGCGAGACCGAGCGCCATCCAGCCGAACGAATCCCGCCGCTCCCCGTCCGCCGCGGCCGGCGAATCTCCCGCGTCAACCACTCAGTCGTTCCGCCCGCCCGATTCCGGCTCGCGACGATCGCGGCGCAGCTCGTCGATCTCGGCCCGCAGCCCCGCCACGAGCTCGGCGAGGAACCCGAGGACGAACAGGAGCAGACCCGACACGACGAGGAGGGTCACGAGGGTCAGCAGCGGGCGGAAGCCCAGCTCGAATCCGAAGCGGAGCACGAGTGCGACCACTCCGGTCACGGCTCCGGCAGCGATCAGCGCGAGCCCGGTGACGCCGAAGTAGAGCATCGGTTTGCGCGCGAAGACGAGCTGCACCCACACCGAGACGAGGTCGAGCATCCCGACGATGATGCGCCAGTAGCCGCTGTACTTCGAGACGCCATGGCGACGCGGGTGGAGCTCGATATCGATCTCGTCGACCCGGTACCCATCGGCGTGGGCGAGGACGACCAGATACCGGTGCCAGTCGTGTCGCAGACGCAGCCCGTCGAGCACTTCGGCGCGGAACGCCTTCATCGAGTTCATGTCCCGCACGGGGACCCGGAAGATCGTCCGCGCGAGACGGTTGTAGATGGCCGACACGAACCGCTTCTCGTACCTGCCGACCTTCCGCCCGGCCACGAGATCGGCGCCCTCGTCGAGCGCCTCCACGAAGCGCGGGATCTCGTCCGTCGCGTGCTGGAGATCGGCGTCGAAGAGGACCAGGAGGTCGCCCCGGGCGACCCCGGCGGCGGTGACGAGGGCTTCGGTCTTCCCTCGATTCCTCGAGTGGCGCAGGACGGTCGTGCGGTCACCGAGCCCCGCCGCCCTCGCGGCCGCGACGGCCGCGTCGCGGGTCCCGTCGGACGAGCCGTCATCGACGAGAAGGACCTCGGCGTCGAGGTCGCTCGAGGCGAGCGTCGCGGCGAGCTCGGCGAAGAGCTCCGGCATGTTCTCGGCCTCGTCCCAGGCCGGAACGATGACGGACACGCGAGGCGACTCCGGCCTCGCGTGTCCGTGTATGGATACTGCCCGTGCGGTCCCGTCGTTCTCGACGGCGTCGGTCATACCCGTTTACGCATCCTTGCCGAGAGGATCCCGAGCTGGTCGCGGTACTTCGCCACCGTGCGGCGCGCGATCTGTACGCCCTCCGCCTTCAGGAGATCGACGATCGCCTGGTCCGTCAGCGGGCTCTTCGTGTCCTCGTCGGCCACGAGCTTCTTGATCTGCTCTCGAACGCCCCGGGCCGACACGTCCTCGCCGTAGTCGGTCGAGAGCCCGCTCGAGAAGAAGAACTTGAGCGGAAACACGCCGCGCGGCGTCTGGACGTACTTCTCGTTCGTCACCCGCGACACCGTCGACTCGTGCATGTCGATGTGCTCGGCGACCTCGCGGAGCGTGAGCGGTTTCAGGTGCTCTACGCCCTTCTCGAAGAACTCGCGCTGCCGGTCGACGATGAAGCTCATCACCTTGAGCATCGTCTGACGGCGCTGCTCGATCGCCTGGATCATCCACTGCGCGCTGTTGAGCTTCTTCGAGATGAACGTC
>JAWWCR010000033.1:0-33808 GCA_033720355.1 Gemmatimonadota bacterium
CGCGTTCACGTCGGGCGGGCAGGTCAACGTCAAGGCCGCCCGGTTCGCGCGCGACGACCGGCCGCTCGACCCGGGGTGCGACTGCGAGGCCTGTGTGGGGTACTCGAGGGCGTACCTGCGTCACCTGACCGTGTGCGGCGAGACGCTCGGGCTGCGGCTCCTGTCGATCCACAACGTGCGCTTCCTGATCAGATTGACTTCGCACGCGCGGTCGGCGATCCTCCGGGGCGATTTCGATTCGTGGGCCGCCGGATGGCTCGCGCGATATCGTTCCGGCTCGGCCCCGGCGGGAGACAGTCAGGGACCACGAGCAGTCTCCCGGCAGGAGTGAAACGGACATGTTGATCATCGATCTGGTCGCGGCCGCGCCCGAGGGCGGGCAGGCCAACCCGGCGGCGACGCTGATGATGATGGTGGGCTTCATCGCCATCTTCTACTTCCTCTTCTTCCGGCCGCAGCGGAAACAGCAGCAGGACCACCAGTCGCTGGTCGAGAGCCTGAAGAAGGGGGACGAGGTCACGACCGTCGGCGGCATCGTCGGGACGATCGTCCACCTGACCGACGATCGGATCACGCTGAAGACCGGCGACACCAGGATCGAGGTGGAGCGGTCCAAGGTGGGGTCCGTGAAGAGCGGTTCGACCGCGTCGTAGCATGGTTCGCGAGATCCGGCTGTACGGCGACCCCGTGCTGCGCGAGAAGGCCACGCCCGTCGGTGCGTTCGACGACGACCTCGAGCGGCTCATCGAGGACCTCGTCGAGACGATGTACGACGCGGACGGGATCGGGCTGGCGGCGCCGCAAGTCGGCGTGCCCCTGCGCGTCTTCGTGTACGACATCCGCGATCCCGAGATCGAAGCCGGTGTGCTCGTGAACCCCGAGATCGTCGAGTCCGCCGGGTCGGGACGCGACGAGGAGGGGTGTCTGAGCCTCCCCGGACTCACCGAGATCGTCGAACGCTCCGAGTCGATCGTGGTCCGCGGGCTCGACCGGGACGGGCACGAGATCGAGATCGAGGCCGAAGGGCTGCTCAGCCGGTGCATCCAGCACGAGCGCGACCACCTCGACGGGGTCCTCTTCATAGACCGCGTGAGTCCGCTCAAGCGGAAGCTGCTTCTCAGGAAGTGGCAGAAGCGAGACGCGGACTGAGGGTCCTGTTCTGGGGGACTCCCGATTTCGGGATCCCGACGCTCGAGGCGATCCGGGACGGCCGCCACGAGCTGGTGGGGGTGGTCACCAACCCCGATCGGCCCGCCGGCCGGGGCCGTCGGGTGACGACGAGCGCGGTCAAGGACTGGGCCTCGAGCGCGGGCCTCCCCGTGCTCCAGCCCGAGCGGCCGCGCGGTGACGAATTCGTCCGGGCCATGTCCGCCCTCGCGCCCGACATCTCCGTGGTCGCCGCGTACGGTCAGCTGCTCCGCGAGGACATCCTCGAGCTCCCGCGGCACGGGTCGATCAACGTCCACGCGTCGATCCTCCCGAGGCTGCGGGGGGCCGCGCCGGTGAACTGGGCGATCATCCGCGGAGACGACGAGGCGGGCGTGTCGATCATGCGGATGGTGCTCGCGCTCGACGCGGGCCCGGTGCTGCGGATCGCGCGGTGCCCGGTCGGACCCGACACGACGGCGGGCGAGCTGTACGCCCGGCTCTCGGAGTTGGGCGGGGGCGCGCTCGCCGAGACGCTCGACGACATCGCGGAGGGGCGGGCGGTCGAGACGCCGCAGGACGACGACGCGGCGACCTACGCACCGAAGCTCGACCGCGCGACGGCCCGGCTCGACTGGTCCGCCGACGCGACCGAGCTGTCGCGGTGGATCCGCGGCTGCGACCCGTGGCCGGCCGCCTGGACGACGCTCGACGGCGAGGCCGTGCAGTGCTTCGCCCCGCGACCGGGTCCGTCGGGGAACGAGCCCGCCGCGGGCGACGCGCCGCCGGGGACGATCGTGCGCGCCGGGTCCGGCGAGCCGCTGCTCGTTTCGACCGGCTCGGGGCTGCTCGAGGTCGGCGAGGTCCGGCCTGCCGGGAAGCGGAGGATGAGCGCCGGGGAGTGGGTGCGTGGCCGCAGGGAGGTGGCGGGTGCGCGGTTCGAATGACCGCTTGCCGCCGCTCCACGTGCTGGTCTCCGAGCGCGAGACCGAGGACCCGAGTGCCCTCGAGCGCGTGTTCGCGCTCCTCGGGCTCGGCCCCGCGATCGCGGTGCACATCCGCGCCCGGCTCACCGACCGTCGGCTGTACGGCGTATCGCGAGAGCTCGCGACGCGGGCCCGCGATTCCGGCGGGTGGTGCGTGGTGAATGGACGTCCAGACATCGCGCTGGCGGCCGGTGCGCACGCCGTGCAGCTTGGCCGCACCGCGCTGTCGGTCGCGTCCGTACGGCGGTTCCTTTCGGTCGACAGTGGGGTATGGGTCGGCGCCTCGGTGCATGCGCCCGGCGAGACGGCCGGAGCGGTGGCCGCCGGGGCGGACTTCGTGGTGGCGGGCACGGCGTACGAGACGGCGTCGCACCCCGGCCGACGCGGGGTCGGGGTCGAGGGAATCGGCGAGATGGTCGCGGCGGCCTCGGGTGTCCCGGCCCTCGCGATCGGTGGCATCGGAGCCGAGCGCATCGAAGAGCTGGCGCTCGCCGGGATCGCCGGGGTCGTGGTGGCCGGCGCGGTGTGGGACGAGTCGGATCCGGTCGGCGCGGCACGGCGCCTCGTCCGCGCGCTCGAACGGTCGATCGTCTGACCGGGACTCCCGTCCGCGACCATGATCCACAACCCGGGAATCGGAGATCGGGTGTCTGAAATATCGATCGAGGTGAACGGGCGGTCGCGCACGGTGGAGGAGGGCGCGACCCTCATCGAGTTGTTGAAGGGTCTCGGTCTCGACGGACGCACCGTCGTGGTCGAGCTCAACCGGCAAATCGTCCGCCGGACGGAGCTGGCGGATACTCGACTCGAGCCCGGGGATCGGCTCGAGCTCGTCCATTTCGTGGGAGGAGGCTAGACGTGCGGGCAGGGAGGCGGTCGACGTGGAGCGGTTGAAGATCGCGGGGCGGGAATTCGACTCCCGTCTGATCGTGGGGACCGGGAAGTACGCGACACCCGAAACCATGCTGTCGGCGATCCGGGCCTCCGGCGCCGAGATGGTGACGGTGGCGGTGCGCCGGGTGGATATCGAGGATCCGGACAGGGACGACATCCTGAAGACCCTCGACCCGGACGAGTTCGCGCTCCTGCCGAACACGGCGGGGTGCTATTCGGCCGAGGAGGCGATCCGCTTCGCCCGGCTCGGGCGCGCGGCGGGGATGAGCGACTGGGTGAAGCTCGAGGTGATCGGCGACCCCGACACCCTTCTTCCCGACACCGAGGAGCTCCTCGTCGCGACGAAGACGCTTGTCGGCGAGGGGTTCACCGTCCTCGCGTACACGAACGACGATCTAATCACGGCGCTCAGGCTCCAGGACCTCGGCGTCGCGTCCGTGATGCCCCTCGCGTCCCCCATCGGGAGCGGGCTGGGATTGCTCAACCCGCTCAACATCCGGCTCATCAAGTCGCGGCTCGAGGTGCCCGTCATCGTGGACGCCGGCGTGGGGACCGCGTCGGATGCGTGTGCCACGATGGAGCAGGGGGTGGACGGGATCCTCATGAACACCGCGCTCGCCGAGGCCGACGACCCCGTCGGGATGGCGACGGCCATGAAGCTCGCCGTGGATGCCGGACGCCGGGCGTGGCTGGCCGGCCGGATGCCGAGACGAGAGTACGCCGTTCCGTCGAGCCCCACCGCCGGGCTCCCCGGCGGAACGGACGAGTAGACCGGGCGCGGCGCGGGTGAACCCTCGAGTCGCCGCTCACCGGATTCTGGGCGAGGCATGCGGAGGTGCGTTCGCCGATCGCGCCGCGGAGACCGTGCTGCCCGAGGTGCCGGCGCGCGACCGCGGGCTGGCGCTCGAGATCGCGTACGGATGTCTCCGGCTGCGGGCGCGGCTCGACACGCGGGTCGCCGCGCTGACGGACCGGCCGCTCCGGCGCATCGACCCCCACGTGCTGGACTGGCTGCGGTCGGGCGTCTACGAGCTGACCGAGATGCGCACACCGGCCCACGCGGCCGTGCACGAGACGGTCAAACAGGCCCGGCGGTCCGGCGACGGCGGGGCGGCGGGGTTCATCAACGCCGTGCTGCGCGCCGCCGCCGCCGATCCGCCCGACCCCTTCCCCCACAGGGAAGACGACCCGGTCGGGTTTCTCACGACATGGGGGTCCCACCCCGAGTGGCTGGTCCGGCGGTGGCTCGAGCGGTGGAGCGAGCGCGAGGTCACGGCGCTCGTCGAGCAGGGGAATACCCGACCCCCCGTCGTCCTCCGCGTCCTCGCCCCGGACGTGGAAGCCGCCGTGGAGCGCGCTCGGGCGGCGGGTCTCGAGCTCGCCGCGCTGCCGGCCTGGCCGGGGTCGTACCGCCTGGACCGGGGCACCCCGGCCGAGGCGCTCGAGCACCTTCCGGCCGTGATTCAGGATCCTGCGGCGTCGGCGGTGGTAGACTGTCTTGGTGACGACTTCCATCCGCCGGTGTACGATGCGTGCGCCGCTCCGGGGACGAAGACGATGGGTCTCGCGGCGCGGGCGGATGGGCTCGTCGTGGCGGCGGACATCTCGGCGCCGCGCATCTCGCGGCTCGGGGCGGCGGCGGCGCGACTGGGCTTCGAGGTGCGGCGCGTGGTCGCGGACGCCACCCGGCCGGCGGTGCGCGCCGCGGGGACGGTTCTCGCGGATGTTCCGTGCACGGGCACGGGCGTCCTGCGGCGTCGCCCGGACGCCCGCTGGCGGATCGACGAACAGGGGCTGCGTGAGCTCGTTTCGCTCCAGTGGCGGATTCTCGAGGCGTGCGCCGAGATCGTGGAAGAGGGGGGAAGACTGGTGTACTCGACATGCTCGCTCGAGTCCGAGGAGAACGAGATGCAGATCGAGAAGTTTCTGAGTCTGCACCCCGGGTTCGAGCGCGATCCGGACGTGGTGGATCGGCTGCCCGAGGGAGCGAGGACCCGCCACGGCGACCTCTTCCTGCGGCCCTGGGTGCACGGGACAGACGGCGCGTACGCGGCGTGCCTGAGGCGGGTGGCATGAGCTTCGAGCGACGCGGTCGGTCGCGGGTCGCGCTTCCGGACTTCCGCCTCCCCTCGATGGACCGTATGCGCACGCCCGTAGGGCGGGCGGCGCTCGTGACCGTCGGGATGTTCATCGCGGGGTACTTTCTCGCCGCGACGTGGCTGTTCCCGGCGGCCGAGGATCCGACGGATGCCACGTTCGTCGATGTCCCCGACCTGGAGGGAACGGACGAGACCGAGGCCCGAGCGATGCTGGACGAGGAGGGGCTCGCGGCGGTGGTGGCCACGAGGCTCCACCACCCCGATCTGATCTCGGGGAGCGTCGTCGCCCAGTCGCCTCTACCCGGGCAGGTCGCCCGCCCGGGCGATACGATCCGGCTGACGCTCAGCAGCGGTCCCGAGGCCCGCATCGTCCCCGATCTGGCGGGGCTCGCGGGCGCTGAAGCGACGCGTCTCCTCCGCGGACTCGGCTTCGAGGTCGAGATCCAGGAGAGAAGCGGTGGCGGGGCCGGCGTGCTCGAGTCGGACCCGCCCCCCGGGACCCGCGTCTACGTTCCCGCCGACATCCGGCTGGTCGTGAGTCGGGGCGCGCCGATCGTCGATGTCCCCGATCTGGCCGGACGGCACGTGGATGACGTCGAGGCGGCTCTCGAAGAGGCCGAGCTGCAAATGGGCGCCATCCGCTACATGGTCGACGCCCCGCAGGCTCCCGGACGGGTCGTCTCGCAGAGCCCCGCGGCCGGCTCGGCCCTGCGCGGTGGCGGCTTCGTCTCGATCGTCGTGGCCGGCGAGCCGCCCGACTCGATGGCGGCCGATCTCGCCGGTGAGGACATTCCGCCGCCGCCGGGCGATACGCTGCCGCGTCCCGGGGGCCGGCCCCGGTGAGCCTGCATTCGCTGTTCACGGAGAAGTGGCCGTACAAGGTGGCGGCGATCGTCCTCTCCGTGCTTCTGTGGCTCAACGTGACGGCCGACCAGCCGACGCAGGACCAGGCGATCGCCACCCGGCTCGAGTTCGAGGTTCGCGACACCGCCTGGGCGATCCTCGACGCGCCCGAGGAGGTCACGACGATCTTCCAGGGACGGAGCGGCGACATCATCGCGCTTCTCAACGTGCCCGTCATCCGCACCGTGATCGACGCGGTGCAGGACTCGGTCGTCGAGGTACAGCTCGACGTCAACGACGTGGAGTTCGATCGGTCGCTCAACGCCCGGGCGACCGCCGTGACGCCGCCGCGCGTGACGGTGCGTCTCGAGCCCCGACGCTCGGTGATGGTGCCGGTGATCCCGCTCGCCGACACGAGCGCGGCCGAGGGCTTCGCGATCTACCGGCTGACCGCACGGCCGGAGAGCGTGCGGCTGATCGGACCGGCGTCGGTGGTCGATCCGGTGATGGGTGTGGCGACGGAGCGCGTGGAGCTGCAAGACGCCCGCGAGAGCAGGACACGGCTCGTCGACCTCATCCCGCCCGAGGCGGCGGGCACCCTCACGGTCACGCCGATGCAGGTGAGCCTGAGCGTGGACGTCGACTCCGTCATCGTTCGCCGCTTTCAGGTGCGCGTCGCCGTGCTGGGCGACGGCGCCGGGCAGGTCGACGTCGATCCGCCGGTCGTCCGCGTCGAGGTGAGGGGCGCCGCTCGCGCGGTTCAGGCCCTCACGCCGACGGACCTCGAGGCGTCCGTGCGGGTCGCCGGCGTGCCGTCCGCCCCCCGGACGGCACCGATCCTCATCGCGGTGCCGTCCGACACGCGGGTCACTGCGGTCTCGGATCCCGCGAGCGTCACGATTCGTCCGCGCGGGACCGGGACGGAGGACGGACCGCCATCGTGATCGGACCCGTCCTGGGGATCGAGACATCGTGCGACGAGACGTCCGCGGCCGTCGTGAGCCGGGGGGCGATCGCCGGGCTCGCGATCGCGTCGCAGGACGCGCACGCGGCGTACGGCGGGGTCGTCCCCGAGATCGCCGCCCGCGCCCACCTCAGGGCCCTCGACGCGATGGCGTCGCTGGCGCTGGACCAGGCGGGCATGACCCTCGACGACCTCGGGGGGGTCGGCGTGACCGCCGGCCCGGGTCTGGTGGGCGCCCTGCTCGTCGGAGTGAACTGGGGCAAGGCGCTGGCGTTCGCGCGCGAGCTGCCGGTGATCGGCGTCCATCACATGGAGGGTCACCTGTTCGCGACCGCCCTCGAGGACCCCGATGCGCGCCCACCCTTCGTGGGGCTGCTCGTGTCGGGGGGGCACACGCTGCTGCTCGAGGCCAGGGCGTGGGGGGACTACCGGCTGTTCGGGGCGACCCGGGACGACGCGGCCGGCGAGGCGTTCGACAAGGTGGCCCGGCGACTCGGGCTCGGCTATCCGGGCGGCCCGGAGATCGAGCGCGCGGGTCGCGCCGGGCGCGCCGGAGCGATTCCCCTGCCGCGTCCGATGCTCTCTACGACCGATGGGCCCGACGACCCGGCCTACTTCGACATGTCGTTCAGCGGGCTCAAGACGGCCGTGGCCCTCGTGGCGGACGAACTGGAGGAGGAGGGACGTCTGGAGGACTCGGTTGCCGATCTGGCCGCGGAGTTTCAGGAGGCGGTCGTCGACGTCCTGGTCGAGAAGACCATGCGGGCAGTCGAGCTGGCCGACGTGCCGCGCGTTGTGCTCGGCGGGGGCGTGGCGCGAAACACCCGTCTCCAGGAGCGACTCGCCGAGCGGCTGGGTCCCGACCGCGCGCTCTTCGTACCTTCCCCCCGGCTCGCCACCGACAACGCGGCGATGATCGCCGCCGTCGCGGCTCACCGGCTCGAGGCGGGCGAGCGCAGCGGCTGGACCCTCAATGCCGATCCGGGTCTGACGTTCCCCGGGCTGAGCGAGGCTCCGGTGGGCGCGGCCACACCGCGCCGGTCATGAGAAGTCGGTGTACGCCGGTGGGGCCATGTCGTTCGCTCGCCCCGGATCCAGGGCTGTGTCGCGCGCGACGCGACTTGCCGGGGTTCTAACGCAGCCTCCCAGGAGAGACCGTGTATCCCGAGCTACTCACGCTGAATCTGCCGATCATCGGCGAACTCACCATCACCTCCTTCGGAGTGATGATGGCCATGTCCTTCCTCACGGCGTACTGGGTGTTGAGAGCCGAGCTCGTGCGGATGGAAGGCGAGCCGGACCTCGCCGCGGACATGCTGATGGGCGCCCTCATCGGGGGAATCGTGGGGGCGAAGATCTACTACGTCCTCCTGTACTGGGACCGCACGGCGGCGGCCCCGTTCGAGATGCTCGTCGCCCGCAGCGGGCTCGTGTGGTACGGCGGCTTCATCGGTGGGGCACTGGGTGTCATATGGGTCGTGAGGCGGGCGGGGGTCTCGGTCCCGTGGGTGGCCGATGCGTGCGCGCCGGCCCTCGCGCTCGCCTACGCGGTCGGCCGGATGGGGTGCTTCCTCGTCGGGGACGATTACGGGCGTCCGACCGACTCCTGGGTCGGCATCGCCTTTCCGAACGGGATCCCCCCGACGACGGCGGGCAATCTGCGGCGCTACGGAATCGACGTCCCCGCGAGCGTGTCCGACGGCGAGCTGCTGCGGGTGCATCCGACCCAGCTCTATGAGATCGGGATGTCGTTGATCATCTTCCTGGTCCTGTGGCGGATCCGGAAGAACCCTCACCAGGCGGGCTGGCTGTTCGCGCTGTGGCTCGCGGCTGCGGGTGCCGAGCGGTTCATCGTCGAGTTCTTCCGCGCGAAGGACGACCGGTTCCTCGGGGCGTTCACCATCGCCCAGCTCATCAGCGTCGTGCTGATCGCCCTGGGCGTGTGGCTGGCTCTCAGGCTGCGGGGCTCCGACTCGACGAGCGGCACGCGCGCGACGGCTGCCTCGTAGCAGGCCCGACGGCCGTCATGGGATTCGGGCGCGCGGACGCGACTGTCGGTCGGAGCCGCATCTGCATCGCCGTCGGCGTGGCGGCTCTGTTCGTCGGCCTCTTCGGCCGGCCGACCGGGGCGTTCGCGCAGACGATTCGCGATCCGGAGGTCGCGAGCCTCGACATCGAGGGCAACGAGGCTTTCTCGGACAGCGAGATCGAGTCCGTCCTCCGATCCCGCGAGACCTCGTGCAAGACGATCCTCCTCGCGCTCTTCTGTGCGGTATCCGACTGGGGCTTCGCGCACTCACGCGAGTATCTCGACTCGCTCGCGGTGCAGGACGACGAGTTGCGGATCCAGCTCTTCTACCGCGACCGCGGGTTCTTCGCCGCCTCGGCCACGAGCGAGATCCGGCGCGGCCGCGAGAAGGCGTGGATCCATTTCGGGATCGAGGAGGGGCCGCCCACGCTGATCGATTCCCTGAGCATCACGGGCGTCCCGCAACGGCTCGACTCGGCCGAGGTCGCCCGACTCATAGGGCTCGGACCCGGCGACCGATTCGACCAGGTCGAGCTGGCCGTCGGGAAGGACAGCCTCCGGTCGGCGCTTCGAGAGCGCGGCTACATCCAGACGACGATCCTCGAAGACCTCCTGCGTCCGCCCGGAGCGGGCGCCCGCGTCAATCTGATGGTCGATTCGGGTCCGCGGTTCAGCATCGGGGAGATCTCCGTCCAGGGGGCGGAGGGGATCGGGGAGGACGTCGTCCGGTCGCTCATGCGGATAGGTCCCGGCGACATCTACCGACAGAGTCTGATCGACGAGAGCCAGCAGGTCCTGTTCGGCGTCGACGCCATCCGTTTCGCGTCGATTCAGCCGACGGTCGCCGGCGACTCGATCGTCGACCTGAACGTGGCGATCACGCCGGGCCGCTTCCGGACGGCGCGCGGCGGCTTCGGGTGGAGCACCGATCAGTGCCTGCGCGCGGAGGCCCGGCTCACCAACCGGAACCTGTTCGGGGGAGCGAAGCGGCTTCAGGTGACCGCGCGGCTCGACAACATCTTCGCTCAGCAACTCGGCGGCGGGTTCCCGTGCGGCGGCGTCGGCACGTCGCCCGACTTCAGGACCCTCAACTACCTGTTGCGCGCCGAGCTCACGATCCCCGTCTTCTTCTCCGGTCGAAACGCGTTCCGGGCGAGCCTGTTCGGGCAACGGGAGACGTTTCCCGACGTGTATATCCGCGAGGAGATCGGCGCCGAGTTCGGCGTCAGCCGAAACATCAAGCGCGGGATGACGGCGACGCTCGGCTACCAGCCGTCCTACACCGGCTTCGACGAGCAGTCGGCCGACATCTTCTTCTGCGTCTCGTTCGGTTTCTGCACGCCCGATGACATCGCGACCGTCACCCAGGCCAGCTGGCTCGCTCCCGTCGTGCTCGGGTGGGTCCTCAACCGGACGAACCACCCGTTGCAGCCGACGAACGGCCACTACTTCACGGTCGATCTCGAGCGAGCGGCGTCGTGGACGGGCTCGGAGTACCGCTACTATCGGGTCACCGGACAGGCGGCCGACTTCGAGACCATCGAGCCGGGAACGGTCGTCGGGATCAGGTTGCACGGGGGCTATGTGAAGGCGACCGGGGGACCTGTACCGTCCGCCGCGCCCGACGGCGGAGACGCTGTCCTCCACCCCTCCAAACGCTATTTTTCCGGTGGCTCGCAGAGCGTGCGCGGATTCGGGCAGAACCTGCTGGGTCCGAAGGTGCTCTCGCTCGACCAGATGCGCGATTGCCCGGACGAGTTCCTCGAGATCTGCGCCGCCCGCATCGCCATGGAGGACCCCGGCCGGTTCGAGGAGCGCCCCCAGGGCGGCAACGCGAGCTTCGAGGCCAACGTCGAGCTGAGGAGATACCTCGCCCCGGAGTGGACGCTCGTCCTGTTCGT
Organism: Gemmatimonadota bacterium; assembly: GCA_033720355.1. Classification (GTDB taxonomy): domain Bacteria; phylum Gemmatimonadota; class Gemmatimonadetes; order Palauibacterales; family Palauibacteraceae; genus Palauibacter. The sequence goes on from JAWWCR010000033.1 coordinate 10,863, forward strand.
CGACGGCGGAGGGGTGTGGGAGAGTCTCGACGCGCTCGACTGGCCCACGTGGACGCCGGGTGTGGGTGTGCGGTTCTCCAGCCCGGTGGGGCCCCTTCGCCTCGATATCGGGTACAACCCGACGGGCGGTCAGAATCTGCCGGTCGTCGTGTCGCTCGCGAACGGGAGCCTGGTGGAGCTCGCCGAACCGGTCTTCTACGATCCGTTCGGGTACGATGACCCCGGGTTCCTCACGGAGTTCTGGCGCCGCCTGCAGTTCCACATCTCGATCGGAGAGGCGTTTTGAGCACGGGCGACGATCAGTCCGGGCGGCCCGCCTCGCCGGGTTCCGGGCCGACCGACGGCGCGGCCCCGGACGAGTCGGAGGCTGTCGATACGGAGGGGTATTCGGGGCCCGAGCGCCGTGACCCCCGACGTCGTCGGCGCGCCCGGCTGGTGGGCCGCGCTCTCGGTTTGATCAGCCTCGCGCTCGCGCTCGCCCTGTTCCAGTTCACCCAGACGGCGACGGGCCGCAACGCCGCCGTCGTCCTCATCCAGGGCGCCCTCGAGGATGCCGTGAACGGGGAGATCCGGATCGGACCCGTGCTGGGAGGGAACCTCCTCACCCGCGCCGTGGTGAGCAGTCTCGAGATCCTCGGGCCGGACGGGAGCACGTTCGTCGCGCTCGATACGGTGTCGGTCGAGTACGATCCCCTGATGATGCTGCGGCGGGAGATCCGGGTGCGCCGACTCGACGCCGCGCACGTCGAGATCCGTCTGGACGTCGACACGGATGGCGTGTGGAACTTCGAGCGCATATTCGCGGGAGCGGAGTCCGCGGCGGGACCCGCGACCGGGGACGCGGATTCGGCAGCGGTCGCCGCGCCCTCCGACTCGACGGCCGTCGCCGACTCCGTCGAGGTCGGGCCGACGAGCAACCCCCTCCGGCTGGTGATGGGAGACGCGACCGTTCGCGATGGAGTGCTCGAGGTCCGAACGCCGTGGACGGAGGGGCTCGAGGGACGGGAGAGGGAACTGGCCCTCGCCGAGGCGGCGAGCTCGATCTGGTATTCGGAGGAGAACGAATCGGGCGAGCTGGAGCACGTCTACCGCGTGGAGGGGCTGAGCGGTCGGTTTCCCCTCCTGCGGTTGATCGACCCGCCCCGTCCGCTCCGTGTCGCGCTCGAGGAGGTGAGTGGCCGGGTGCTCATGGTCGCCGAGCCGCTCGACGTGGAGCAGTTCAGCGGGGATGCCACGTTCGGCGACACGATCCGGGTGGAGATCGACCGGTTGCGTACCGTCGGCTCCAGCATCGCCGGTGGCGCCCGTCTCGTCGCCGGCGAGCCCCTCTGGTTCGACGTCGACCTCGAAGCGAGCCCGCTTTCCTTCGAGGATATCGCCTGGCTTCCCGTTCCCCTGCCCGACGAGGGGGGCGGGTCGATGGACGTCTCGCTCGCATCGCGCGGCACGACGACGATCATCGATGTCTCGGACGCGTCCGTGACCAGCGGAGAGACGGCGATCGGCGGCGGATTCACTCTGGCGGTCACGGACGCGCCCCGCTTCGAGAGCTTCGATGTCACGCTCGACCCGATGCGACTCTCGTGGCTCGACGAAGTTCTCGGGCGCGAGACGGTGATCGACGGCGACGTGACCGGGCGGTTGACGGGGTCGGGTCCCATCGAGGGCATGACGATCGACGGCGAGCTGACTTTCGAGGACGTGGGCGGGTCGGCGAACCCCTCGGTCCTCGAGGTCTCCGGCGGAGTCGGGATCGTCGACCCGTTCCCGGTGCGACAGCTCGGCCTCCTCCTGCGCGGCTTCGAGCCGCGCTGGGCCAGGGCGCTCGGACTCGACGTCGACCTGCCGGGACGCGTCGGCGGATCGGCGACGATCGATCGACCCGGTGGGGGCGCCCTGTCGTTCGCGGGCGACGTGTCGCACATCACGCCCGAGGGCGACGTCTCGGCTCTCTCTGGCACGGGAACCGTCGACTTCGAAGGAGGGTCGGTCGTCGATCTGTCCATCGAGGCGGCGCCGCTGGCTCTCGCGGCCGTCCGCCCGTGGCTCCCGGACCTCGAGCTGGTGGGGAGCGTCAGCGGGCCGATCCGTGCCAGCGGGAGTCTCGCGAGCCTCACGGTGAACGCCGATCTCACGACGCCCCGTGGTCTGCTCGACGTACAGGGCGTCTTCGCCCTCGATACCGAGGAACCCGGCTACGACGCGACTCTCGAGGCGTCGGACATCGCGGTCAACGAGTGGATCGAGGGCGCGCCACGGTCGCGGCTCGCGCTCCGCGGCCGCGTCACAGGTCGCGGCGTGGATCCCGCGACCCTCACCGCGACCTTCGACCTCGAGGTGCTGCCTTCCGAGTTCGATCTCGCCAACGTCGATGCCAGCGTCGCGCGCTTCCACGTCGAGGAAGGACTCGCGCGGATCGATACGCTGATCCTGCGATCGGACGTCGCGACCGTGTCGGGGAGCGGAGAGTTCGGTCTGGCCGCCGATCGGGCGGGCACCGTCGAGTTCCTCGTCGAGGCGGCGGACCTCTCCGAGTTGAACCGGTGGGTGGCCGAGGGGATTCCGGGTGGCGCCGAGGAGGACGAGCTGTTCGCGAGCTTCGCCGCGGCCGTGGCGGAGCCCGCACCCGACGAGAGCGTCGAGGGGCTCATCGGGTCGGCCCGCGCGACGGGCACCGTATCGGGCACGCTCGACGACTATTCGATCGAGGGCGCGGTCGAAGCGGACGGTGTACGCTACGCGCGCTGGGGCGCGGACTCCCTCTCCGCGCGGATCCGGGTGGGATGGCCACCCACCATGGAGGAGCTCGACGCGGCGCTGACGGTGTCGGGCGCGCTGGTGGACGGCATCCCCCTCGACTCGCTGATCGTCGATATCGAGCGACCCGAGACCGGCGCGTACATCACCTCCGCCTATGCCCGTCGAGACTCGATCGTGCAGATCGAGGCCGCAGGCGCTGTCACGGCCGATTCGCTGGGCTACCGTGTCGGGCTCGATCGGGCGAGGCTGCGACTCGCGAAGCTCGAATCCGCCCTCGTCGATCCGGCGACGATCGTCTACTCCGATTCGCTGCTGCTCGTCGAGGGGCTCGCCGTCACCGGTGCGCTCGGGCGCGTCGAGGCCGACGGCTCCGTCGGAACCGTGGGGCGCGGCGACCTCGCCGTCCAGCTGACCGGCGTCAGGATCGAACAGCTCGGGTACCTGTGGTCCGACCGGCCGACGGTCGGAGGCACGCTCTCCGGGTCCGGCTCGATCGGGGGGACGCTCGGCGGCCCGACGCTTCGGGGGACTTTCCGGGTGGTCGACCCGGCGGTCGGCGAGCATCGCTATTCCTCGCTCGACGCGCGGTTCGACTACGACGACCGGTCGCTCGGCGGCTCGGTGGAGCTCACGCGCGGGGGACGGCCGCTCGCCCGGCTCGAGGGCACCGTCCTCGCCGACCTCGGTTTCGGACAGGTGGAGGAGCGGCTCCTCCCCGAGCCCCTCGATCTGAGGATCGTGGCCGACAGCCTCCCGCTTCAGCTGCTCGAGCTGCGGCTTCGGGGCCTCGAGCAGATCGACGGAGTCGCCGTCGGGTCGTTTACGATGACTGGAGAGCCCGGCGAGCTCCGCTACGGGGGGAGCCTGAGCGTACGCAGCGGCACCGCGTGGATCCCCGATCTCGGCGTGCGGCTGGTCGACGTGAGCGGGGCGGCCACGTTCCGGGGTCGCGAGGCCCGTCTCGACGAGATCACCCTGGCATCGGCCAGCGGCGGGACCGGACGCGTGACCGGGACGCTCGACCTGAGCTCGCTGACCGACCCGACGCTCGACCTCGAGCTCGAGGCGAACGATCTCCAGGCCGTGGCCCGGCGGGACCTCCAGCTCGCGGTCCACGGAACGGGCCACCTGGGCGGCCGCTACCGCGCCCCCCACCTGACCGGGCAGTTCGCCCTCGAGGAAGGAGACATCCGCCAGGACGAGTTCATGCGCGAGAGACAGGTGCTGGATCTGAGCGACCCGGCCTTCTACCGGCTCCTCGACTCCGCGTCCGTGCGCGACCGGCAGCTTCTCGACCGCTTCCGCAACGACTTCATGGACAACCTGGTGGTCGACGCGGAGATCGATCTCGGCCCGAATCTGTGGCTCCGTTCACAGGCGATGGATGTGGAGATGGTGGCGGACGGGCTCGAGGTGCACCTGGACCAGGCGCGGGATGAGCTCATCATCCGCGGGACCGTCGAGCTGCCTCGCGGCACCTACCGATTCGACCGGATCCCGCCCTACGTGCAGGCGCTTCGGATCACGGGCGGGACGATTCAGTTCGCGGGCACCCCGGAGTTCAACCCCAATCTCGACATCGCCGCCGAGTACCGGAACCGCACGACGGACGGACCCGTGTTCATCACGGTGCAGATCGGGGGGACGCTGCTCAACACGAATCTCCAGATCTCGAGCACGCCTCCCATGAGCGAGACCGACGAGCTGTGCTTCCTGGCCGTCGGCTCGCCGTGCGTCGGGTCGGGCGACTCGCAGCTCGGCCAGCGACTGCTTCAGGAGACGCTGCTGGGTACGCTGAGCTCGGGGCTGTCTTCGGCGCTGGTCGGCTCGACGGGGCTCTCCTACTTCAACCTCACGTCGACGGGTACCCCGGTCGGCGGCGCGACCCAGTCGGAGAACCTCTTCGACATGACGGCCGTCGAGTTCGGGTGGTACGCGAGCGAGGAGGTCTTCTTCACGTTCCAGCAGCCGCTGCGAGGGGGGCTGCCGCGCGCCACCATGGAGTGGCGGTTCACCCCCGTGTGGTCGCTCGAGGCGAAAGTGTCCAGCCGTTTCGACGACCGGCTGTTCGGGCTCGATCACTCGGGTTTCCAGGACGTGCAGACGTTCGGGCTCTTCCTGTACCGCGAGTGGGCCTATTAGCCGACGACCCGGGCGTACGGCCCGCGACCCGACGAGCCGGTGCTTGCGTCGCGAGTGTCGCGCGGTGAACGTCCCCCCGTGATTACTCCCGAATCGGAGATCCCGATCAGCGGTCCGGATATCGCCCGACCGACGCCGTATCCGTTCCCCGACTCGGAACGGATTCTGGTGCTCGTCAATCCCAACGCGAGCGGCGGTCTCCCGGAGGCGTTGCGCCGTCGGCTGGGAGGCGCGTTCGCGGCCCGGTCGGTCCCCTTCGACATCGTCGAGCCGGCCGACGCCGACGAGGCCTACCGCATCGTCCGCGAGGCCGCGGACCGGCGGTTTCGCGCGGTGGCCGCGGTGGGGGGAGACGGGACCGTCGGGATCGCCCTCAAGGGAACGGCCGGGTCGGGCGTCCCCGTCGCGATCGTTCCGTTCGGCACCGGCAACCAGCTCGCGCTCAACCTCGACATCCCGAGCTCTCTCGAGGACAGCGTCCGCATCGCGGTCGAGGGTCAGGTCAAGGAGGTGGACCTGTGTCGGGCGAACGGCGAGCAGTTCGCGCTCATCGCGGGCGCGGGGCTCGACGCCGACGTGATGGCCTCGGCCACCACCGAGCTCAAGAGCCGGCTGGGCTTCGCGGCGTACCTCTACAGCGGGCTCAAGAATCTCATTACGCCGCCCATCGCCGATTTCCGGATCGTCGCCGACGACCAGGAGGTGCTCGTCCGCGCGTCGATGGTGCTGCTCGCCAACGCCGGACAGCTCGGGGCCGGGCCCCTGCCCATGGAGGTCACTGTCGCGCCCGAGTCATCGTACAGCGATGGGCTGATCGACGTCGCGATCTACGCGCCTCGCAACCTGCCCGAGGTCGCGCGGATCCTGTGGCGCGTCGCGCGAAAGCAGTTCGGGGGGGACGACCGGATGATCTTCCTCCAGGCCAAGAAAGTGCGGATCGAGTCGGACCCTCCGATGGCGATTCAGATCGACGGCGAGCCGCGCGGAGTGACCCCGATCGAGGCGGAGATCGACGAGCGACGCGGCCGGATCCTCGTCCCGGCGTAGGAGGTCGCCGGGGTCCGCGGGTCGCGCAGCCGCCCCGGTCGCCCCTCAGCGGTAGAGGATGTAAGGCTCGCGCAGCTCCCGGAACGACTGCAGATCCGCCTCCCAGGCGGCCGTGATCTCATCGAGCGAGCGTCCCGCTTCGATCGCGAGCCGCAGCGTGTCGCTCCCGGCGAGCCGGTCGAAGTGCGGCTCGTTCCACTCCCACGAGTCATCGGCCAGACGACGGCTCTCGAGGAGGAGGGCCACCCCCGTGCGTACCGGATTGTACGTCGCGCGGTCCGTGACGGTCAGCCGAACGCCGTCCACGGCCTCGCCGCCCCACTTGCCGTCGCTCGGGCTCTCCGGTGTGAAACGGACGGCTTCGACCGACACGCCGGGCAGTTCGTAACTCGAGATCCGGCGGGCGAGGCTGTCGCCATCCAGCCACGGAGCACCGATCTGCTGGAAGGCATTGGGTGTCCCGCGGCCGACCGAGAGACCGGTCCCTTCGAACAGACAAGTCCCCGGGTAGTGCGCCGCGCTCTCGAGCGTCGGCATGTTGAGCGAAGGGGCGATCCACGGGAGACCTGTCTCGTCGAACCACGAATCGCGTGTCCAGCCACGGACCGGGACGACCGTCAGGTCAACGTCGATCCCGAACTCGCCGGAGTACAGACGGGCGAGCTCGCCCACGGTCATCCCGTGACGCACGGGGACCGGGTACAGCCCCACGAACGTCGCGAACTCGGGGTCGAGCACCGGCCCGTTCACCGCGCCCCCGATCGGGTTGGGCCGGTCGAGCACCACGAACGGCACCCCGTTCTCGCCTGCGGCGCGCATCGCGTACGCCATGGTCGACACCCACGTATAATACCGGGCGCCGATGTCCTGGAGGTCGAAGAGCAGGAGATCGATCCCGGCCAGCATGGCGGGTGTCGGGGCGAAGGTCTCGCCGTAGAGCGAGTGGATGGGGATACCCGTCCCCTCGTCGACGGAATCGTCCAGCCGCTGGCCCTCCGCCGCGGTGCCCCGGATCCCGTGCTCAGGGGCGAACAGGGCCGCCAGCTCGACGTCGGCGTGTCCGTGCAGGACGTCGATCGAGCTCCGGCCGTCCCGGGCGACCCCGCTGCGGTTGGTGATGAGCCCGACCCGCCGCCCCGCCACCAGGTGCAGCGAGTCTCGGATCAGCACGTCGATCCCGGGCAGCACGACGGTCGGGTCGGCGGACCCTTCTTCGACCGCGTCCGCCGCCGCCTCGCTCGCTTCACCGCCCCCCGCCGCACCGCCGTCGGCCGGGCCGCAGGCCACTCCTGCCGCGAGTATCAGTCCCGCGCCCCGTCTCGTAGCTTGCCACCGAATGGGAGACATGAACGAGATGGTACCGGGGGCCCGCGGGCGCCGAAAGCGAGCCGACGCCGGCCCGGCGGCTCGTGCGAGTCTGCGAGCGACCGCGGCGGTCGTGATGCTCGCCGCCTGCGCGACGGCGGGGGGCGCTGCCCGGTCGCCGCTCGACGACCCGGGGGGCGGCAACGCGCTTTCCCCCGACGAATGGGTCGACTTCACGATCGACCGGCTCGACCTTCGCGCACGGGTGGCACAGCTGGTGATGGTGTGGATGAGCGGCGGCTACGCGTCGGCGACCGACGAGGAGATGGTCAGGATCGAGGGACTGGTCGCCGACCACGGAATCGGCGGCATCGTCATCTCGCTCGGCACGCCGCACGCGTACGTTTCACGGCTGAACCGCCTCCAGACCCTCACGGAAGTCCCGTTGCTCGTGGCCGCGGACTTCGAGTGGGGCGTCGGCTATCGGGTGGGACGGATCTACGCGCTCCCGTCGGGGATGGACATGGGAGGGGCGACCCGGCTGCCCCCGGCAATGGCGTTCGGCGCCGCCGGGGATGTCGGTGCGGCGTACGAGGCGGGTCGCATCACGGGGATCGAGGCCCGCGCGCTCGGCGTCCACCTGAGCTTCGCGCCGGTCCTCGACGTCAACAACAACCCCGAGAACCCCGTCATAAATACGCGCTCGTTCGGAGAGGATCCGGCCGTGGTCGCCGAGCTCGGGGCCGCGTACATCCGCGGGGCGCGGGACGCCGGTCTCATGACGACCGCGAAGCACTTCCCGGGGCATGGCGACACGGCGACGGACTCGCACGAGGCGCTGCCGGTCATCCCCGGCGACCGCGAGCGACTCGACGCGATCGAGCTCGTTCCGTTCAGGCGGGCCATAGAGGCCGGGGTCGACGCGGTGATGACCGCGCACGTGGCCGCCCCGGCGATCCTCGGCGCGGGGGCGCCCCCGGCCACGCTGTCCCCCTACTTCATGACCGAGCTTCTGCGGGGCGACCTCGGCTTCGATGGGGTCCTGATCACCGATGCGCTCGATATGGGCGCCATCGTTGACGGCTACGGCCCGGGCGAGGCGGCGGTCAGGGCGCTCGAGGCCGGCGCCGACATCCTCCTCATGCCCACCGACCCGCCGGCCGCGATCGATGCCGTCGTGGCCGCCGTCGAGGATGGTCGGATCACGGCCGGACGGGTCGAGGAATCGGTGCGACGCGTTCTCTCCATGAAGGCGGCGGCCGGGCTGCACGAGGGCCGCGAAGTGGACCCCGGGCGCGTGACCGACGTCGTCGGCACCGAGGCGCACATGTCCTTCGCCGACAGTGTGGCGCGTCGATCGATCACCCTGGTCCGCGACATGGAGGGACGGGTCCCGTTCGACACGCTCGAGACCCGTCGAGTGCTCTCGGTATCGCTCGCCGCGGCCGGCGACGTGGTGGCCGGCCGGGCGTTCGACGGGCGGCTCGGCGAGGCCCTCGAGGTGATGCGCGCGCGGCTCGGCACCCACGACGCCGAGTCGGTCTATGAACGGTTGCTGGGGCGAGCGCTCGAGGCCGACCACGTGGTCGTCTCGCTCTACGCGACCCCGGTTGCGCCGGACGACGCCGCCGACCTCCCGCTCGATGTCTTTCTGGCGCGGCTCGCGCTCGCGGGCGTGCCTGCGACCGTGCTCTCGTTCACCACCCCGTATCTGCTCACGACCGTGGATGCCCCGCCCGCGTACCTCGTGGCCTGGGGGGCCGACCCGTCGGCGCAGCGGGCGGCGGCGGACGCACTCCTCGGGCGGTACCGGATCGGGGGCCGCCTCCCCGTCTCCCTCCCGCCGATCGACCGCGCGGGCGAGGGACTGCGTCGCGACGGGGTCTGGACCCCGAAGCGCGACACGTCCACGACGCGGGACGCTCTCGTGGCGGACCCCACCGACGTCGGGATGGACGGCGACGCGCTGGCCCTCGTCGACCGGATCATCGAGCGCGCGATCGCCGACTCGGTGACGCCCGGCGCGGCGATCGCTGTCGGGCGGCACGGCCGGCTCGTCAGGTCGCGCGGCTACGGCGCTCTCGACTACGTCGCCGGGAGCCCCGCGGTCAGCGACTCGAGCCTGTACGATCTGGCGTCGCTGACGAAGGTCGTCGCCACGACGACCGCCCTCATGACGCTGGTGGACGACGGCGAGATCGGGCTCGACGATACCGTCGGGCGCTGGCTCCCCGAGTGGTCGGAGGGGTGGAAGGAGGTCGTGACCGTCCGGGACCTGTTGCTCCACCGGTCCGGGCTTCCGCCGTTCCGTCCCTTCTGGCGGGAGCTGTCGGGTCGCGACGAGATCCGACGCGCCATCGGAGACCTGCCCCTCGAGTACGAGCCCGGCACACGTACCGTCTACTCGGACATCGGGCTCGTGGCGCTCCAGTTCGTGATCGAGACGGCGACGGGCGAGCCGCTCGACGTCTTCGTCGGTCGCCGCGTCTTCGGGCCGCTCGGCATGTCGTCGACGGGGTACCTGCCTTCGGCGGAGCACAGGGTTCGCGTGGCGCCGACGGAGGTCGACACGGTCTATCGGCACCGACACGTCGTCGGCGAGGTCCACGACGAGAACGCGCACGCGCTCGGCGGCGTGGCGGGTCATGCCGGGCTGTTCTCGACCGCGGCCGACCTCGCCCGGTTCGGCGGGTGGATCCTCGACGCCGCGCGGGCGGGACGCGGGCTCGGTCCGGAGACGCCGGCGCCCGAGGGTCTTCCCCGACCCGCGACGGTGGCCGCCTTCACGGCCCGCGCCGACAGCTCATCGAGCCGGGCGCTGGGGTGGGACACGCCCTCGGGTCGCTCTTCGGCGGGCCGGTTCTTCACGGCCGGCTCGTTCGGGCACACCGGCTTCACCGGCACGAGCATCTGGGTCGATCCCGAGCGGGACGTCTTCGTCGTCCTTCTCACGAACCGGGTGAACCCGACGAGAGGGGAGCGCGGCCACATCCCGCTCCGACGCGCGGTTCACGACGCCGTCGCCGCCGCGATTCGGGACCTGCCGGTCGATCTCCGCGACGCGCCCGCCGAGTCGATGGAGTCGGGGGAGCGGCGCTGACCCCGGTCGACCTCGCGGTACTCGTCGGGTACATCGTCGCCGTCACCGCCTGGGGGGCCTGGTTGGGGCGTGGCGCGCGCACCGGGGAGGACTACTTTCTCGGTGGCCGGGACCTTCCCTGGGTCGCGGTCCTGCTGTCGGTGGTCGCGACGGAAACGAGCACGCTCACCTTCCTCTCGATTCCCGGTGTAGCGTACGGCGGCTCTCTCGCGTTCCTGCAGATCGCCGCCGGATACGTCGTGGGCCGCGTCGTCGTGGCGTTCTGGCTGCTTCCGGCCTACCAGACCGGACGACTCAGCACGGCGTACGAATCGCTCGAGGAACGCTTCGGCGTCGGGACCCGCAGGATGACCTCGGGCATCTTCATGGTTACGCGGCTCCTCGCCGACTCGGTCCGGCTGTTCGCGACGGCCATCCCCCTCGCGCTCGTGACCGGGTGGTCGCTGTCGGTCTCCGTGGTGGTGATCGGCGTCGCCACCTTCGTCTATACATGGGCGGGCGGGCTCAAGGCCGTCGTCTGGGTCGACGCGGTCCAGATGACGCTGTATCTGACCGGCGGTCTCATCGCGCTCGCGCTGCTCGGTGTCGCCGTAGACGGCGGTTGGTCGGCGATCCTCGCCGACGCGTCGGCGGCCGGGAAGCTGACGGTGATCGACTGGTCCCTCGATTTCGGACGGCCATACACGATCTGGGCCGGGCTCCTGGGCGGCGCTTTCCTCAGCATGGGATCCCACGGCGCGGATCAGCTCATCGTCCAGCGGCTGCTCGCGTGCCGCGACCTCCCCGCCAGCCGCCGCGCCCTCATCGGAAGCGGCATCGCGGTCTTCGCGCAGTTCGCCCTTTTTCTCGTGGTAGGGCTCGGGCTATGGGCCTATTACGGGGGCGCCGCGTTCGAACGGTCCGACGAGATCTTCGCGACCTTCATCGTCGATGCGATGCCCACGGGTGTGAGGGGTCTGCTGATCGCTGCCGTCTTCGCGGCGGCGATGTCCACCCTGTCGAGCTCGATCAACTCGCTCGCATCGGCGAGCGCCTACGACTTCTGGAGCGCCTCGCGTCCCGAGGCGACGCAGGGGGACATACTCCGGGTCGGCCGGCGCCTGACCTGGGGATGGGCGATCCTGCTCGTGGTCGCGGCGCTCGGCTTCATCCCCCTCAGCCGGGAAAGCACGGCCGTCGAGGTGTCGCTCGGGATCGCCTCGATGATCTATGGGGCCCTCCTGGGCGCATTCGCACTCGCGCGCTTCGCGCCGCGCGCCGACGCCTTCGCCGCCCGGGCCGCCGTGGTCACCGGGATCGCCGTGGTCGTGATCGTCTGGGCGGCCGCGCGGACCGCCGTGGCATGGCCGTGGTTCGTCCTCGTCGGGACCGCCGCCACTATCGGGGCGGGGCTTCTGATCGCGGCGTTCCGATCCTCCGGCATCTCCGACCCCGGGGGGCGCCGGGGCGGCTGAGCCGGGTGGCGGAGCCAGGTTGCCCGCCGCCGCCGCCCGCCTCTACCATGCCCGGCTATGGCTGATCGAAACGCACTCGTCGTCCGCGGCGCCCGCGAACACAACCTCCGGAACATCGACGTCGAGATCCCCCGCGATGCGCTGACCGTCGTCACGGGGCTCTCCGGCTCGGGCAAGTCATCGCTCGCCTTCGACACGATCTATGCGGAGGGTCAACGGCGTTACGTCGAGTCGCTCTCCGCCTACGCGCGGCAATTCCTCGGCGTCATGGAGAAGCCGGACGTCGACTCCATCGAGGGACTCTCGCCGGCGATCGCGATCGAGCAGCGGACGGCGGGTGGCAACCCGCGCTCGACCGTCGGAACCGTCACGGAGATCTACGACTACCTGCGTCTTCTGTGGGCGAGGGCGGGTACCCCCCATTGCCCGAACTGCGGGCGCCCGGTCCGCGCGCAGTCGGCTTCGCAGATCGCCGCCCGCGTGCTGGGCTGGCCCGAGGGCGCGCGGATCGAGGTGCTGGCGCCGCTCGTCCGCGGTCGAAAGGGCGAGTTCCGCGACCTGTTCGAGAACGCCCTCGGCCAGGGGTTCGTGCGGGCCCGGGTCGATGGCGAGCTCGTCGACCTCTCCGAACCCCCGTCGCTGGATCGTCGCCGCAACCACGACATCGCCGTCGTCGTCGACCGGCTGACGATACGCGAGTCCGACCGCGAGCGGCTCGCCGACTCGATCGCCACCGCCCTGAGGATGGCGGACGGCATCGTCGAGATCGATCTGCACGGCCCCAGGGACTCCGGGGGGAGCGCACGGGACGACTCGCACCCGGAGGCGCACCTGTTCAGCGAGCAGTATTCGTGTCCGGCCTGCGGGATCTCGATCCCCGAGCTCGAGCCGAGACAGTTCAGCTTCAACTCACCGTACGGCGCGTGTCCGGAGTGCGACGGCCTCGGCGTCCAGCGCGAGCCGAACGCCCAGCTCATAGTGGGCGGCGACCGGATCTCGATTCTCGAGGGCGTGCTTCTGCCGCTCGGTACGCCATCGGGCCGTGCGAAGCGACATACGCTGCCGAGGCTCGCGAAGAAGTACGACTTCGACCTGAACACCCCGTGGGGCGAGCTCGGGCCGGATCAGCAGGAGGCGATTCTCTACGGCGATTCGGACGTGGGGTGGGAAGGCGCCCTCGCGGCCGTCCTCCGACGCTACCACGAGACCGGCAGCGAGAGCGTTCGGACCTCGCTGGACGACTACATGACGCTCTCCACGTGTCGGGCGTGCGATGGGGCGAGGCTCCGGCCCGAGAGCCGCGCCGTGACGATCGAGGGGACACGTCTCCACGAGGTGGTGGACGGAGCGGTGTCGGATCTCGGCCCGCTGCTGGGCGAGTGGCTCGCGAACGCGCGCGAGGCGGGCGGTACCGCGGCGGAGGTGCGCGCCCCGATCCTCAAGGAGGTCGTCGAGCGACTCCAGTTTCTCGAGCGGGTCGGTCTCGGCTACCTGACGCTATCGAGATCGGCCGAGACGCTCTCGGGGGGCGAGGCGCAACGTATCCGTCTCGCGACCCAGATCGGCAGCCGGCTCGTCGGCGTCCTCTACGTCCTCGACGAGCCGTCCATCGGTCTGCACCCCCGCGACAACGAGCGGCTGCTCGACACGCTGCTCGCGTTGCGCGACATGGGGAACACCGTCCTCGTCGTCGAGCACGACGAGCAGACGATCCGCCGGGCGGATCACGTCGTCGATATCGGGCCGCGTGCCGGACGACAGGGTGGCCGCGTGGTGGTCTCGGGCGATGTCGATACGCTCCTGGCGAGCGAGGGGTCGCTCACGGCCGATTACCTCCGGGGCGATCGGTCCATCGCCGTTCCCGAGAAGCGGCGCTCGCCGGGAGAAGCCGGGTCGCTGGTGGTGCGCGGCGCGAGCGAGCACAACCTGAAGGCCGTGGACGTGGAGTTCCCGCTGGGGCTCTTCATCTGCGTGACGGGCGTGTCCGGGTCCGGAAAGTCGACGCTCGTCGAGGAGATCCTCTACCGGCGTCTCGCCCGAGAGCTCTACCGGAGCAAGCTGGTCCCCGGGGCCCACGAGCGGATCGAGGGGATCGATCTGATCGACAAGGTCATCGACGTCGACCAGAGCCCGATCGGACGGACCCCCCGATCGAACCCGGCGACGTACACCGGGATGTTCACTGCGGTGCGCGATCTGTTCGCCCGTCTTCCCGAGTCGCGCATAAGGGGATACAGGCCCGGCCGGTTCAGCTTCAACGTGAAGGGCGGTCGGTGCGAAGCGTGTCGGGGCGACGGTCTGGTCAAGATCGAGATGCACTTTTTGCCGGACGTGTACGTTCCTTGCGATGTCTGTCGGGGCCGCCGGTACAATCGCGAAACGCTTGAAGTGCTCTACAAAGGCAAGAGCATCGCGGATGTGCTCGAGATGAGCGTCGAAGAGGCGCTCGACTTCTTCGAGCCGGTGCCCGCCGTACGACGACGGCTCGAGACTCTCTCCGACGTCGGGCTCGGCTACGTGACCCTGGGACAGCCCGCGACCACCCTGTCGGGCGGGGAGGCGCAGCGCGTCAAGCTCGCCACGGAGCTGGCCAAGAAGGGGACGGGCCGTACCCTATATATCCTCGACGAGCCCACGACGGGCCTCCACTTCGAGGATGTCCGCCTCCTTCTCCACGTGCTCCACCGACTCGCCGATCGAGGCAACACGATCATCGTGATCGAGCATCATATGGATGTCGTCAAGACGGCGGATTGGATCATCGATATGGGGCCGGAAGGCGGGGCATCGGGCGGCACGGTAGTTGCTCAGGGTCCCCCCGAGGCAGTGGCCGGCGAGAAGGGGAGCCACACGGGGCACCACCTGGCAGTGGTCCTCGCTTCCCCGACAGTCGGTCGCGACGGCCAACCCGGCCTCGCAGCGGAGCTTACGGGCCGGGAGCTGAGGCCGGGACGTCCCGGCTCGCGGGGTTGACGATCGAGTAGGGTGGTGCGATACTCGACGCTCAGGCCCGCGGCAGTCCTAAGCTGGCGGTCTCGCGGCTTGACCGGTTCCGACCGGCGAAGCGGCAGTCAGGAAGGTGAAGGCTTGATCGACAATCGATCGGGCGACGACTCGCAGTCAGGGTGGATCGGCCAGAACCGGTGTCCCGACATGCGGATCACCTTGTAACGCAGGATACCGAACGACTCTTGACCGTTTTCAGGGGTCCCGGTATAATCAGCCCGTTTTGGGGCGGGGGTGTGGTGCATTCGGAATTGGGTGTACGGGCGGCCTCGGGACCGCGAGCACGTGTCAGTCACCACCCGCAGGACTTCATCCCTGAGGAGGAATGAATGAGGAAGGTTACACAACGTCTGCTGGTCGCCAGTCTTGCGGCGCTGGCGGTGGGCGCGTGCCAGGACAGCATCAGCATTGTCGAGCCAGCGCCGACTCCGCCGCCGCCGCCACCGCCTGGTGAGCAGGTCGAGCCCTCGATCGTCATCACGTCGGTGACGCAGGGCAACCTGAACACGCCGGTGAACCCCAACGCGGTTGTGGGGCTGGTCAATTTCACGATCAGCGCCGAGCCGGGGTCGGGTAACCAGCTCCAGGAAGTCTGGGTCGAGCTGGACGGTGTGAAGATCGCGAGCCAGTCGTTCGCCGGGTCCGGCGCGTTGGCGCCTTCCTCGGACGTGTCGCTCAGCGGCTCTGCGGATCCGCAGACGGCCGTGTTGAGCTACGACTCCGAGGGTGTCTGCGGCTCGGTGAACAACTTCATCCAGACGGGCATCTGCGACTCGCAGGGCTTCGTCGACGGGTTCCCGGTACAGGATGACGTGCCGGCGACGGTGACCGCCCACATGCGGGCCACGGGCGGGACCACGGTCGCGACTCAGGGGCTCGAGCTCCAGTTCGACAACGGCGACGACCCGGGCGACATCTTCGTCCGGAGCTGCAACACCGCAGAGGATGCCGCCGACGAGGACTGGTGGGGCGGTGAGACGGATTGCGAGATCGTCTGGCAGCCGGTGTGGCGTTCGACGACCGCGCCGAACGCGACGTGCACGATCTCGGACGGCTTCGACCTGTCCAACAGCAACGACAGGGCGTCGCTCGACGAGGAGACGAACTACTACGTCTTCACGCTGCCGTGGAACGACTCGGACAACGACCAGGAAGTCATGGACGTCCTGTTCGACTGTGACAACGGCACGGTCACGAACGACGAGACGTTCAACTTCGACTTCCTCGAGCCTCCGACGCCGGTCGCGGCCGACTTCAGCTTCGAGGACGACCGGTTCGACAACCCGGTCAACCAGTATCCGGTCAACGACTGGGCGAACGGCAGCACCGTGTTCGGAGTCCGCGAGGACCTCGACCTCGGTGTCGGAATGGCCGACGACCTCGCCTTCGAGGAGGCCGTGTTCGATGGCTTCCTGGTCGAGTGGAGCGGAGCCGGCACCACGATCATGACGGGCGCCGACCTCGACGAGACCAACGGCGGGGGCGATGTCCGGCTGATCCTCGAGAGCTGGTCCGACAAGCTCGGCAACACCGAGAACGCCACGAGCGCCGAGCTCGCCACGTGCGTTCCGTGCACCGACGCGGTCGGGTTCGACGTCGACAAGACGGCGCCGGTGATCGATCGCGTACGGCCGGGCGACGCGCTGATCTACTCGGCGGCCGGTGAGGGCAACCCGGTGGCGGTTCACATCCGCGTCTCGGACAACGAGTCCGGTGTGGACTGGGACAACACCGACAACGGAAACGGCGCCAACGGCGCGTTCGACGACGAGGTCACCGTGATCGACCTCGACAACGAGCTCGGCGGGTTCACACTGCCGCCTTCGCCCGACGGTGTCTGCTCGATCAACAGCGGCGCCACGGATGCCGAGGACAGCCAGGAAGTCACCGAGATCTACTGCACCGGTCTCGACCTTCCGGCGAACGACGGTGACGGGTCGGCCGAGATCATGATCGGTGACCAGGCCGGCAACATCGCGGCCGTCGAGAACACCGACTACGTCGTCGACAACACGCCGCCGACCGTTTCGCTCACCACGGTGGCGCCGCCGAGCGTCAACGCGCTGAACCTCGCGGCGGTCGACCTCACGTTCGCGGGCACCGCGACCGACGCCAACGGTCTGTCCGGTGGTACGGCCGAGGGCTACCTCGACGGTGGTGACGGCGTCTGCAACGGCGTCGACGAGATCGCCTTCACGGCGCCCGATGCGAACATCGACGAGATCGATCTCGGGACGGGCCCGAACTTCTCGTTCACCTTCACGGTGTTCGAGAAGAACCCCGGCGCCGGTGTGGCGACGAGGTACTGCATCCTGAAGGCGTTCGAGGACAACGCGACCGAGGCCGATGGCAGCGGTGGCGCGAACACCTCCGCTTCGTGGACGGGTCACGACGTCTACTGGGACGGGATGTGATCCCGGGGTAGTTCCTGCGTGAAGTCCTGTGGGTGAGAGGGGCTCGGCTTCGGCCGGGCCCCTCTGCTTATGTGGTCGTCCGCCTCCCGACGTGATCCGTCGCTCGCGTTGACGAACTCGTCGGCCCACCCGTAGTGTACCGGCCTCGCAGCGGACCCCCGCGAAACAAGTGTCGCGGGGCCGTCGTAAGAATGGCCGCCGAAACGAGGCGGCGGATCACGAGAACCGGATGAGCGTCTTCTTCTTCATCATCGTCATCGTGGGACTCGTGACGGGCGGCGAGATCGTCTCGAAGTACCTCGATCAGCGTGCCCAGCAGCCGGCCGTTCCGCCGGTGGAGGACGGGGAAGTCGCCCGCCTCCGCGAGCAGGTGGACTATTTGGCCGGCGAGGTGGAGCGGCTCTCGGAGGAGCAGCGCTTCATGACGCGGCTTCTGGAGGGGTCGGGCAGATCGACCGGCGGCGGGAGCGATCCCGCGGGCGGCTGAGGTCGGACCCGTAAACCTGAGGACAACGATGGTCACTCGAGAAGATGTCGAAAGCTTCCTCATCCGCAGCGAGGTCGACTTTCAGGAGATCGGGGACGGGATCTGGCTCGTGCTCTCGAATTCGGAGGAGCGGAATCGGCGGGGGATCGTCGTGAACTTCCAGCCACCCGTGGTCGTGTTCCGGGCGAATATCAGGGACCTCCCGATCGACGACGAAGATCAACTACAGCTCTATCGCAGGTTGCTCGAGCTCAACGCGGTGGACCTCGTCCACGGGGCCTACGGGCTCGAGGATGGCGAGGTGATCCTGAGCGACACGCTCGAGCTCGAGAACCTGGACTTTTCGGAGTTTCGCGCATCGCTCGAGAGCCTCTCGCTGGCGATCACCGCGCATCTGCCGGAACTCACTCTCGAGATCACTGAGTAGGGGCCGATAAATGGGCATCATTGACCGCCTTTCGCGGCTGATCCGATCGAACATCAACGACCTCATCGCCCGGGCCGAGAACCCGGAGAAGATGCTCGGTCAGATCATCGAGGACATGCGCCGTCAGCTCGCTCAGGCGAAGCAGGAAGTCGCCGTCGCGATCGCCGACGAGAGGAAGCTGAGAGCGCAGTACGAGGAAGAGCGCTCGAGCGCCGACGAATGGGAACGCCGCGCGAGGCTCGCCATTCGGGAGGGCCGGGACGATCTGGCGAAGCAGGCCCTCGTCCGGGGCCAAGAGCACGCGTCGCACGCGGTGGAGCTCGAGGGGCAGTGGCAGAAGCACCGCCACGAGACCGAGCGCCTCAAGGATTCGCTGCGGCAGCTGAACGCGAAGATCGAGGAGGCGAAGCGCAAGAAGAACCTCCTCATCGCGAAGCAGAAGCGTGCCGAGGCCCAGAAGCGGATCCACGACACGATGGCGGGGCTCCAGGACAAGAGCGCCTTCCGGGCCTTCGATCAGATGGCCGAGAAGATCGAGTCCGCCGAGCGCAAGGCGATCGCCACGGCCGAGGTCACCGAGGAGCTGTCGGGCGACACGCTCGTGCACGAGTTCAAGGAGCTCGAGGCGGGCGGCGACGCCGCCGTCGAGGAGCGGCTCCTCGAGCTCAAGTCGCAGATGGGGCTTCTGCCCTCGGGCGAGCCCGAAGAGCCGAAGGCGCTCGAGGCGCCCGACGAGCCGGTCGAGGACACGGCCGGTGACGGGATCCCCGAGGCCGAGTTGATGGCGTCGGGAGACGACGGCGACGACGGGGACGAGGACGATACCGCCGAGGTCGTCGAGATCACCGAAGTCGAGGCAGTAGAGGAGCGCAGGGACGGCTGACTCGACGGGGGAGTCGGATCGCGGCTCTGCGTTCACGATCCTCGCCGAGGGGGCATTCGGCGTAGAATCGGCGAAGACCGCCAGCTCCGCGATCCGCTATCTTCCCGATCGCGTCTCGTCCATCGTCGACTCGCGCTTCGCGGGGTCCACGGCGCAGCAGGTCGTGGGCTTCGGGGGATCGATCCCTGTCGTCGGCTCGCTGGACGCGGCGCTCGAGATCCGGCCCGTTCCCGATGCGGTCCTGATCGGGATCGCCCCCCAGGGAGGAGTCCTCCCGGCGAGTTGGCGTCGCACCCTGGAGCGGGCGATCGACGCCGGGCTCGACATCTGGAGCGGTCTCCACACCCCTCTGGCCGACGACCCGGCCCTCTCCGAGCGCGCGCGTGCCACGGGGGTGAGACTGTTCGATCTGCGGAAGCCGCCGCGCGACCTGGTCGTCGGAACCGGACGCGCCCGCGAGACGCGCGGGATGCGGGTTCTCACCGTCGGCATCGACTGCAATGTCGGGAAGATGACGACCGCGCTCGAGGTACGTCGCGAGCTCGAGCGGCGGGGCGTCGCGGCGGCGTTCGCCGCGACCGGGCAGACCGGGATCCTGATCGCGGGGAGGGGCATCGCGGTCGATGCCGTGGTGTCGGACTTCATCTCGGGCGCGGCCGAGCGGCTCACGCTGGAGGCGGCCGGCGATGCCGAGATCGTCCTCGTAGAGGGGCAGGGGTCGCTCATGCACCCGGGTTACGCCGGCGTGACGCTGGGTCTCCTGCACGGAACGATGCCCGAAGCGATGATCCTGTGCGGCATGCCGAGTCGGCCGCGGGTGTTCGGCGGGAGACACGACTGGGTCGTGCTGCCGCCGCCCGACGTGGCCGCCAGCCGTTACGAGGAGGCGCTCTCGTGGATCTGTCCGGAGGTCGCGGGCCGCGTCGTCGCCGTGTCGCTGGCGACCTACGAGCTCGACGAGGCGGCGGCGCGGCGCGCCGTGGACGAAGCGCGCGAGGTCACCGGGCTTCCGGTCACCGACCCGGTGCGCTTCGATGCCGCCCCCCTGGCGGACGCGCTCGAGGAACGGCTGGCCGAGCGGAGGGCCGCGGGCTGAGCCGTCGGGGCGTTCGCGATCGAAGCGGCGGGCAAGCTCACCCGAGCAGCGTCCGCAGCAACTCCTCGAAGGCGTCGTCGACGAGACCGTTGCCGGCCATGAACGCGCCGGGGCGCGGCTCGAACCCGACGGGAGACCCCGCCCCCATGCCCTGAGCCCGGCCCTCGAAGAACACCGCGGCCGTCTCGGCTCCGCCTCGCGCCGGCCCCGCGAGCGGATGTCCCTCGGCCACGGGGAGGGATCCGAACGTGCCTCCGGCCTCCGCGACGATGAGGGCGCCCGCGGCCACGTCCCACGGCATCAACCAGTGCTCCCAGAAGGCGTCCAGACGCCCGCAGGCGAGGTGGCACAGATCGAGCGCCGCGGCCCCCCCCCGTCGCACTCCGCTCGTCCGCTCGAGCACCGTGCCGAGGACGGGCAGATAGCCCGGAATGAGCTCGGTCTTCTTGAACGGGAAGCCGGTTCCGATGAGACCGAGTCGGAGCTCGGACACGGCGGAGACGCGGATCGGCTTGCCATTCAGCGTCGCGCCGGCCCCCCGGACGCCGACGAACTCTTCCCCTCGCGCCGAGTTGATGACCACGCCGACCCGCAGCCCGCGCCGATCGAGCGCGGCGATCGAGACGGCGTACTCCGGGTATCCGTGCAGCCAGTTCGTGGTGCCGTCGAGCGGGTCGATGATCCACAGCACGCCGGGCTCGCGGTCTCCGGCGGCGGACCCGGTGCCCTCCTCCGCGAGGACCCTGTGCGTGGGGAACTGCTCGAGGATGGCCGCGACGATCAGACGCTCGGCCTCCTCGTCAACCTCGGTCACGAAGTCGGATGGGTCCTTCTCGCCCCAGCGGGATGGAGGGAGGGTCCCCGTCGTCTCGACGTGAAGGGCCGCGGCTGCCCGGGCCGCCGCGAGAGCGACGGACATGAGGTCGTCATCGGACGCCGTATCGGCGGGTCGCATCGTATCGATCGGGCAGGTCGTCCGTTAGCGGGGTCGCATCGAGCGGAGCGTCCGGCGATACTACGCGGATCATGAGCCAGCGCAAGCGAGTTTTCAGCGGAATCCAGCCCACGGGCGAGGCGCATCTCGGCAACTACCTCGGTGCGTTCCGTCGCTGGGCCGAGATGGTCGAAGACTACGAGTGCTTCTACTGCATCGTCGACCTGCACGCGATCACGCGTGACTACGACCCGCAGGACCTCGAGCGCCGTGTCTTCGACCTCGCGGTGTCGCTCATCGCGAGCGGGATCGACCCCGAGCGCTGCACGCTGTTCGTGCAGTCGCACGTTCCGCAGCATACCGAGCTCACCTGGCTGTTCAACACCGTGACCCCGCTGGGCGACCTCTCCCGGATGACGCAGTTCAAGGAGAAGTCGGCCGGGCTCGAGTCGGTGAACGCGGGGCTCCTCAACTACCCCGTGCTCCAGGCGGCGGACATCCTGCTCTATCTCGCCGAGTACGTCCCGGTCGGCGAGGACCAGCGGCAGCATCTCGAGCTGAGTCGCGAGATCGCGCGTCGGTGGAACGCGCGCTTCGGCGAGTACTTCCCCGAGCCGGAGACGCTCACCGGGAAGGGCGGTCGGGTTCTGGGGCTCGACGGTGTCGCGAAGATGTCGAAGTCGATGGACAACATCATCCCGCTGCTCACCACCCCCGAGGACACCTGGTCGAGAGTGCGCGCGGCCGTGACCGACCCCGCCCGCGTGCGGAAGAACGACCCCGGGAACCCGCACGTGTGCAACGTGTTCGCCCTCCACGGCTTCTTCACGCCCGAGGGCGAGCGGGAGGAGATCGAGATCCGCTGTCAGACGGCGACGATCGGGTGCGTCGACTGCAAGCGCCGGCTCTCGGACAACCTGAACGAGAGCCTCGCGCCCATCAGGGCTCGCGCGGACGAGCTGAGGACGCACCCCGGACGGGTTCGGGAAATGCTCGCCGCGGGGGCCGAGCGGGCGTCCGCTGTGGCCGAGCGGACCATCGCGCACGTGCTCGAACGGATGGGCCTGGGCCGCGCCGCCCTCGCCGGCGGGGAGTAGGCCACGGGGGGGGCGGCCCGTCAGCGTCGACCGCCCGTCACTGGCCGTAACCCGAGTGGCCGCAAGGGGTTGACGGTCGGGCGGCGGGGCGCCGATCGTCTTCTCGCGCAACACCATGCCCGCGTGGCGCTTTGCCTCCCCTCGGGGACCCCCGCCGCCGACGCGTGTCGAGCCGAAGGGGAGGCCACGAGACGCGTCGGGGCGCGGGCCGCCGCGGCCGGCGATGGGGCCGCACCCGAGGGTCGACTCGCGTAAGAGCCTGTCAGACAAGGGGTTGCCGCCGCGAGGGCCGGGCACGGCTCCACCCGTCTCAGCGGCGAGCGGAGCGGGGACACGCCCCCGCCGGCTCGCGAGTCCGCCCGTGACCCCCCCCGATTCCGCAACCGTCGCGTGGAACGCCGATTGCGCCTTGCACCGCTTGCTGTCTCTACGACCCGGCGATTGGCGTCACGCGCCGAACACGCCGGACGAGGGCGAGAACGAAGCGGACACGGAGCGCGCTAGCCATGCAACTGATGGAACGCCTGATTCGAGCTGCGGTCGCGCGGGGCGCGCAGTCGATCCACATCAAGGCGAAGGACGTCTTTCGCGCCCGGATCCACAACGAGCTGGTTCCGCTGTCGGAGACCCCGTTCACGCCCGACGAGACGCGGCAGATCGCGCTCGAGCTGCTTCCGAACGAGACCTTCCGTCGCCGCATCGACGAGATCTGGGACCTCGACTTCGCGTACGAGCTCCAGGACCTCGCGCGATTCCGGGTGAACATCCTCCAGCAGCGCGGCTCGTTCATGGTC